>JAGRLJ010000283.1:2041-2204 GCA_020441805.1 Rhizobiaceae bacterium
ATGAACGGCGGCTTCAACCCGATCAAGGATATCTACAAGACCCAGGTCTTCCGCCTGTCCCGCCTGCGCAATTCATGGAAGCCGGATTTCGCGCTGGGCCCTTCGGGCGAGGTCATTCCCAACAACATCATCGTGCGTCCGCCGACGGCGGAGCTGCGCGAGA
>JAGRLJ010000284.1 GCA_020441805.1 Rhizobiaceae bacterium
TTCCTGCGCCCGGCCAATTATCCGGCGGGGACGCCGGGCCGGGGGTCGGGGGTCTATGTCGCGCGCAACGGCGCCCGCGTGCTCGTCGCCAACATCATGGGGCGTGTCTTCATGCATCCCGACCTCGACGATCCGTTCAAGAGCGCCGAGGCGGTCCTCGCCGCATGTCCGCTCGGCGAACAGGCCGACGCCGTCGTCTTCGATTTCCATGCGGAGGCGACGAGCGAAAAGCAGTGCTTCGGCCATTTCGTCGATGGCCGGGCCAGTCTCGTCGTCGGTACCCACACCCATGTACCGACCGCCGACCACCAGATCCTCAACGGTGGCACCGGCTATATGTCGGATGCCGGCATGTGCGGCGACTACGATTCCTCGCTCGGCATGGAGAAGGAGGAACCGCTCAGCCGATTCCTGAGCAAGGTGCCGCGCGGACGCTTCGAGGCGGCCTCCGGCCCGGCGGCTGTCTGTGGCCTGGGCGTCGAGATTTCCGATCGCACCGGTCTCGCCGAGAAGATCGCGCCCTTGCGGATCGGGGCGAGGCTTTCGGAGACGGTGCCCGATTTCTGGTCGTGAACCTCCGGGTAAGTCGTCGTCCTCGGCGGCCGACGATCTACCTTCTCAAGGGACTCTGACGCTCCGGGGCCTTGAACGGCGGCATTTCCGGCCATATAAGGCCGCATCCAACGACAGAGACGATACAGGGGTGCCATGGCCGGCCATTCACAGTTCAAGAATATCATGCACCGGAAGGGGCGTCAGGACGCCATCCGGTCCAAGCTCTTTTCCAAGCTCGCGCGCGAAATCACCGTGGCCGCGAAAACGGGCCTGCCCGACCCCTCGATGAATGCGGCGCTCCGCCTGGCGATCCAGAACGCCAAGGCCCAGTCGATGCCGAAGGACAATATCGACCGTGCGATCAAGAAAGCCTCCGGCGCGGATGCGGAAACCTACGATCAGGTCCGCTACGAGGGCTATGGCCCCGNNTCGCCGTCATCGTCGAGGCGCTGACCGACAACCGCAACCGCACCGCTTCCAGTGTCCGCTCGATCTTCACCAAGGCCGGCGGCGCGCTTGGCGAGACCGGGTCCGTCTCCTTCTCCTTCGACCATGTCGGCGAGATCGTCTATCCGCTCTCGGCTGGTGACGCCGACAAGATGATGGAAGCCGCGATCGAGGCCGGCGCGGACGACGTGCTGACCGACGAGGAAGGCCACTATATCTATTGCGCCTTCGAATCCATCAACGAAGTCTCCAAGGCCCTGGAAGGTCTGATCGGTGAAGCCTCGACCGTCAAGGCGATCTGGAAGCCGCAGAACACCGTCCCGGTCGACGAGGACCGCGCGCAGTCGATGATGAAGATGACCGACTCGCTCGAGGACGACGACGACGTCCAGAACGTCTATACCAATATGGATATTCCCGAGGACGTGATCGCCAGGCTTTCGGCCTGATCCGGAACCGGGTTCGCGCGAGCCTGAAGTGGTCGCCGGCCGGCGCTCGGCCTATCCTCCTTCGTCATCCTCGGCCTTGTGCCGAGGATGACGACGCGGATTCTGTGACGTTTGTCCTCGACCGGATCACAGCGGCAAATTCCTGCCCTTTTCAGGCGGCTTTTCTGACAATCCTGTCCAGCCCGGCGAAGAGCGCGATGGATTTCAGCCGCGCCTCGATATCGGCGATCGGCATGGAGATGATCAGTTCGTCGATGCCGGTGACGCGGACGAATTCCGAAAGATCGCGCTCGGCCGTCTCCGGCGAGCCGACGATCGCATATTGCAGCGTATGCTCGACATTGTAGCGTTCCATCTCCGTCCAATGGCCGTCCATGTTCCGCACCGGTTTCGGAAAATAGCCGCGGGCATTGCGCCTGAGATTGATGAACTGGAGCTGCGCCGAGGTGAAGTGATAGCGCGCCTCCTCGTCGGTCTCGGCGACCACGCCCATGATGCCGGCCATCACATAGGGCCGCTCGAGCTGCCCGGACGGCTGGAAACGTTCGCGATAGATGGCGATGGCGTCCATCAGCGCATCGGGCGCGAAATGCGAGGCGAAGGCATAGGGCAGGCCGAGGGCGGCGGCGAGATGGGCCGAATAGAGGCTCGACCCGAGCAGCCAGATCGGCACATTCGTGCCGACGCCCGGCATGGCGAGGATCTGTCCCTCTTCCGCCGGGCCGAAGAGGCGCTTGAGCTCGAGAATGTCGTTGGGGAAATTGTGGGCGCCGGCTTCGAGATCGCGGCGTAGCGCGCGGGCGGTGCGCATGTCCGTGCCTGGCGCCCGGCCGAGACCGAGATCGACGCGGCCCGGGAAGAGCGCCGCAAGCGTCCCGAACTGCTCGGCAACCACCAGCGGCGAATGATTGGGCAGCATGATGCCGCCGGAGCCGATACGGATCCTCGACGTGGCATGGCCGACATGGCCGATCAGCACCGCCGTCGCTGAACTCGCCACGGCGGGCATTCCATGATGCTCGGCCAGCCAGTAGCGCAGGTAGCCCGCATTTTCGGCGGCCTGGGCCGTGCGCGCGGTGTTGCGGAAGCTCTCTTCCACGGAGCCGCCTTCGACGACTTGCGAGAGATCGAGAATGGAGAACGGGATCATGGCGGGTCCTTCCGCGAGCCTATCCCGCACAGTTGGCCCCTCTCGCGGGGAGAATCAAGATGTGGCCGGCAACATGAGGCCGGCCACGGCATGAGCCCCGACCGCCGGACAACGGACCCGGATCAGCCGGCCTTGCGCCAGATCGCCGCGCCGGGATCGGCAAGCTGGAAACGGCCGATGCGGCCGTCCATTTCTCCGGCCTCCTGTGCCAACTGGTGAATGGATGCGGTCGTTTCCTCGACCATCGCGGCATTCTGCTGCGTCATGCCCTCGATCTGGGTCACCGAATTGTTGATCCCGCGCAGCGTCTCCGCCTCCTCGCGCGTCGAATCCATCATTGCCGCGATCTGGCGGTTGATCGCCTCGACATGACCGCCAATGGTGGTCAGCGCCTGGCCGGCCTTCTCGACCATCGACACCCCGGCCTCGACCTCGGTGGTCGATTTCGCAAGCAGGCTCGATATTTCCTTCGCCGCTTTCGCCGAACGCTGGGCGAGTTCGCGGACCTCCTGCGCCACCACGGCGAAACCCTTTCCGGATTCGCCGGCGCGCGCCGCCTCGACGCCGGCGTTGAGCGCCAGCAGATTGGTCTGGAAGGCGATTTCGTCGATGACGGAGATGATGGTGTTGATCTGCTGCGACGAGTTCTGGATCGCCTCCATCGCCCGGATCGTCTGCCCCATGATTTCGGTCGAGGCCCGTGTGCCTTCGTCGGCATCGCGGGCGATCCGCGTGGCCGCCTCGGCACGCTCCATCTGCTGTCGGACCGCGCCGGTGATCTGGCCGATCGCGGCGGCCGTTTCGCTGATCGAGGCGGATTGCCGTTCCGTGCGTTCCGCGAGCTGGTCGGCCGAGACGCGCATCTCCTCCGTTCCGGCCCTGACGGCATTGGAATTGCGGCCGATGGCGGTCAGCGCCTCGGCAAGCTGGCCGACCGAGGCGTTGAAGTCGTGGCGCAGGCTTTCGAGAGCCGGTGGGAAGGGTGCGTCGATCTGGTAGGCCAGATCGCCCCGCGCCATGCGCGTAAGGCCTTCTCCGAGCGCGCTCACCACGGTTTGCAGCGTTTCGGCCTCGCGCAATTGCTGTTCGGCGCGGGAGCGACGGCCTTCTTCCTCCGCCGCCTGCGCCGCCCTGGCCTGGGCTTCGAGGCTGCGCTGGGCGACAAGCGTGTCGCGGAAACCCGCAAGTGACCGCGACATGGCGCCGATCTCGTCGTTGCGCGCCTCGCCCTCGATCCGGATGTCGAGCGATCCGGCGGCCACGGCCTCGGTCGCCGTCGCGAGCCGGCCGAGCGGGCCGAACATGCGGTGCAGCACGAACCAGGCGACGGCCGAGGTCAGCACGAGCACGACGGTGCCGGCGAGCGCCAGCAGGCTCGCGATCCGCAGCGAGCCGGCTTGCAGCTCGCTGTCGAGAACGCTTTCCGAAATCAGATAGCTGGTTCCTCCGCTGACGAGCGGGATGCTAAAACTCGTCGCGTCGCCGTCGGCGCGGGCGAAACGCCTGACGGACATGCCGTCATTGGCGGCGGCCGCATCGCGGCCTTCGTCCGGCCGGTCGGCGGCGATTGTCAGCAGGCCCCGGTCGTCGACGCCGATGACCGTGCCATCGGGCGTGACGATATTGGTCTTTTCCGAACTTCCGGCGGGAATGCCCATCGACAGGATGTTTCCGATCACGTCATCGCGCACCTGGAAGACGAAGATGCCGCGCAACTGGCCGAGATTGACGAGCGGCACCGCTGCGAACATGTCGGATTTGCCGGTGGCGCGGTTCATCGCCAGGCCTGAGAACGCACCGGGCACATCGTCGGCCTCCGCTTTTTCCACATTGGCCATGGTCTGCGCGAAGACCTTGCCTAGACCTGTCGCGGCGAATTTCGCATCGGTCGCATTTTCCGCGAACGTATCGGCTTTCTTGTAGGAATAGATGACATTGCCCTTGGCATCGAGCATCAGCATGTCCTTGAAAGGCGTGGCCGCCAGCACCTTCGCGAGCTGAGGCTGCAATTCCTCATGGGCGGAATAATAGTAGCCGCCCGGCCCCTCCGGCCTGGCGAGCTTCTCGCGCTCATCGGCGGGGTGAGGATTCTGGGTGACGAAATATTGCTGGAGCTCCTTCCTGGCGTCTCCCGGATTCCTGTCGAGCGACTTCCAGCCGCTCTTGAGGTTCACCATCGATTTGCCAAGCGATTCGATCTTGGACAGGGATGCCGCCTGGTCGGTGATCTGCCTGAGCTCGCTTGCAAGATTGGCGGACCGGAAGGTCAGGATGCTCTGCATCGAAGTCTTGGTCTGGTCGAGGAAGATCGCATCGGAGCTGGAATAGCTCAGGAGCGCGAGCGCGCTTTCCGATATGACGATCAGCATCAGGATAATGGCGATGATTTTTCCTTGCAGGGATTGAAGGATCCTGGGCATGTGCGGCTCCGTATCGATGGCGCGGAACAGGGTTGCGACGGCGCCGCCGCGCAGGCCTCAGCGCGTCCCATGTTCCCCGAGGCATTGTCTGCCTTCCCTCTTCAAACCCGATTCTTCTCGCCAAACCGTTTAATTCGCGGTTAACCAACCGGATGGAACTTGAAAAAAATCAAATAAAGTTGAGTCGGAGGCAAGGTTGCCGGCAAACCTCGCCCACCTGCGATGTGATCCTCGGTCTCGTGCCGAGGGCTCCGACTCGCGCCCGATGGCGGGCGGAGGCCCGAGGATTTATAACATTGCCATGAACAGCATGATTCGAATCATCGGCATCGACCCTGGCCTCCGGCGCACGGGATGGGGCGTCATCGAGACGCTCGGAAACTCGCTGCGCTTCGTCGCGTCGGGCACCGTGACCTCCGACGACAAGGCCGACCTGGCCTCCCGGCTCTGCCAGCTTCACGACGGTCTCGCCGACGTGCTCCATTTTCACCGTCCCGACGAGGCGGCGGTCGAACAGACATTCGTCAACAAGGATGCGACGGCGACGCTGAAGCTGGGGCAGGCGCGCGGTATCGCCATGCTGGTGCCGGCGCGCGCCGGCCTGCCGGTCGCCGAATATGCGCCCAATGCCGTGAAGAAGGCGGTGATCGGTGTCGGCCACGGCGAGAAGCAGCAGATCCACATGATGCTGAAAGTTCTGATGCCCAAGGCGCAGTTCCAGGGCAACGACGCCGCCGACGCGCTCGCCATCGCCATCTGCCACGCGCATCATCTCGGCGGAGCCCGCGCCCGGATGAAGGTGGCGCTGGCATAGTGTTCTTGACTTGTTCTCGGTAACGTGGGAGGACGCCGATTGTCTTCTTCCTTCTGACGCACGTGGCCGGCATCGCCTGCCCGATGGGGAGCGAGGTTTATCGGCATGCTCTTCGCGAACCCATCTCTGAAGGCATCCTCATGATCGGACATGGCATATGATCGGCAAGCTCAAGGGGACGATCGAGGAGATCGGCGAGGATCACGTCCTCGTGGATGTGCACGGCGTCTGTTATGTCGCCTTCTGTTCGGCGCGGACGCTCTCGCGTATCGGATCGGCGGGCGAGGCCGTCATATTGTTCATCGAGACCTATGTCCGTGAGGACCAGCTCAAGCTTTTCGGCTTCCTGTCGGCGCTGGAGCGCGAATGGTTCCGCCTGCTTCAGATCGTGCAAGGGGTCGGGTCGAAGGTGGCGCTCGCGATCCTGTCCACGCTGACCCCGTCCGAACTCGCCAATGCGATCGCGCTTCAGGACAAGACGGCGATCTCCCGCGCGCCCGGCGTCGGCCCGAAGGTCGCGGTCCGCATCCTGACCGAACTCAAGGCCAAGGCGCCGGCTTTCGCCGGAGAAGCCGTTCATATCGGTCTCAAGCAGGAGATCGGCGAGGGCGTCGCCGCCGCACCGGTGTCCGACGCGGTCTCGGCACTGACCAATCTCGGCTATTCCCGCGACCAGGCTGCGAATGCGGTGGCGGCGGCGCTCAAGAATGGCGGAGAGGGCGCCGACAGCGCCAAGCTGATCAGGCTCGGGCTCAAGGAACTGGCGCGGTGATTGTTCGGGGTCGTTTTTCTTACTATGATGCTCAAGGTAGGAAATCCCGGAGTTCGTAAGAAATGGGTGCATTCACGACCATGACCGCAAAGGGTCAACTGACGATTCCGAAAGACGTTCGCGATGTCCTCAATCTCGCGCCGGGGACGCGTTTCTATGTGACGGTTCGCAACGGGCAGGTCGTCGCCGTACCCAAGAATAGAAAGCTTCGTGATCTCGCCGGGATGCTGGGAACGCCGCCGAACGGCGTTTCCCTCACGATCGAGGACATGAACGAGTCCGTCATGGAGACCGCTGCGGAGGACGATTTGCGGATTTCGAAAGAATGGTCCGAGTCCCGCAAATGATTGGCATCGATACGAATGTTCTGGTCCGCTTCCTGGTCGACGAAGATGAACGCCAGAACGCGGCGGCACGAGGCTTTCTGACCGGACGAACGCCGGAGGATCCGGCGTTCCTCAGTGCCGTGGCACTTGCGGAAACCGTATGGGTTCTTCGCAAGCGCATGGAATATCCGATGCCGGCCATCGTTGCGATGCTCCGCGGATTGATGTCGGCCGACAGCCTGATTGTCGAGCATACGGAGGAACTGGACGCCTTGATCAATGGCGATGATGAGCGGGTAGAGGACCTCGCCGACCATCTGATTGCCTGGTCCAGCCTCAAGGCCGGCTGCCGGACAACGGTGACGTTCGACAGGACGGCCGCCAAATCCGTCCCCGGAATGGAACTGTTGCCATGACCGGTCCCAATGCGCTCCTGACGCCGGAACGGCGCGGCGACGATATCGACACCGCGCTCCGGCCGCAGTCGCTCGACGAGTTCACCGGCCAGGCCGAGGCGCGCGCCAATCTCAAGATCTTCATCGAGGCGGCGAAGAACCGGGGCGAAGCGCTCGATCATGTTCTTTTCGTCGGTCCGCCCGGCCTCGGCAAGACGACGCTGGCCCAGATCATGGCCAAGGAACTGGGGGTCAATTTTCGCTCGACCTCGGGTCCCGTCATCGCCAAGGCCGGCGACCTCGCGGCACTTCTCACCAATCTCGAGGAGCGCGACGTGCTCTTCATCGACGA
>JAGRLJ010000285.1:0-704 GCA_020441805.1 Rhizobiaceae bacterium
TGCGCGGCGGCAACGCCGACGTCAACATGACCGCCGCCATGGCCACCGTTTTCGCCATCATGTGGTTCGTGTGGGCCATCAGCGAGAACGGCCTGAAAGGTTTCATGGCCCACATCTTCGCACCCAAGGGCAGCTTCGGCGGCCTGATGCTCGCGATGATGATCCCGATCTTCCTCTTCGTCGGCGTGCTGGAAATGATCTCCATCGCCATCCGCCCGGTCGCCCTCACCTTCCGTCTTTTCGGCAACATCTACGGCGGCGAGCAGACGCTCGAGTCCCTGATGGCGCTGGTTCCCGAGAAACTCGCGTTCCTCCCGGCGCTCCCCTTCTACTTCATGGAGCTGCTCGTCGGCTTCGTCCAAGCCCTGGTCTTCACCCTGCTCGGCGCGATCTTCCTGAAACTGATCTGCGACCACGGCGACGAAGCCCACCATTGATCCTTTCTGCGGTCTGACCATGGCATGACCGTGGGGGCCGCCGGATACCACAACCAACAAACACACAGAATCCAATGACCAAAGCATTCGCTGTCGCGCTCGCCGCCCTTGGTGGCGGTCTCGGTATCGGCATCCTCGGCGCCAAAGCCGCGGAAGCCACCGGCCGCAATCCCGGCGCCGCCACCCCGATCCTCGTGATCTCGATCATTCTGGCCGCGCTCATCGAGGGGATTTTCATCCTCTCCGCCTTCGCCGTGCCGTTCTAAG
>JAGRLJ010000285.1:756-2286 GCA_020441805.1 Rhizobiaceae bacterium
CATGATCACCATTCTCGCCGCCGCCGGGGACGCGTCCGTCCTTGATACGATCCAGAAGACCTTCGGCCTCAACACGCCGTTCTTCATCGCACAGGTGATCAATTTCCTGCTCGTCGTCTTCATCCTGAAGAAATTCGCCTTCGGTCCGATCCAGGCGATGCTCGAGCAGCGCCGTCTCCGCATCGCCGAGGGCGAGGAGAAACTGAAGCGCATCGAGAAACAACTCGCCGAGTCGGAGGCGACGACCGCCGCGGCCATCGCCAAGGCGAACGAGGACGCCAACCGTCTCATCGAGGAGGCGAAGACCAGCGCCGCCGTGCTTTCCGAGCAGAAGGCCCAGGAGGCGATCGCCCAGGCCCAGCAGATCCTCACCAAGGCCGAAGCCGCCGCCAAGGCGGACCGCGAGCGCATCAGCGCCGAGATCAAGCGCGAGTTCGGCCGCCTCGTCGCCGCCACCGCCTCGCAGGTCACCGGCAAGGTTCTCAACGAAGACGACCAGAAGCGCATCAACGAAGAGGCGCTCGCCAAGGTCGAAGGTTGATCCACTGATTTCCACCGCACCCGACGATGAAGATTTCCAAGGTCGCCGCTTCGAACGCCCGCCGTCTCTTCGGCCTCTGCATGGTCGGCGGCCGGCTCGACGAGTCCCGCATGCGCACCGTGGTGTCCAAGCTCGTCGAGGAGAAACCCCGCGACTACCGCGCCATCCTCGTCGCGATCCAGCGCCTCGCCCGCCTCGATGCGGACCGCCGCAACGTGGTCATCGAGAGCGCCGTGCCGCTCGACGAAGCCTCCCGCCAGCGCGTGGTGGCCGGTCTTGCGAAAGACTACGGCACCGGCCTGAACGTCGAATACAAGGTCGAGCCCAAGCTGCTCGGCGGCCTGCGCATCCGCGTCGGCAACGATGTGCTCGACGGTTCCGTCCAGGGCCGCCTCGACCGCCTCGCCCGCGCCTTCTGATTCTCCCTTTTGCTGAAACACGAACACTGAATACCAGCCACCTCTCCCAATGAGCAGCATCCTCCAGGAACTCGAACAACAGATCGCCGGCATTTCGTCCGCCGTCGAGAAGACCAACGTCGGAACGGTCCGCCAGGTTGGTGACGGCGTCGCCAAGGTCGAAGGTCTCTCGGGCGTCATGCTCAACGAGATGATCGAATTCGACGGCGGCGTGACCGGCATGGCCCTCAACCTGGAGGAAAGCGAAGTCGGCGTCGTGCTTCTCGGCGACTACACCGCGGTCACCGAAGGTTCCGAGTGCCGCACCACCGGCCAGTTGCTCTCCGTGCCCGTCGGCGAAGCCGTCCTCGGCCGCGTGGTCAACGCCCTCGGCGAACCGGTCGATGGCAAGGGCGACATCGACGCCGCCGCCCGCTACCCGATGGAGAAGATCGCTCCCGGCATCATCAAACGGAAATCCGTTTCCGTCCCGGTGCAGACCGGCATCATGTCGATCGACGCGATGATCCCGATCGGCCGCGGCGAGCGCGAGCTGATCATCGGCGACCGCCAGACCGGCAAGACCGCGGT
>JAGRLJ010000286.1:0-12991 GCA_020441805.1 Rhizobiaceae bacterium
TCCTTCCATGTCGAGAGCGCCCGGTTGACCGCCTGGAACGGTTCGCGCCGGACGAACCGGCCATGGCCTTCCTTCGTCCGGACCGTCGATTCCTCGACCGCCACGTCGCCGCGGGTGAGCGTAAAGCGCGGCAGGCCGGTGACTTCCTTACCCTCGAAGACATTGTAGTCGATCGCCGATTGCTGCGACCTGGCCGAGATCGTCTTGGAGCGCCTGGGGTCCCAGACGACGATATCGGCATCGGCCCCGACGAGGATCGCGCCCTTCCTCGGATAGACGTTGAGGATCTTGGCGATGTTGGTCGAGGTGACGGCGACGAATTCGTTCATCGTCAGGCGACCGGTGTTCACGCCATGGGTCCAGAGCATCGGCATGCGGTCTTCGAGGCCGCCGGTGCCGTTGGGAATCCTGGCGAAATTGCCGAGGCCGGTGCGCTTCTGTTCGGTGGTGAAGGCGCAATGATCGGTGGCGACGACCGAGAGCGAGCCGGATTGCAGGCCGGCCCACAGGCTGTCCTGGTGCTGCTTGTTGCGAAAAGGCGGCGACATGACGCGGCGGGCGGCATGATCCCAGTCCTTGTCGAAATATTCGCTTTCGTCGAGCGTGAGATGCTGGATCAGCGGTTCGCCATAGACGCGCATGCCCTTCTGCCGGGCGCGGCGGATGGCTTCGTGCGCCTGTTCGCAGGACGTGTGGACCACATAGAGCGGCACGCCGGCCATATCGGCCAGCATGATGGCGCGGTTGGTGGCCTCGCCCTCGACCTCGGGCGGCCGGGAATAGGCATGCGCCTCGGGGCCGTTGTTGCCCTCGGCCAGAAGTTTCGCGGTCATCGAGGCGACGACGTCGCCGTTCTCGGCATGGACGAGCGGCAGCGCGCCGAGTTCGGCGCATCGCTGGAACGAGGCGAACATCTCGTCGTCGTTCACCATCAGCGCGCCCTTATAGGCCATGAAGTGCTTGAAGGTATTGATGCCCTTGTCCTTGACCACCGTTTCCATCTCGTTGAAGACGCGCTCGTTCCAGCCTGTGATCGCCATGTGGAACGAATAGTCGGCATTGGCGCGGGACGTCTTGTTGTCCCACATCTGGAGCGCTTCCAGCAGCGACTGGTCGGGACCGGGGAGACAGAAATCGACGACCATGGTCGTGCCGCCGGCAAGCCCGGCGCGGGTGCCGCTTTCGAAGTCGTCGGTGGAATAGGTGCCCATGAAAGGCATTTCGAGGTGGACATGCGGGTCGATGCCGCCGGGCATGACATAGCAGCCCGTGGCGTCGAGCACTTCACCGCCTGCGAGATTCTGGCCGATTTCGACGATCCGGCCGTCTTCGATCTTTATATCGGCCTTGTAGGTGAGGTCTGCGGTGACGATGGTGCCGCCCTTGATGATTTTGCTGGTCATAGATAACCTCCTTAACCACAGCCAAATCGCAAAACGGGCGCCGTATTGCGCTTCTCCGTTCGCTCGAACCTTAGAAGAGATACGTAGCACTCGCTCGACAGGTCGAGTTTCTTGCCGAGGGAAAGTTTATTCTCATTGCCGTTGACGATAAGCTTCGCGTATGGGTTAGGCCCAACACTGTATATGCGACCTACGACAATTGTCGTACCGCTTTCACAATGGTCTACATAGTCTCCTTGCCCGACCGTTCTCGGCTCTCCAGACGGTGCGCATGCGGTCACGTTATCCGACTGGGTTTCCGCGGTAAGATCGTTGGCGGATTGCTGGCGCTCGGTCAGCTTGCTTTTCAGACGATCTATCTCCAGCTGTAGGGAGTTCTCACGTTCCTTAAGCGTTTGTTCCCGTTGCCGGTATTCCGAGCTTTCGTCGAATGACGCTGCCTCCATCTCTTTGATCTTTTCGCGCAGCGCGGCGTTTTCCGATCTTTCCGCTTGAAGTCGACTGTCCAAATCGGACTGTTCTGATTGATAAGCTTTCAAAGATACGGTTTCTCTTCGGCCTTGCTGTTTGCCAAGTTCAAACGAATCTTCTGCTTTCTTTTCAAGTAATTCTTTTTGTTGCGCGGCGTCAATTGCTAATTTTTCATACGCTCTTTGAGTTGTATCGAGTTGTTTTTTGAGCGACCTGTTTTCGGTCTCGTTTGAGCTTATGTTTTTTTCAAGACGATCTATTTTTTCTTCCAGTCGTAATTTCCCGGCTTCCAAACCGTTTATTTCGGCGATGCGGTCAAATGCGTTATTCTCCGCTTCTCGCCAGAACAACAATGCGACAAGAACTCCGACGCAGCAAGTTATCAGCACCGGAACCAATTTCCAGGGCGTGTGACCGCTGCCTGAAAAATAGTCCCGGATGCTGTTGAGCAGTTCCATAAACGGTCACTCCACGATCCCCGCCGTCTCGACCACAGCGCGCAGCAGCACGTCGGCGCCGGCGGCGGCCCATTCCCTGGAAATGTCCTCAGCTTCATTGTGGGACAGGCCGCCGACGCAGGGGCACATGATCATGGTGGCGGGCGCCACCCTGGCGGCCCAGCAGGCGTCGTGGCCGGCGCCGGAAATCAGGTTCATGTGGCTGTAGCCCAGATCCTCGGCCGCCTTGCGGACGGAGGCGACGAGCGCGGGATCGAAGGTCACCGGCGCGAAATGGCCGATGGCCTCGACGGAGCAGCCGACCCCGAGAGCGTCGCAGATCTTCGGCGCTTCCGCCTCGATCTTCGCCCGCATGCGGTCGAGCTTCTCCTTGTCGGGCGAACGGATGTCGACGGTGAAGACGACTTTGCCCGGCAGCACATTGCGCGAATTGGGCGAGAAGAAGACCTGGCCGACGCCGCCGACGGCGCCGGGCTGGTTTTCCATGGCCACGTCCTGCACCATTTCGAGGATGCGGGCCATGGCGAGGCCGGCATTGACGCGCAAGTTCATCGGTGTCGAGCCGGTATGCGCCTCCCTGCCGGTCAGCGTGAATTCGAGCCACCACAGGCCCTGACAGTGGGTGACGACGCCGATCGTCTTTTCCTCGGCCTCGAGAATGGGACCCTGCTCGATATGATACTCGAAATAGGCATGCATCCTGCGGGCGCCGACCTCCTCGTCGCCCATCCAGCCGATGCGCTTGAGTTCGTCGCCGAAAGCCTTGCCCTCGGGGTCCTGCCGGCCATAGGCGAAATCCAGGCTATGGACCCCCGCGAACACGCCGGAGGCCAGCATGGCGGGCGCGAAACGGGCGCCTTCCTCGTTGGTCCAGTTGGTGACGACGATCGGGTGCCTGGTCCTGATGTCGAGGTCGTTCATCGAGCGGACGACTTCGAGGCCGGCCAGCACGCCGAGCACGCCATCGAATTTGCCGCCGGTTGGCTGTGTGTCGAGATGCGAGCCGACATAGACCGGCAGGGCGTCCGGATCGGTGCCGGGCCGGGTCGCGAACATGTTGCCGATCTTGTCGACACCCATCGTCATGCCCGCGGCCTCGCACCATCTCTTGAAGAGATGGCGGCCTTCACCATCGGCGTCGGTCAGGGTCTGGCGATTGTTGCCTCCGGCGATACCCGGGCCGATCCTGGCCATTTCCATCAGCGAATCCCAAAGCCGGTCGCCATTGATACGCATATTCTCGCCGGGTGCGGTCACGATCGTCTCCCTGGTTCTTCGCATGAACGACCTGGCATCCATGCCTCTCTCGCGCAGGCTGAAGTCCGTGCGCCTGTTGTTCCCATGGTCCCGGAGCCGATGATTTTTGCTCGTGCCCCGAATTGGACTTGCGTTTGATTTGCGATTTGTCCAATAATTTGACCGTTTGGTAAACATTACAATTTCTTTCGCCGCACTCAAGCCGAAAAAGAACGTCCTCCCGGACATTTTTCGGAGGGCGGGATGAGGCAGGGGGACGATGGCGATACCCAGGGCAGCGAAGACCCAGCGCCGTACCCGCATCCAGGAGGCAAAGGAGGAGCAGATCCTCGAAGCCGCCCTCGACGTGTTTTCCCGACACGGGTTCCGCGGCGCCACGATTGACGAGATCGCCGAGGTCGCGGGAATGTCCAAACCCAACCTGCTCTATTACTTCCGCACCAAGGAGGCCATGCACCGCGCCCTGATCGAGCGCGTGCTCGACACCTGGCTCGATCCGCTGCGCGAATTCGACGACAAGGGCAATCCGGCGAGCGAGATTCGCAGCTATATCCGCCGCAAGCTCGAAATGGCGCGGGATTTTCCCCGCGAGAGCCGCCTCTTCGCCAACGAGGTGCTGCGCGGCGCGCCGCTGATCGAGGATGAACTCAAGGGTCCGCTGAAGCAACTCGTCGATGAGAAAGCGGAAGTGATCCGCGCCTGGGCCAAGGCCGGCAAGATCGCCGGATGCGATCCCTATCACCTGATCTTCTCGATCTGGTCGACCACCCAGCATTATGCCGACTTCGACGTCCAGGTCCGGGCCGTCCTCGGCCAGGAGAAGGACGGCCAGGGACGGTTCGAGGACGCGGCGCGTTATCTCGAGCAATTGTTTCTCGGCGGCCTCGGCCTGGAGGGCGATCGGCGGGCCGAAGTCCCGGCTATGAAGGAACAGCCGGGAGGTTTATGATATCCCGTCTCGTTGGGAGACGGGAAAACAGGGAGAGGACCATGGACCTCACAAGTATCATCACGCAGCTTGTCGGCGGCGCCATCGGCGGTCTCGGCGGCGGCAAGGCCATCAAGGATTCCGATCTCGGGCCGATCGTCAACCTGATCGTCGGTGCGATCGGCGGCCTGGGCGGCGGCACCGTCGCCGGGCAGGTGCTGGGCGCGGCTCCGGCGGGCGGCGCGGATATCGGCGCGCTTGTCGCCCAACTGGTCGGCGGCGGCGTCGGCGGTGCGATCCTACAGATCGTCATCGGCCTGATCAAGAACAAGATGATGGCGCGCTGATCCCGCGGGCGGGACAGCCCGACGCTCAATCCGGCAGCAAGGCCATCACGATGAGTCCGCAGGCGGTGACCAGTGCGCCGGCCGCGACGGAGAGGTGCACCCAGCCGTGGCCGATCAGGCCCTCGATCACGATGATGAAGCTCGGCGTGAGATAGCCGTAAGCGAGCACTTTCGGCGCCGGCAGTCGCATCGACGCATATTGCAGCAGCAGGAAGGTGATGACCGTGGTCATCGTGGCGAGATAGAGGATCGCGATCCAGACGATGGCCGGGACATGGACGAGGTCCACGCCGCGAAGCGACGGAACGCCTGGAATGAAGAGCCAGAGAAAGGTGGCGGCGACACCCCAGAAGGCGAATTCGAAGGGTTGTTCGCCGCGATTGAGCTTGCGCAGCAGCGGCGCATAGGCGGCGTGGCAGATCACACCGACGAAGAAGATCGCTTCGCCCGGACCGACGTCGAAGGACAGGATCGCGTCGACGTCGCCGCGGAAGATCACCCAGATGGCGCCCATTGCCGCGATGACGAGGCTCAGCAGCACGCCCGGACGCGTGACCTGCCGCATGAACAGCCAGGCAAAGCCGGCGCTGATCAGCGGCATCAGCGTGAAGACCGCGCCGGTGGCGACCGGGCTTGTGAATTCGAGCGCCTTGAACATGGTCGACATATAGACCGCCATCAGCCCGCCGAGCAGGAGGAAACGCCAGGGCGATGCCGGCGCGCGCGGCCGGAACCGGAACATCCAGACGCCGAAGGCGGCCATGGCGCCGGTGGCGACGGCATAGCGCACCAGGTTGACCGCGAAACCGGGCATGCGCGTGGCGGCGAGGCCGCCGAGCGAGAAGGAACCCGCGATCAGCAGCGCGAAAAGCAGCATGGCGAGATGCGCCTTCAGCTTCTCGCGGCCGGTGGCGTATCGGGTCAGCGAATTATGCATGAAGAGCGCTCTGACATGACCCGTCCATGCCCCAGCGCGGCCGGAAAAGCAATGATCGGCGATCAGTGGCTGACGGATTTCGAAAGCAGGTTGATGACCAGCACGCCAGCGACGATCAGGCCCATGCCGACGGTCGCCGCCGCGTCGAGCTTCTGGCCGAAGAACAGCCAGCCGGCGGCCGCCACGAGCACGATGCCGGCGCCGGACCAGACCGCATAGACGATGCCGACGGGAACGACGCGCGTCACCAGCGACAGGAGGTAGAAGGCCAGACCATAGCTGAGAAAGGAGACGAGGCTCGGCACGAGCCGCGTATAACCGTCGGATTTCGCCATGGCGGAAGTGCCGACGACCTCAGCGGCGATGGCAATGAAAAGAAACAGATAGATCATGGATGCTGAATAGAGGACCCGGTGCCTTTCCGCTAGTCCGGAACCGGCATGGCGCGGCGCGGGCTTCAGCGGGGCGAAGGCCGATTTACCACGGTCGCGGCAGAGGGTAAGACCATGGCAGCAAATCGATGGCGGGGCCGGAATGGAAGAATTGAGATTGAAGGCGCGGATCGCGGCCCTCTACGAGGGGAAGTCCGAGACGGCCGAACGGTTCCGCTATGCGCTCCTGATCGCCGATATCGCCACCGTACTCTTCCTCGTGGTCGTCACCTATTTCCACGGAGAACCCTGGATCAAATGGACGGACCTCGTATTCGGCATCTATCTGGGCGCGGACTATCTCGCGCGCCTCTGGATCACGCCCCGAAAAGGCGCGTTCGTCCTCAACCTGCTCAATATCGCCGATCTGATCGCCATGGCGTCGCTGATCGTACCGCTGTTCGGCGGAACGCTTTCCTTTCTCCGCAGCCTCCGCATTCTCCGCGTGCTCCGGACTTACCGGGTGCAGAAGAGGCTCAGGGCGGACTTCGCGGTCTTCCATCGCCATGAGGATGTGATCCTGAGCGCGATCAATCTCGTGATCTTCCTTTTCATCATGACCGAGCTGGTTTTCGTGAGCCAGGTCGATATCAATCCGGGCGTGCGGAATTTCCTCGATGCGATGTATTTCACGGTCACGACGCTGACGACGACCGGCTTCGGCGACATCACGCTGATAGGCGAGCATGGCAGGCTCATCTCCATCCTGATCATGGTCTTCGGCGTGTCGCTGTTCCTGCGCCTGATCCAGACCATCTTCCGGCCGTCCAAGGTGCGCTATACCTGCCAGGAGTGCGGTCTCTTCCTTCACGAGGCCGACGCGGTGCATTGCAAACATTGCGGGGCTGTCCTGAACATCCCCTCGGATGGGCATGTCTGATCCCGCCATGCCTGCTCACGGTTGTCGGAGGGATGTTACCATAAGTGGCCGATATGCCCTTGCAATCGCGCAAAACAGGCATACATTGTGACTAACGTCAACAAACGGAAAGGAAGGTGATCCGATGTCTAATGAGTATTCGGTGCTCGTGGCCGGCATGGGAGTTCAGGTGAAGATCGCGAGGCAGCCCTCGCTTTAAACCGACCTTCCGGGATTGCATGATGCGATCCGGCCTGTCCGAGGCCAATTCTCATGGGGGCCGCTCGAAAGGGCGGCCCTTTTGAATGAGAGCAACCCGTTTTTCGATGAAGACCGCGCCGTTCACCGTTCTCAAATGTTCGATCGCCGGCGTCCATGCGGTGGAAGCCCGCTCGGCACACAGCTTTCCACGGCATATTCACGCCCAGTTCGGCATCGGCATGATCCGTGAGGGCGCACAACG
The DNA here is from genome assembly GCA_020441805.1 of Rhizobiaceae bacterium. Lineage (GTDB taxonomy): Bacteria > Pseudomonadota > Alphaproteobacteria > Rhizobiales > Rhizobiaceae > Rhizobium_E. The sequence goes on from JAGRLJ010000286.1 coordinate 7,555, forward strand.
GTCCTTCAGTGGCCGCGGCACCGTGGAAGCCGGTTCCGGCATGGTGATCACGGTCAATCCCGGTGAGGTGCACGACGGAATGCCGATCGGCGATGGCGGCCGGCGGTGGAGCATGCTCTATCTCGACCCCGATGTCATGCATGGACTGGCCGATGGCATCGACGCTCCGGCAAGCGATGTCGAATTCCACCATCCGGTGTTCGACGACCGCCGTCTGGCCGGCCGGTTCGACGCCTTTTATGCCAGGGTGACGGGCCGGGAGGCCGACGGACTGGCGGCCGAGGAAGCCGCGCTCTTGCTCATCCATTGCCTGGTCCCGGCGCGGCGAAGAGCGTCAGCGATATTTCCGGAAACGGGCCGTGCCCGGGCAATGATCGACGATCGGCCCGCCAGCTCGGTATCCCTGGCCGACTTGGCGGCGCTCTGCGGGACGAGCCGGTTTGGGATTGTCCGCTCCTTCACGCGGGAGACGGGGCTTACGCCGCATGCTTATCTGTTGCAGCGCCGGGTGGCTCTGGCGCGGCGGCTGATCGCCGGCGGCACGCCTCTGGCGGAAGCGGCCGTGCAAAGCGGCTTCTTCGACCAGAGCCATATGACGCGGCATTTCAGACGCATTCTCGGACTGACGCCCGGCGCCCTGGCACGCGCATTGCGGTGATCGGGCCTTTCCCGCCAGCGCTGCATATCTGCGCGGTGGGCCGCAATTTCGTCCAATATCGGCCCGGCGCTATCGGATAGCGGAGAGGGGCTTTGATATCGGGAGCCCGTCATGAGCATCGAATTCCTTCTTACCAGCCTGATCGTCGTCGGCTCGCCCGGCACGGGTGCGATCTATACGCTCGCCGTGGGGCTCAGCCGTGGCGGTCAGGCGAGCGTGATCGCCGCCTTCGGCTGTACGCTCGGCATCGTGCCGCATCTCCTCGCCGCCATGCTGGGGCTCGCCGCCATCCTGCATGCGAGCGCCGTCGTCTTCGAAGCCTTCAAATTCGCGGGCGTCGCCTATCTTCTCTACATGGCCTGGCAGGTCTGGCGCGCGGATGGGGCGCTCGGGGTGGATGCCGGTCCGGCCGCACGGTCGCCGGTCCGCATCGTCCTCCAGGCGGTCCTGATCAATATCCTCAATCCCAAGCTGTCGATCTTTTTCCTTGCTTTCCTGCCGCAGTTCATCTCGCCGACGGTGGAGGCGCCGATGGCGCGGATGATCGAGATGAGCGGTATCTTCATGGCGATGACTTTCGCTGTCTTTTCCATCTACGGGCTTTTCGCCGCAGTGCTGCGCGACCGGGTCGTTACCCGGCCCCGGGTCATGGCATGGATGCGGCGGACATTCGCCGCGGCCTTTGTGGCTCTGGGCGCGCGGCTTGTACTTGCGGAGCGCTGACGGGAACGGACGGGGTGCCGGGGCATTTATCAAGGCATATTGACTCCAACGCCAGCCGCCCCATCTTGCCATCATGCGCGCGTCCGACCTTCTCCTGCCCATGCCCCAGGGCCTCTATTGCCCGCCGGGCGACTTCTTTATCGATCCCGTTCTGCCGGTGGAGCGGGCGCTGGTCACGCATGGCCATTCCGACCATGCCCGGTCGGGCCATGCGGCGGTGCTCGCGACGAGGGAGACGCTCGACATCATGGCGATCCGCCATGGAGGGGACTTTGCCGGCAGCGCGCAGGTCGCCGCGCCCGGCGAGACTTTCGATATCGGCGGTGTGTCGGTTCGCTTCGTTCCCGCCGGCCACGTGCTGGGCTCGGCGCAGATCGTGGTCGAGAAGGACGGTATGCGTATCGTCGCCTCGGGCGACTACAAGCGGCGGCGCGACCCGACCTGCGCGACCTTCGAACCGGTGCCATGCGACGTCTTCATCACCGAGGCGACCTTCGCGCTGCCGGTTTTCCGTCATCCGGAGGATCGCGGGGAGATCGCGCGGCTGATGCAGTCGGTGACGCAATTTCCGGAGCGGACGCATCTCGTCGGCGCCTATGCGCTGGGCAAGGCGCAGCGCGTGATCCGCCTGTTGCGCGAGGCGGGCTACGACCGGCCGATCTTCATCCACGGCGCGCTGGAGAAAATCTCGTCCTATTACCAGGCGCGGGGCGTGGATCTGGGCGAACTCCGTCCGGCGACGCTGGAGAAGGGGCGGACCAGGGATTTCGCCGGCGAGATCATCGTCTGCCCGCCGTCGGCCTTTTCCGATCGTTGGGCGCGGCGCTTCGCCGATCCCGTCGCCGCGTTCGCCTCCGGCTGGATGCGCATCCGCCAGCGCGTGAAGCAAAGGGGCGTCGAACTGCCGCTCATCCTCTCCGACCATGCCGACTGGGATGAACTTACCGATACGATCCGGGATGTGGACGCGGGGGAGATCTGGGTCACGCATGGCCGTGAGGAGGCGCTGGTCCGCTGGTGCGAGATCGCGGGCATCGTCGGGCGGCCGCTGCATCTCGTCGGCTATGAGGACGAGAACGAATGAAGGCGTTTTCGGACCTGCTCGACAGGCTCGTCCTGACACCGTCTCGCAACGGCAAGCTGACGCTGCTCAGGGACTATTTCGCCTCCACGCCCGACCCGGATCGGGGCTACGCGTTGGCCGCGCTCACCGATGGCGGGCTGGACATTCCGGCGATCAAGCCGGCCGTGATCCGCGCGCTTGCGACCGAGCGCATCGACGAGGTCCTGTTCTCCTGTTCCTACGACTATGTCGGAGACCTTGCCGAAACGATCTCGCTGATCTGGCCCGCGCCGGAGGATATCGCCGCCAACGATCCCGATCCGTCGCTCGCCCATGTCGTGGAAAGTCTGTCCCGCGCCTCCCGCAGCGAGGCGCCGGCGAAATTCGCGGCGCTTCTCGACCGGCTGGACCCGCCCGGACGCTACGCGCTCATCAAGCTCGCCACCGGCGGGCTCCGCATCGGGGTTTCGGCCCGGCTCGCCAAGCAGGCGCTGGCGGATTTCGGCGGCCGGGAGATCGTCGAGATCGAGGAGATGTGGCACGGGCTGAAACTGCCCTACCGGGATTTCTTCGCCTGGCTCGAAGGCCGGGCGCCGAAGCCCGAGCAGGCGGCGCGGGCGCTTTTCCGCCCGGTCATGCTGGCGCCGGCGCTGGAGACGGGCGATTTCGACGCGCTCGATATCGCCGATTACCGCGCGGAGTGGAAATGGGACGGTATCCGGGTGCAGATCAGTTCGGAAGGCGGTGCGCGCCGGCTCTATTCGCGCAGCGGCGACGAGATTTCCAGCGCCTTTCCCGACCTGACGGATGCGCTCGATTTCGAAGCGGTGATCGACGGCGAGCTGCTTGTCGGCGTGCCGCTCGAGCAGACCGGCACCTTTTCCGATCTCCAGCAGCGGCTGAACCGCAAGACGGTCTCGGCCAAGGTGATGCGGCAATATCCGGTCTTCGTGCGCGCCTACGACCTGCTGATGATCGATGGCGAGGATATCAGGCCGCTCGGCTACGACGCGCGAAGGGAACGGTTGGAGATGCTGCTGGGCGGTCTCGATCCGGTGCGTTTCGACCTGTCTCCGCAGGTGTCCTTCGAGAGCTGGGACCATCTCGACCGGCTCCGAATGGACCCGCCGCATCCGATCATCGAGGGTGTGATGCTGAAGCATAAGGATTCCCCCTATCTGCCCGGCCGCAAGAAGGGACCGTGGTTCAAATGGAAGCGCGATCCGCATACGGTCGATGCAGTGCTGATGTATGCCCAGCGCGGACATGGCAAGCGNNTCGAGCTTCTATTCCGACTATACGTTCGGCGTGTGGAAAGAGGAGAACGGCGCCCGTCAACTCGTGCCGGTCGGCAAGGCCTATTTCGGCTTCTCCGACGAGGAACTGGTGCTGATCGACAAATATGTGCGCGACAATACGGTCGAGCGTTTCGGTCCCGTGCGGTCCGTGCGCGCCGACGAGAACCACGGGCTCGTCATGGAGATCGCGTTCGAGGGCATAGCGCGTTCGTCCCGCCATAAATCGGGGGTCGCCATGCGCTTTCCGCGCATCTCCCGGCTGCGCTGGGATAAGCCGGCAGCGGAGGCGGACACGCTCGCGACGCTCGAAAAGATGCTGGGCGACGGGATTGCCTGAGCGTTACGCGGTTCGGGGGCGGCATCGACGCCCTGTGCGCTTCGCGGTGTCCGGTATCGAGGCGGGCTCCGGCTGGAACGGGCTCCGGACAAAAATGCCCGGGCGGAGACCACCCGGGCAGTTCAGGGAGGAACGCCTTTTGCCAGGCGGTTTATTCGGCAGCCTGGCGCGCCATCGGATTGTTCGGATGGGTCGTCCAGTTGGCGTAGTTCGGGTTGACCGTCTGGCCGGTGCGCTCGTCGAGCATGCCGGCCTCGAGGCCGACCATGCTGATGCAGCTTTCGACCGGACAGACATTGACGCAGAGATTGCAGCCGACGCATTCGTCTTCCATGACCTCGAAATGGCGCATGCCGTTCTTGGTCGCGGTGATCGCCTGATGGGACGTGTCCTCGCAGGCGATGTGGCAGCGACCGCATTTGATGCAGGCATCCTGATCGATGCGCGCCTTGGCGATATAGTTGAGGTTGAGATACTGCCAATCGGTGACATTGGGTACGGCGCGGCCGGTAATGTCGTCGAGCGTGCGATGGCCTTTCTCGTCCATCCAGTTGGAGAGGCCCGAGATCATTTCCTGCACGATCTTGAAGCCATAGGTCATTGCCGCGGTGCAGACCTGCACGTTGCCGGCGCCGAGCGCCAGGAATTCGGCGGCGTCGCGCCAGGTGGTGATGCCGCCGATGCCGGAGATCGGCAGGCCCTGGGTCTCGGGATCGCGGGCGATCTCGGCCACCATGTTGAGCGCGATCGGCTTGACCGCCGGGCCGCAATAGCCGCCATGCGTGCCCTTGCCACCGACTGTGGGCTGCGGAGCGAAAGTGTCGAGATCGACGGAGACGATCGAATTGATCGTATTGATGAGCGACACGGCGTCGGTGCCGCCGGCATGGGCCGCGCGGGCGGGGCGGCGGATGTCGGTGATGTTGGGCGTGAGCTTGGTGATGACCGGCATGCGGCTATATTGCTTGCACCAGCGCACGACCATCTCGATATATTCTGGCACCTGCCCGACGGCGGCGCCCATGCCGCGCTCGGACATGCCGTGGGGACAGCCGAAATTGAGCTCGATGCCGTCGGCGCCGGTTTCCTCGACCAGCGGCAGGATCGCCTTCCAGCTCTCCTCGACGCAGGGCACCATGATCGAGGCGATCAGGGCCCGGTCCGGCCAGTTCATCTTGACCTGCTTCATTTCCTGCAAGTTGATCTGGAGCGGCCGGTCGGTGATGAGCTCGATATTGTTGAGGCCGAGAAGCCGGCGGTCGGCGCCCCAGATGGCGCCGTAGCGCGGGCCGTTGACATTGACGACCGGCGGGCCTTCCTCGCCCAGCGTCTTCCAGACCACGCCGCCCCAGCCCGCC
>JAGRLJ010000286.1:12996-20110 GCA_020441805.1 Rhizobiaceae bacterium
CCTTGTCGGTCGGCGGCGCCGAGGCCAGCCAGAAGGGATTGGGCGACTTGATGCCGACGAAATTGTTGCGGATATCAGCCATGTCGTTTCCTCCCTCAGGCGACAGCGGCAGCCGACGCGTGCGCGGCCGTGAGATGACGATGGATGGATTCGGCCGCGTCCCGGCCCATGGCGGCCGCCGAGACGGTCAGGTCCTGTCCGCCCGCGGCGCAATCGCCGCCGGCCCAGACGCCCGCGACGGAGGTGCGGCCCTCGGCATCGATCTCGATCTTGCCGCCGTCGATCCTGAGAGTGCCGAGGCCGGTCATGTCCAGCTTCTGGCCGATCGCGGTCAGCACCTGGTCGCAGGCGATCGTGATCGTCTCGCCGGTGCCCCTGACCGCGCCGTCCGCGACATGGGTATATTCGAGCACGATGCCGGAGACATGGCCGTCCCTGTGCTCGATTTCCCTGGGCTTCAGCCAGTGGCGGATGAGCACGCCCTTGGAAGAGGCGAGATCCTGCTCGAATTCGGAGGCGTTCATGTTCTCCTGGCCGCGCCGATAGGCGATCGTCACCTCTTCGGCGCCGAGCAGTTTGGACTGCACGGCGGCGTCGATCGCCGTCATGCCGCCGCCGATGACGACGACGCGGCGGCCGACCGGCACATCGGCCTTGCGGTCGGCGGATCGCAGATGGGAAATGAATTCCACCGCGTCCATCACGCCGTTGATATGGTCGCCGGGCGTGTTGAGCACATTGACGTCGCCGAGGCCCGCGCCGATAAAGACCGCGTTGTGCCGGGCCTGGAGATCGTCGAGGGTGAAGTCTCGGCCGAGCATCTGACCGTCGAGAACATCGATGCCGCCAATGGTGAGGATGTAGTCGACCTCGCGCTGGGCGAAGTCGTTCGGCGCCTTGTAGGCCGCGATGCCGTATTCGTTGAGGCCGCCGGCCTTCTCACGGGCTTCGTAGACCGTCACATTGTGGCCGTGGAGGGCAAGGCGGTGCGCCGCCGCGAGGCCGGCCGGCCCGGCGCCGATCACGCCCACGGATTTGCCGCTCGGGACCGACCGCTTGTAGAACTGCTTGCCCATGGCCATGGCCGCGTCGGTTGCATAGCGCTGCAAGCGTCCGATCTCCACCGGCTTCTCCTCGGCCGTGTTGCGGACACAGGCCTGCTCGCAGAGCGTTTCTGTGGGACAGACGCGCGCGCACATCCCGCCCAGGATGTTCTGGTCGAAGATGGTCTTGGCGGCGCCCAGCGTGTTGCCGGTCGATATTTCGCGAATGAACATCGGAATATCGATGGCGGTGGGACAGGCCGTCATGCATGGCGCGTCGTAGCAGAAATAACAGCGGTCGGCCGCAACCAGCGCCTCATGGCGTTCATAGGCGGGATGCAGATCGGAAAAGTTGGCTTCATACTGTTCGGGCGTCAGGCGCCCGCCCTGTATGCCGGGAGTGAGATTTCCCATGATAACCCCTCTTTTTGTAATTTGATTGCCTGAAGCTAACAAAGAACGAAATTTTTATCAAACGGTAAATTTTTGTCGGAGGGCGACGGATCCGGCGACGATCGCGACATGAAAAAAGCCCGGACCAGCCGGGCTTGGAGGGTTTCGACGTCGGGGACGGAAGCTCAGAACGGCTTGACGGCGACCAGCCAGACAGTGACCGCCACCAGCAGGAGCGTGACCATGCCGGAATTGACCATGAATGCCGATGGCGGATTGTCGGGCGATCTCGCCAGCTTGGCAAGCCGGCCCGTCTGGGCGCCGTGGATACCGGACAGGATGAAGACGATCACGAATTTCATCATGAACCAGCCGTCCTTGTAGGCGCCGAGGATCCAGACGAGGGTGAGACCCGCGACCCAGACGAGGGTCAGCGCCGTTCCGACGAAGAAACGGTTGAAGGTCACGGCGGCGGCGAGCATGCGCCGGCCCTCGGGGCTGCTCGCGACGACATGTCGGAACAGGAAGCCGTTCAGGAGCATGGCGCTGACCAGAATCATCACGCAGATCAGGTGAACCGCCTTTATCCAGGTATAGTAATCAGCCACGATCGTCTCCTTGCGAGGGCGGGGCAGGGCTTCCCATCCGCCTCATTTGCCATCCTTCATGCCGTTTTCAAGCGCGGCGATGCGGTTGCGGATATCGGCGAGATCCGACTGGATCGAGATCAGGGCCGAGGCGATGGAGCGCTGGCCGTCGCCGATACTCTTGAGGAGCAGGCGCTGCCGCTCTTCTTCCTCGAGTTCCTGTTTGGCATTCTGCGCCCAGCTGATGCCGCGGACCGCGAGGAACAGGACCGCGACCATGATCACCAGAATGACGATGAGAAGGAATGTTCCGCCGTAACCCATATTCTACCTCTTTCGCGATCCGGCCGGCGCCGGTTTCGTGATTGCCGGCGATATTCGGGTGAAAGGGCCGCAAGTCAAGGGCCGGCGCGCGACCGGGACGAATTGCATCGCTTCTCCGGGCCTGCCATCGGCACCGGCGCCGCCATGGACGCCATTCGGAGTTTGGCGGCAAATAATATGACAATCGCGGTCAACTTTAATCTTTACTGAGATTGTCAACTTATATATCTGACGATTCCAGAACGTTCATCGCTCGGGACGGGGATTGAAGAATGGCTAGGAAAAATCAGCGGAACAAGCATTTCAACGGTCGCGCCGCCGCGGTCGGGGCCGTCGATCGGCCGGAGAAGGTCGGGCTCGATGGACGCGCCATCCTCTATGTCGGCGGCCGCGATTGCCAGGTCGCCCATCTCCGGCAGATCGCCGAACGGCATGGCGCCCAGCTGATCCACCACGATGGCGGCCTGCGCGAAGCCGTGTCCCGCATCGATACCGTCCTGCCCTCGGTCGAATGCGTCTTCTGCCCGATCGACTGTATCAGTCACGATGCCTGCCTGCGCGTGAAGACAGGCTGCAAGAAGACGGGAACGAATTTCATTCCGTTGCGGAACGGTTCGAAATCGAGCTTCGAACGGGCGATGCAGGAATTGAGCGAGAGGACCATGCGGTGACGAGAATTACCGGCGACGATTTCACACCGATCGGACCGTGCGGCATGGCGGCCGGGCGTGGCGACGGTCTCGTTCCGGAAATGCCGGACGCGCCACAGCGCCGCGCGGCGCGCTTTGACGCCGCCGGCGATCTGGTGCAATTTCCTCTGGCTCGGTCGGCGCGGCGGGTTTCCATGGTTCGTCCGGCCCCGAACGGGGACAATGTCATCGCTTTCCCGCCTGGGCGGCGAAGGGCGGTGAGATGCTGAAAGCGCAAGGGAGATGTCGATGTTCGTCGCCATGAACCGCTTCAAGGTGGCGGCCGGCCACGAGGCGGGGTTCGAAGCTGTGTGGAAAAACCGTGATTCGAGCCTGGACAAGCTCGCCGGCTTTGTCGAGTTCCGCTTGCTTCGCGGCAAATCCTTCCCCGAAGAGGGTTATACGCTTTATGCGTCGCACACCCTTTGGAAAACCGAGGAGGATTTCGTCGCCTGGACGAAGTCGGAAGCTTTCCGCGAGGCGCACAAGAATGCCGGCGGAAGCCGTCATCTCTACAAGGGGCCGCCGGTTTTCGAAGGCTTCAACACCGTCGAGGGCGCGTGATGAGAGCGCTCACGGAAGAGGACGAGGTGGAGGTCCTGCCCCTGCTGCCGTCGCTGTCGATCGCCGAGACGCGCGATTTCTACCGCGAACGGCTCGGTTTCGATGAAATCGTCTATGAACGCGCGGATTATCTCATCCTGCGGCGGGACTTTGCCGGCCGCGGGATGGAACTGCATTTCTGGGCGACGGACGACCGCCGGCTATGCGAGGCTTCGGGCGTCTACATTCGTGGCGGCGGCATCGACGCGCTCCATGCGGAGTTCGCGGCCCGACAGGTCCCGAAACTCTCGCCGATGACGCTGCGGCCCTGGGGCATGGAGGAGTTCTATGTCAGGGATCCCCACGGCAATATCCTCAAGTTCGGACGCATTCCCCAGGGTTGATCAGCGCCGGAGAAATGCGCCGAGCCCGACCGCGATCCAGCCGAGAATCATCATGCTGCCGCCGGTCGGCGCGGCCATGGGAAACAGTCCGTGACCAAGCCGGCTGCGGAAGACGAGATCGCATGCGAAGAGCAGGCAGCCCAGCCCGATGAGCAGGCTCGCCGGCAGGGCCGTGCGGATTTTCTCCCAGCCCAGCGCGAGGGCCAGCAGCGCCGGGGCCTGCGCCATGCAGGCCGCCGCCGCGGCGCCCAGCAGGCGCTGGTCGTCGCCATGAGCCGCCATCGCCGAGAAGACGACGCCGCCGGCGCCGATCAATCCGGCGAGGAAAAGGGCGATGCGCGCGAAGGGCGAACCGTTCATCGTTCCCCATCCCTGTTCTGCATATGATGGGCGAGCCGTTCGATCGGCGTCCAGATGATGTCGCGAAGCTCGGGATGCTCGATCGTCTCGTTCATCGCGCGCCGGAAGCAGAGGATCCATTCGTCGCGCTCCGCCGGGCCGATCGCGGCGCTGAAATGGCGCGAGCGCAGACGCGGATGGCCGTATTTCTCGACATAGACCGGCGGGCCGCCGAGATAGCCGGTGAGATATTCGTAAAGCTTGCGCTCGGAGCCCTCCAGGCTCGGCGGATGGATCGCCCGGCAGTTCTTCGCCTCCGGCAAAGTGTCCATCAGTTCATAGAAGCGGCGCACCAGCCTGCGAATCGTCTCGCCGCCGCCGATGGCCTGGTAGAGGGTGATCGTCTCTTCGCTCATGGCCGAGCTATGGTCGTTCACCGGCGCGGCGTCAATGCGGCATTGCGCTCGCCGCGCGATCGGATGCCTGCCGGGCAGGCGGCTCGGTCCGGCGCAATTCCTCGATCCGGCCTGGAATGCCGGATCCGGATGAACATTTCCGCCGGTATGCGTTTTTCCCTGGCGGCGGGCCTTGCGGGTTCAATCGGGAGGCTCTATTGTACAAAAAATTGAAAGCGCTTTCAAATTATCTTGAAGACGCTCTCGGCGAACAATCAGGAGACGGGCATGGCAATCCGGACGGTCGTTTGGGGCGAGAATATCCACGAGCGGATCAACAAGGTCGTGGCGGAAATCTATCCCGAGGGAATGCATGTGACGATCGCCGAGGCGCTCAATGCCGACGACGCCATCTCGGCGGCGACAGCCACCCTCCAGGAAGCCGAGCACGGCCTGCCGCAGGCGCGCCTCGACGAGACGGATGTGCTCGTCTGGTGGGGCCACAAGGACCATGGCGCGGTCGATGACGAGATCGTCGAGCGCGTCGCCCGGCGCGTCTGGGAAGGCATGGGGCTGATCGTCCTCCATTCCGGCCATTTCTCCAAGATCTTCAAGCGCCTGATGGGTACGCCCTGCGCGCTGAAATGGCGGGAGGCCGGCGAGCGCGAGCGCATCTGGGTCGTCAATCCCGGCCATCCGATCGCCCAGGGCCTCGGCGACCATTTCGTCGTAGAATATGAGGAGATGTACGGCGAGCATTTCTCCGTGCCGGAGCCGCTCGAAACCGTCTTCATCTCCTGGTTCCAGGGTGGCGAGGTCTTCCGCTCGGGCATGACATGGCGCCGTGGCCTGGGCAACATCTTCTATTTCCGCCCTGGCCATGAGACTTATCCGACCTATCACCAGGCCGAGGTGCGGCATGTGCTGCGCAATGCGGTGAAATGGGCCTACAATTCCAACAATGCCCACAAGGCCGTTCACGATGCGCCGAACGTTCCGGTCGAAACGGCGCTGGAGCCGATCGCCGAGCGCGGCCCCAAGCTGCATGCGCCCGGCGAGGAAGGCTACAGGTAAGCCATTCCTCCGGCCGTTCTTGGCGAAGGCCGCGGTCGACGCAAAGCCAACCTCATCTTCCCCACCGGAGCATCCGATGCGTCTACTCGTTCTCGGCACTGGCGGCATGGCCAACAGTCACGCCGACCATTTCTCCAAAATCGAAGGCGTCGAGCTCGTGGCGGCGGTGGATGTCGATCCGGCCCGGGCGGCTCTGTTCGCGGAGAAATATGCGATCCCCCATATATTCGCCTCGCTCGACGAGGCGCTTGCCTGGGACGGGTTCGATGCCGTGACCAATGTCACGCCCGACCGGGCGCATCATCCGACCACGATGCGCCTGGCCGAGGCCGGCAAACACCAGTTTTGCGAGAAACCGCTTGCCGAAAGCCATGAGAAGGCGCTGGAAATGACCGAGGCCATGGAGGAGAGGGGCCTGGTCAACATGGTCAACCTCACCTACCGCAACGTTGCGCCCTTGCAGCGGGCACGCGAGATGGTGCGCGCCGGCGAGATCGGCTTCGTCAAGCATGTCGAGGCGTCCTATCTCCAGAGCTGGCTGATCTCCCGGCAATGGGGCGACTGGCGTACGGAAAGCCAGTGGCTGTGGCGTCTGTCCACCGCCCACGGGTCCAACGGCGTGCTTGGCGATATCGGAATCCATATCCTCGACTTCGCCTCCTTTGGCGCGGGTCTCGACATCGCCCATATTTTCGGCCGGCTCAAGACCTACGACAAGGCCGAAGGCGGCAAGATCGGCGAATATACGCTCGACGCCAATGACAGCTTCGTCATGTCGGTCGATTATTCCAACGGCGCGCTCGGCGTCATCCATGCCACGCGCTGGGCGGCGGGCCATTACAACGACCTGCGCCTCAGGATCTATGGCGACAAGGGCGGCATCGAGGTGCAGCACACACTGACCGGCTCGACATTGCGCGCCTGTATCGGCGACCATGCCGACAGCGCCGAGTGGGAGGATCTCGACGCGGGCATCGTGCCAACCAATTATATGCGCTTTGCCGAGGCGGTGCGGACCGGCATCAACGGCGAACCGGATTTCCGTCATGCGGCCAATCTGCAAAAGGCCCTGGACCTCGCCTTCCTGACCGACCGAGAGCGGCGCGAGATGAGTCTCTGACCCCGGAGCCAACCGGATCCGTCGCCACGAAAACCTCGATTTTCACCATTGAAGTACCGCGCCGAACAGGTTATGAGACCGACATCGGACGGCAGTTCGCTGCCACAGACGCACCCGTAGCTCAGCTGGATAGAGTGTTGGATTCCGATTCCAAAGGTCACAGGTTCGAATCCTGTCGGGTGCGCCACTCACGAACAAAACTG
>JAGRLJ010000287.1:0-11209 GCA_020441805.1 Rhizobiaceae bacterium
GCCGGGTCTGGGCGGCGACCAGGTTACGCGGGCTGACATGGCCGGCGCCCTCGGGTTCGAAGACGGCATCGGAACCCGCCGGAAAGCGGAAATAGGGGAAACGGGCTTCGAGCGCGGAATCGTCGAGCCGCATATGCGCTACGCCCAGCCGCTCGGCCGCGGCACGGACATCCGCCATATATCGCTGGCTCCGGCCTGTCGCCATCCCCGACATCAGGCAACCCTTCTCGGAAAAGAAGCCGATCCCGCTCAGCGTCTCGATCTCACGATAACGGGCGATGGATCGGTTGGCGAAGCGCGCCCATGTCTCGTCGGGATCGATGGTGCGGGTGATGCGGCCCTCGTCGTAATGACTGGCGAAGACACCGTCATGCGCCGCGCGCCCGGCCGGCTCGTCCGGACCGATCAACACGACACCGGGCACCTGCCCGGCGAGATGGCGCGCCGCCGCCGATCCGGTCAGGCCGCGCCCGACAATGGCGTACTGGAATTGCGTCGTCACATTCGCCTCCGGTCAGTCGGTCACCTGTTATCAGGCCGTTTGCCGCCGTCATTCAGGCCTGCGGCAATTCCCGGAGCAGGCGATGCAATGTCTCTATGGTCGAAACATCCGCGATGCCGTCGACCCTGTCCGGACGGAAATGCCGCTGGAAGGCATCGACCACGCCTTTCGTGCGGGCGCAATAATCGCCGCTCACCGGCACGTCATAGCCGTAAAGCGCCAGCATGGCCTGAAGCGCCTCGACCGGCGGACCGCCATCGCCCTGCTGGAAAAACCGCCCTCCCCCCACAGGACCCGGCTCGACCCAGTGGCCGATGCCCGATCCGGCGAGCCGCGACCAGGGAAATTTCTCGCCGGGATCGATTTTCCGGACGGGCGCGACGTCGGAATGCGCGAGCACCCGTTCGGGCGCGATGGCGCGGCGGCGCATAATGTCGTGGCAGAGATCGATGACGGCGTCGATCTGCGCGCCGGGAAAATCCGGCAGCCCGCCGGGATGGCCGGGATTGGCGATCTCGATGCCGATCGAGGCGGAATTGATGTCGGTGTCGCCCTTCCAGAAGCTCCTGCCGGCATGCCATGCCCGCGCGGCCTCCGGCACGAGCTGGACGACACGCCCGTCCTCGAAGACGAAATAATGGCTCGATACCTCGCTCTCGGGCCGGGTGAGCCAGTCGAGCGCCGCTTCGGCGGTCGGCATGCCGGTATAGTGCAGGATAATCATGTCCGGCGCGCGACCCTCGCGGCGCTCGCCGAAATTCGGCGACGGCGAGACGGCGGCACGGGAATAATCCGGCGCAAAGCCGCTCATGCCGCCCGCAGCTCTCTCTCGATCGCCGCATAGGCCGCGTTGAAGCGCGCCATGCGGTCGTTGGCGATGGCGTGGAAGCTCGTCGGCAGGCCACGGGCGATCAGGCGGTCGGGATGATGCTCGCGCACCAGGCTGTGATAGTGCCTGCGGATGGTCGGGAAATCGTCCTCCCGCGACACGCCGAGCACGAGATAGGGATCCCGGCCCTCGATATGGACGTGGCGCTCGACGATACGCGCGAACTGCTCTTCCGACATCCGGAAGATGGCGGCGATCTCCGTCAGGAACGACAGTTCCTTCTCATGCACGGCGCCGTCCGCCTTGGCGATGTGGAAAAGCCCGTCCAGGACATTTTCCAGAACGGGGCAATGATCGGAACCCGAACTGCACAACCCGGCGAGATTCTCGGCATAGGCCTGATAGCCCGCGACGTCCTGCTTGGCGAGATTGTAGAGGCGGGCCACATTGCGCGCTTCGTGCTCGGGAAACTGGAATATCTCGCGGAAGGCGTCGATCTCGCGTTCGGTCACGATGCCGTCGGCCTTGGCCATCTTGGCCGAGAGAGCGATGATCGCGACGGAGAACGCCACCTGCCGGCGCGTTTCCGGATCGCCTTCGAAAACTGTCCTGATCGCCTCGATGAGGCCCGACAAGGCATTCGTGGCGGTCTCGGCGACCGCATTGAGCAACTTTTCCCAAAAAGACATGAAACCGGCTTTCAGATCATTCCGGTTTCAAGGACCGGAACATATGAAGGTTCCACAATAATGGAGCCGATTGCAAGGCACGGCGAGAATGAAATTTTCGTAATACGGGCATGCGCGGCAAAGCGTTTCCCAAAGGAAAGGCCCGGACGCAATCGCCCGGGCCTCCGACAACGAATTCAGCGATGCGATCAGGGGCAAATGCGCTGCTTGGTGATGATCGTCTTGCGGTTCTTGATGACCTTGACGGTCTTGTAATAGCAGGGCTTGCGGATGATCACCTTCTTGACCACCGGCACCTTCGGCTTCACGATGACCTTGAGGGTATCGGCGGAGGCGGGGGCGCTGAAGGAAATGGCGGCTGCGCAGGCCAAGGCGGCGGCGATGATGGTCTTCTTCATGTTCTCAATCTCCAGGATCTGATGCACCTGCCCGTCGGGCCTGTGGTGCATAATGAACTAGCCGGGTGAATAGTTCCCTCAACAACCAGTCGCCCAAGTCGCTCATAGGAAAATGCTCGCGATAGTGCAAGCACTACGCGCCTGCTAAAACGCTGCGGTTAACATCAGGTTAACTATTCGATGGGCGACCCTCGCCTGCGACGCGGATCCGGCCTGCCTGCCCGGGAACATCCCCGCCCATCGGCCGCACCCCGCCGGGCCGCCGATAAAGTCGCGGAATTCGTGATTTCTTCACTTTACTAAAGCGATCGGCTATTCCATCCATGCACCCGCGAACGGGGTCACCGCCTGGAGGAAATTCGATCATGGCCAAACAGAAAGCCGCTCTGCTCACCGCCGGGGGGCTCGCCCCTTGCCTGTCATCCGCCGTGGGCGGCCTGATCGGCCGATATAGCGACGTCGCGCCGGATGTGGAGCTCATCGCCTATCGATCCGGATACCAGGGGGTGCTTCTCGGCGATTCAATCTCCATCACCCCGGACATGCGCGAAAAGGCGCATCTGCTTCATCGCCATGGCGGCTCGCCCATCGGCAACAGCCGGGTGAAGCTCACCAATGTCGCCGATTGCGTCAAGCGCGGGCTGGTCAAGGACGGCCAGAACCCGCTCCGCGTCGCGGCGGAACAGCTCACCAGGGACGGCGTCACCATCCTGCATACGATCGGCGGCGACGATACCAACACGACGGCGGCCGATCTCGCCGCCTATCTCGGCGCCAATGGCTACAACCTCACCGTCGTCGGCCTGCCCAAGACGGTCGACAACGACGTGGTGCCGATCCGGCAGTCGCTCGGCGCCTGGACGGCGGCGGAAGTCGGCGCGCATTTCTTCGACAATGTGTCCAACGAACAGAGCGCGGCCCCGAGGACGCTGGTCGTCCACGAGGTGATGGGCCGGCATTGCGGCTGGCTCACCGCCGCGACCGCCCGGGCCTATATGGAGCGGACGAAGAACAACGACTATGTCGAAGGGCTGATGATGAATTCGCAGCTCAAGAATATCGACGGCATCTATCTGCCGGAGATCGGCTTCGACCTCCGGGAAGAATCGGAACGGCTGCGCGGGATCATGGACAGGCACAGCTTCGTGACGGTCTTCGTGTCGGAGGGCGCGGGCCTCGATGCGATCGTGGCCGAACGCGAGGCCGCCGGCGAGCAGATCAAGCGCGACGCATTCGGCCATGTGAAGATCGACTCGATCAATGTCGGCAACTGGTTTTCCAAGAATCTCGGCAGCATGATCGGCGCCGAACGCTCCATGGTCCAGAAGTCGGGCTACTATGCCCGCTCCGCCCCCGCCAACGCGGACGACCTGCGCCTTATCCAGGGCATGGTCGATCTTGCCGTCGAAAGCGCGCTCAACCGGGTTTCCGGCGTCACCGGCCATGACGAGGACAAGGGCGGAAAACTGCGGACGATCGAATTCGAACGTATCGCCGGCGGCAAGCATTTCGACACGTCGGTCCGGTGGTTCGGCGAGATGATGGACATCGTCGGCCAGCCCTGGGCGACGCCCTGACCTTCCGAACAGACGATTTCCCGAAAGTGTTGCCGTTCGGCCATCCCGCGGCAACACTTTCTTAACCATGTGAATTCATGAAGAATTGACCGGCGGCAACAGTCGCCGGACACGACTTCCGCACGCATTGCGGCCCATGCGGAAAGCCGGAAGCTGCAAAGTGGCTGTCGGCGGGTTGCCGCGAAAAAGTTAATACGGTATCAGGGCGTAACGATTTGTGAATTCCCTTCACGCGGCCGGCGGATCGCGGGCAAAAAGCACGGACGGAAAAATGGGGCAGACTCTGAAGCTGGCGACCAAGGCGTTCATGGCCACAGGCGCCATGGTTCTGGCAGCATCCTGCAGCAGCACGGCGCCGGTCCACACCGCCGTTCCGACGCAGAAGCCGGCGCAGGAGGAAACCGCCACGCTGACGCAGCTCCGGGCGACGGACACCACCGCGATGGCCAGCGCCGACACGCTGCAAACCCAGCCGCTCGACATGGCGACGGACAGAAGCGTGGCGATGGCCTACGCCATTCCGCAGCCCAAGCCGCTGACGACGACCAATGATGCCGCGCAGGCGATCGACACCAATCTGGCGCTGGCGACCACGCCGACCGTGACGAAGACCCGAAGCATCGAGATCGCCTCGGTCGATCCCGCCGTCCTCCAGGTCCAGCCTGCGAAACAGGACCCGGTCGCCACCGAATCGGTGACGGCCAACGCCATGGTAGAGACCAAGACCCGAAGCCTCGACCCCTTCGCGACTTCGACCAAGAACGCCAGTCTCAACCAGCTCATCGCCAAATATGCCGCGCTTTACGACGTACCCGAGCATCTGGTGCATCATGTCGTCCGCCGCGAGAGCAACTACAATCCGGCGGCCGTCCACAAGGGCAACTGGGGCCTGATGCAGATCCGCTACAATACCGCGAAGGGCATGGGCTATGGCGGCTCGCCGACAGGGCTCCTCGACGCGGAAACCAACCTCAAATATGCCGTGAAATATCTTCGCGGCGCTTGGCTAGTCGCCGAGAAGGACGCCAAGAAGGCCGACTGGCTCTATCGCACCGGCTATTACTATCAGGCCAAGAAGATGGGCCTGCTCGAGGAAACCGGCCTCAAGTGATCGCGCGGCGGCCGCGCTGACGGGGCATGGCCCCCGAAACGGCAACCGGCTGATCGCTCGGTCGTTGCGTCCACATCCATCGCCACGCAATCCGGCTGCCCCTACGGCAGGCCGCTCTTCCCCACGACACGAATCACACGCTTATTCCTCGGGCGGAATACGCGGCTGAAGCTCGGGATCGGGCGCGGGTTCCCGGGCCGCGACCACGACCTTCTCCAGCAGCCCCTCGGGCTGATATCCGGCACGGGCGGGCGTCAGGCCGAGGCGAAGCACCACGAGATGTTCGGACGGCACGATGGCCATCGACTGGCCGTCATGACCGAGCGCCCAATAGGTGTCGGCGGGCAGCTCGAAGGTTCCGCCACGACGTTCCCCGCCCCCGCGCTTCCACGCCATCCCGGCGGTATAAACACCGTCCGACACCGTCGTGGGGGTCGACACGCGCTGGATGAATTCCGGCGGAAGCAGTTGCACGTCGTCCCAGACACCGCCATTGGCGAGGACCATGCCGAAACGGACCCAGTCGCGCGCTGTCGCATACATCATCGATCCGCCGGAGAACGTGCCCGACTCGTCCACCTCCATCACGGCGCTGCTCATCCCGAGCGGTCCGAACAGCGCCTTGCGCGGATAAGCCAATGCCGCCTTGCGATCCGCGAATGTGTTCATCCAGACCCGGCTCAGCAGCACGGCCGAGCCGGTCGTATATTCGAACTTGCGGCCGGGTTCGGCCTCGAGCGGCTTGCTCTCGACGAAACGGGCCTGGTCCGGCTCGAGAAACAGCATGCGCGTGACGTCGTTGACATCGCCATAGGCCTCTTCGAGGTCGAGACCGCTTTGCATCGACATCAGGTCGGAAACCGTGATCCGGGCGCGATCGTCGGTCCATTCGGGAAACAGCTTGTCCTGGTCGTAGGCGAGCTTGCCGTCTGCGACACGCAGGCCGGCAAGCGCGGCGGTGACGGTCTTGGTCATCGACCAGCCCATGAGCGGCACGTCCTCCCCGAAGCCGTCGCCATAGCGTTCGCCGACGATGCGGCCGTCCTTGACGACGACGATGGCGCGCATGTCGGGACCGGCAAGACCGGGATCGTCGAGCAGCGCCTGCACCGGTTCGCTCAGCGGCTTGGAGACCTGATCGCCGAGCGGCCATTCGAGATCCGATTTCGCCGGCGCGGGAACGTCGTCCAGGACGATGGCCCGGGCAGCGTCGATGTCGCCGTCCGGCACGGCCGCGCAGCCGAGACCCGGACGATAAAGGGCCGTCTGCACCGCCACGAAGCCGAACAGGCGGGCCGTGATGCGGTCCCTGCCTTTTTCGACGGAGACATGCCTGAGCAGCGGATGGCCCGGCGCCTGGACGTCACTGGCCAGCACCTCCACGGGATCGCGGCCGGCCATGAACGTGTTGGAACAGACGATCTTGGCCGCATAGGCGGTTCCGACGCGCAGCAACTCCGGCGGAAAGACATAAAGCCACCCGGCGGCCCCGGCGGCCAGCACCACGACACCCAGTCCGAACCAGGCCAATATGCGCGCGACAATCCGCATGCGTCACTCCTTCTGATTTGGCCTACATAGCCGAGTGACGACGGAAATGCGATGACCCGCGCGGCGGGCCTGTGGACAGCCTTCAGGCGCTGAAGCGCAGATCCTCCCGGCCGGCGGCGAAGGCGCGCGCCGCGACGGCGGGCAAGGGTCGCGAGATGAGGAATCCCTGGACGCCGGCGGCGCCGAGCGCGCGGGCAGCCTCGAACTGGTCCTCGCTTTCCACGCCCTCGACGGTGGTCCTGATGCCGAAGATCCGCCCCAACCGGAGGATGATCTCCACCAGTTCCGCGCCGCGCCCGCCCTCGAGCATCTCCCGAGTAAAGGACCTGTCGATCTTCAGCCGGTCGACGGGGAACTGCCGCAGATGATTGATGCTCGAGAAGCCCACGCCGAAATCGTCGATCGCCACCTTGACGCCGAGCGCGCGGAGTTCGCACAGGCCCTTGCGGATGATCGCCGTCTCGATCGTGAAGGCGGCCTCGGTGATCTCGATCGTCAGGCGTCCGGGCGCGAGGCCGTGGATGTCGAGCAATGTCCTGACATGCTCGACGAAGCGCGCGTCCCGGAACTCGTCGCCCGTCACATTGACGGCGACGCCGATCGTCTCCGGCCAGCGGCCCGCATCGGCGATGGCCCGTCCGAGGACGAAGCGGCCAAGCGCCAGCATATGGCCCGAACGCTCCGCGACCGGGATGAAATGCTCCGGCGCGATTACGCCGCGCCGGGGATGGCGCCAGCGCACCAGAGCCTCGAAAGCCTCCACCTCGCGCGTCAGCGCGCTGACGACGGGCTGATATTCGAGAAAGAATTCCTCGTGGCGAAGACCGGAGGCGATTTCCTGCTCGGTGCGCATCCTGTCCTCGACGCCCTGCGCGATGCCTCTGTCGTGGAAGACATGGGCCGACCCGGCGATTTCCTTGGCGGCATAGAGGGCGAGATCGGCGCGTTTCATGACATCCGCCATGGCCAGGTCGTCCGCCTCGAAATAAGCGACGCCGATCGACACGCCGACCATCGCGCGGCCGGCCCGCAGTTCGAACGGCTCGGCGGCGCGCGCCTCGATCGCGAGACAGAGCCGTTCGACGGCCGCATCGTCCGGCGTGCCCGCGAGCGTGATCACGAATTCGTCGCCACCCAGCCGGAAGACCCGCGCGGCCCCCACGGCGGCGATAAGACGCGTCGAAAAGAGTTGCAGCAGCTCGTCGCCCGCATCATGGCCGAGCGTATCGTTGACATGCTTGAACTTGTCGAGGTCGAGCAGCAGGATCGCCGGCCGCTGCCGCCCACCCGGCCTGGCCATCGCGAAACGATCGAATTCGCGCTCGAGCGAGGTCCTGTGCGGAAGGCCGGTCAGCCGGTCGTGCAGCGAAAGATGGAGCAATTCGCGCTCGATCACCTCGCCGGCGCTGAGCCGCAGCAGAAGCTGCGCCTTGATACGACCAAACCGGTGGAAAATTCCGGCCATCAGCAGCGGAAGCAGGAAGAGGATTGCGTGGAACGGCTCGTCGAATCGGAGCTGGATACGGCGATCCGGGGCTAAAAGCGCCTCGAACGCCAGCCCGGCGACAGGTAAAAGAGATCCTAGCGCCAGGCCAGCAAAAGCATATCGCTGGGCGATCCCTGGCAGCAAAGCTCGTAACATCATGTTAACAGCTCCTGCGATGTAGCGGCGACGCTAGTTCGCAAAGATTAATTTTGCGTTCTGGATAGTTGGCGCAAGCAGTGGGCAGCCGGCTCCGCTTGCTATTTGTCAAAAATATTCGTCCAAACCTCCGGTAATCTCGAAAATCCGGCGAATCCCGATACGCCCCCGGACAGCCGGTCGCGGACGCCCCGGCGCGATGGCGGGGAACCGGCACCATTCCACCGGCGCCACGGCCTGTTTCACATGCCTTTCGAGCCTGGATCGCGGAAAAGACGGCCTTCCGCCGCGCCCAATAGCCGGCCCGTGCCGATTTGGCTTGAAACTAACCCATTTTTTACGATGATATGGAAGAACGGAGGTTCAGGTCTCCGGTGGCAGGCATTGCGCGAGCGCGCGCGGGCTCGGGAGGCAATGTTTGTTGCGTATCATCGGGGGAAACATGCGGTTCATCGCTGCTGCCGTCCTGCCTCTGCTCATGGCTTTGGCGTCTTGCACATCCACGAATTACGATCTCGTGGAGACGGCTTCCATATCCCCCAAGTTCCATGACACCGATCCGCAGGATTTCGGCAAGATCACGCCGCACCACCATCCCATCCACGGCATCGACATCTCGAAATGGAACGGCGACGTCAACTGGCTGACAGTCAAGGATTCCGGCGTATCCTTCGTCTTCATCAAGGCGACCGAGGGCAAGGACCGTGTCGACGACAGGTTCAGCCAGAACTGGCAGGGGGCCCGCGCCGCCCGCATCCCCTATGCGCCCTACCACTTCTACTATTTCTGCTCGACCGCCGACGAACAGGCCGACTGGTTTATCCAGAACGTGCCGAAGAGCGCGACCTATCTGCCGCCGGTTCTCGATGTCGAATGGAACGGCGCGTCCAAGACCTGCAAATATCGTCCGTCCAAGGCGACAGCGGTCTACGAGCTCAAGAAATTCATGGACCGGCTCGAGAAGCACTACGGCAAGCGGCCGATCATCTATACGGCCGTGGATTTCCACCGCGACGTCCTGGTGGGGGAATTCAACGATTATCACTTCTGGCTGCGCGCGGTCGCCCAGCATCCGTCCAAGGTCTACACCCGGGACCGCTGGGCCTTCTGGCAATATACGTCCACCGGGCGGATCCCCGGCATCAAGGGCGATACGGATATCAATGTCTTCGCCGGCAGCCGAAAGAACTGGCAGAACTGGGTGAAGTCGGCGGCAGCCAACCGGAACTGAGGAACGGACCGCCGAATAATGTTCGGACCAGACTTGCATCTGCCTTAATCTTCTGGAAAAGCTTCTGCACCTCGAAGAAGCCCAGCCCGGAAGACAGTTCATGATGCGCATTTCCGCCGCAACCGCCCTGCTTACGCTCTCGCTTTTCGCCGCGGCGCCCGCCCTCGCCCAGGAGCAGAAAGTGCCCTGCGGCGGCGACCTCGGCGCCTTCCTCGCGGATGTGAAAAGCGAGGCCATCGCCAAGGGCATTCCGGGCGATGCCGCCGATCGCGCGCTGGCCGGCGCGCAGATCGACAGGAAGGTGCTGAGCCGCGACCGTGGCCAGGGCGTGTTCCGCCAGACCTTCCTCGAATTCTCCAGGCGCACGGTGTCGCAGGCACGGCTCGATATCGGCCGCAGGAAGATCAAGGAACATGCCGACACCTTCGCCAGGGCCGAGGCCGATTACGGCGTCCCCGCGCCGGTCATCGCGGCCTTCTGGGCGATGGAAACGGATTTCGGCGCCGTGCAGGGCGATTTCAACACCCGCAACGCGCTGGTGACGCTGGCGCATGACTGTCGCCGGCCGGAATTGTTCCGCCCGCAGCTCATCGCCCTCATCGAAATGGTGCAGCACGGCGATCTCGATCCCGACACCAATACCGGCGCCTGGGCCGGCGAGATCGGCCAGGTGCAGATGCTTCCCAGGGATATCATCGCCTATGGTACGGACGGCGACGGCGACGGCCATGTCAATCTGAAGAAGAGCGAGGCGGACGTCATCCTCACCGCAGCGCGCTTCATTCAGAGCCTCGGCTACAATCGCGGCGAGCCTTGGATCCAGGAAGTCGCCATTCCGGGTGAACTGCCGTTCGACAAGACCGGTCTGGGCGGACCGCTGACAGCGGCGGAATGGTTCGCGCTCGGCGTCCAGCCACGCGACGGCAATACCGATTTCGGCCATCTCAAGGCATCGATCACGCTGCCGCAGGGCCGCAAGGGACCGGCCTTCCTCGCCTATCCGAATTTCGACATCTATCTCGAATGGAACAAATCCTTCATCTACACGACGTCGGCGGCCTATTTCGCCACCCGCCTGGCCGGCGCCCCGCCCTACCAGAAGGGCGATCCCGAGCCGGGCCTGTCGCCCGACGAGATGAAGACGCTACAGGAAAAGCTCCAGGCCCTCGGCCACGACGTCGGCAAGATCGACGGCATTCTCGGCGGCGGCACGCGCGTCGCCATCCAGAAGGAGCAGCAGCGGCTGGGCATGGCCGCCGACGGCTGGGCCACCCGCCAATTGCTCAACGCCCTCTAAAGGCGGGCCACCCGGTTTTCGGGTGGCGGCCTGTCCCGGTCCCCGGCTATCGACATCGCGACAACAAGGTGTCGATCATGATAGAGAAACAAACGTACTCCCTTTCCACTGGCGCATGGCTCATGCTGCTGACGCTCGGTCTGCTCTGGGGTGGATCGTTCTTCTTCGCCGGCATCGCGGTGAAGCATGTGCCGCCGTTCACCCTCGCCTTCCTGCGCTTCGCCCTGGCGGCTCTTTTCCTGCATGTCTTCATCGCCGGCCGGTTTGGCTTCTATGCCGCGCTGCGGTCGCGATGGCGGCCGTTCCTGGTTCTCGGCCTGGTCAACAACGCCCTGCCGCACAGCCTGATCTTTCTCGGCCAGACGGAGATCGGCGCCGGTCT
>JAGRLJ010000287.1:11218-12223 GCA_020441805.1 Rhizobiaceae bacterium
TCTGGACCGTCATGGTCGCCCATCTGATGACGGACGACGAGACGCTGACCGGCCGCAAGCTGGCCGGCGCCATGATCGGCCTCGCCGGCACCGTCGTGCTCTTTGCGCCGCAAGTGTCGGCCGCCGCGCCGGCGCCGCTCTGGGCCATGGCGCTGCCGCTCGTCGCCGCCCTCTCCTACGGTTTCGCCGCCGTCTGGGGCCGCCGATTCCGCGATCTCGCGCCGCCGGTGACCGCGGCGGGCCAACTCACGGCCTCGACGCTGATCATCCTGCCGGTCACCTTGCTGCATGACATGCCCTGGCGTCTCCCGGCTCCACCCGCCGCGACGATCGCCGCCGTGCTCGCGCTCGCGCTGCTTTCGACCGCGCTGGCCTATATCATCTTCTTTCGGCTGATCGCCACCGCCGGCGCCACCAATGCCTCGCTGGTGACCCTGCTGGTGCCGCCCAGCGCCATCCTCCTCTCCACGGTCTTTCTCGGCGAGCGGATGGGGCCCGAGGACGGACTGGGGCTGCTGCTGATCCTTCTCGGCCTCGCCGTCCTCGACGGGCGGATCGTCGCGAGAATCATGCGCGGCCGGACAAACCGCCGATTGATTCATTCGGGGACGCGAGGCAGCGGTTCCGATGAAAAATACTAACCATCCACACGCCCTGCGACAAAAAAGATACGACGCATGAAAATGAAGAAATTTCATGAGATTGACGCCACCAGCGTCATCTTTTTTACACAATCATGCTGCGGCGCGACATAATTTCCGCTTTTCAAAGCCCGGAAATTAACCCTTAATGTCCTCGTCAACACAGAACGAGGAGGCCGCGATGGGGCTTACAAATTCCTTCAACGCCGTGTTGGTGGGGGCAGCCTTCGCCTTTGTGGCGCTTATGATCTTTATCTGAGGCTGCATGGTCCGGCACGGTAACGCGTCCGGAAACGAATTCGAGAAAAGGGCGCCGCTCCTGCGCGGCGCCCTTTTTGCTTGCCCGCTTCAGGCGGCCTGGCTC
>JAGRLJ010000032.1:0-7659 GCA_020441805.1 Rhizobiaceae bacterium
GCGTCATCGAGGTCAATATCCATCCGGCGTCGAACTGGAAGGACTGCGTCGACATCACCACCGCCATCTACGAGGAAGCCCGCCAGTCCCGCCTCGGCGCCGAGAAATTCATGATCGACGGCCGCCACACCGGCACCGGCGGCGGCAACCATGTCGTGGTCGGCGGCGCCAATCCCAACGACAGCCCCTTCCTCCGCCGCCCGGACCTCCTCAAGAGCATCGTGCTCTACTGGCAGCGCCACCCCTCGCTCTCCTATCTGTTCTCCGGCCTCTTCATCGGCCCGACCAGCCAGGCGCCGCGCATCGACGAGGCCCGGCACGACGGCCTCTACGAACTGGAGATCGCGCTCGCCCAGGTTCCCGCGCCCGGCAAGGGAGAGCCGCCGCTGCCCTGGCTGGTCGATCGCCTGTTCCGCAATCTCCTGGTCGACAGTTCCGGCAACACCCATCGTTCCGAGATCTGCATCGACAAGCTCTTCTCGCCCGACGGCCCCACCGGCCGGCTCGGCCTCATCGAATTCCGAGGCTTCGAGATGCCGCCCGACGCGCGCATGAGCCTCGCCCAGCAGCTTCTGGTCCGCGCGCTCGTCGCCCGCTTCTGGAAGGCGCCGGTCGAGGGCCGCTTCACCCGCTGGGGTACGACGCTGCACGACCGTTTCATGCTGCCGCACCATGTATGGGCCGATTTCATGGACGTGCTGGACGACCTCGGGACCCATGGTTTCGCGCTACGGCCGGAATGGTTCGAGGCCCAGCTCGAATTCCGTTTCCCCTTCTATGGCGAGGTCGACTTCCAGGGCACGCGGCTCGAACTGCGCCAGGCGCTCGAACCGTGGCACGTCACCGGCGAGACCGGCGCGGTCGGCGGCACCGTCCGCTTCGTCGATTCCTCCGTCGAACGGCTACAGGTCAGGCTGGAGACCGCCAATCCGGAGCGCTTCTCGGTCGCTTGCAACGGCCGGCCCGTGCCGCTCGCCAATACCCAGACACGGGGGATCGCCGTGGCCGGCGTGCGCTACAAGGCGTGGCAGCCGCCGTCGGGCTTCCATCCGGTCCTGCCGGTGAACACACCGCTCACCTTCGACATCTATGACACCTGGTCCGGAAAAGCGGTGGGCGGCTGCATCTATCATGTTGCTCATCCGGGCGGCCGGAACTACGAGACATTTCCGGTCAACGGCTACGAGGCGCAGGCCCGGCGGCTTGCCCGCTTCGAGCCATGGGGGCATACGGTCGGCCGCTATCCGCTCCGGCCGGAAACGCCGCATCCGGATTTCCCGCTGACGCTGGACCTCCGGCGGCCGCAGGGAATTTGAATGACGGGGTATCGATGACGGGGACGGGAGCGAAGGGCGCCCAGGCGAATGCCTCGGAACGGAAAGGGCTGGACTATCGGCCGCTCGCGGGTTCGCCCGACGAAATGCTGGGGCCGGACGGTGTCGTGCGTCCGGTCTGGCGGCATTTTCTCGAGCGCCTTTCCGGCATGGACGCGGTCGAGCTCGAACGCCGCATCGAACGGGCCGATCGCTATCTGCGCGACGCCGGCGTCTTCTACCGCGTCTATGGCGGCGCGCCGAATGCCGAACGCTCCTGGCCGCTCAGCCACGTGCCGGTGCTGATCAACGACAGGGAATGGCTGGCGCTGTCGGAAGGCCTGAAACAGCGCGCCGAGCTTCTTGAACGGGTCGCCGCCGACATCTATTCCGAGAACCGGCTGGTCCGGGAGGGCTTTCTCCCCCCGGCGCTCGTCGCCGGAAATCCGGAATTCCTCCGCCCGCTGGTCGGCCTCAAGCCCGCCGGCGGCCATTTCCTCCATTTCGTCGCCTTCGAGATCGGGCGCGGGCCGAACGGCGACTGGTGGGTTCTGGCCGACCGCACGCAGGCGCCGTCCGGCGCCGGCTTCGCGCTCGAAAACCGGGTGGCCACCACGCGCGCCTTTTCCGACGTCTATGCCGAGACGCATGTCCATCGCCTCGCTTCCTTCTTCCGCGCCTTTCGCGACCAGTTGCACAGCTACCGCCGCGGCCCCGAGGACCGCATCGCGGTGCTGACGCCCGGCCCGGCCAACGAGACCTATTTCGAGCATTCCTATATCGCCCGCTATCTCGGCTTCATGCTGCTCGAAGGCGAGGATCTTACCGTGGTCAACGGCCAGGTCATGGTCCGGACGGTCGCCGGCCTCAAGCCGGTCAGCGTGCTCTGGCGCCGCCTCGACGCCAATTATGCCGACCCGCTCGAACTCGACCAGACCTCGCAGATCGGCACCCCCGGCCTCGTCCAGGCGCTGCGCGCCGAAAGTGTCACGATCGTCAACGCGCTCGGCTCCGGCCTGCTCGAGACCCGCGCCTTCCCCGCCTTCCTGCCCGCCATCTGCCGGCGGATGCTCGGCGAGGATCTCCGCCTGCCCTCGGTCGCCACCTGGTGGTGCGGCCAGAAGGCCGAGCGGGATCACGTGATCCGCAATCTCGACCGCATGGTGATCGGACCGGCCTATTCCCGCCTGCCCTTCTTCGACGACGGTAACGAGTCGCTGTCCGGCGCCGGCCCTAAGGACAGGAACGCCGCCCTCGTCGCCCGGCTGGAGCGGGAGAGCCATCGCCTCGTCGGCCAGGAGGTCGTCAAGCTTTCGACCACGCCGGCTTTCGTGGACGGCAGGCTTTCGCCCCGGCCGATGAGCCTGCGCGTCTTCGTCGCGCGCACCCGCGACGGCTGGCAGGTCATGCCCGGCGGCTTCGCCCGCATCGGCGCCTCGGACGACGTCTCGGCGATCGCCATGCAGAAAGGCGGCGCCGTCGCCGATGTCTGGATCGTCTCCGATGCGCCGGTGAAATGGTCGACGCTGCTACCACCCGAGGAGACCTTTACCCGGAACATGCCGGGCAGCCTGCCCTCGCGCGCCGCCGACAACCTGTTCTGGCTGGGCCGTTATATCGAGCGGGCCGAAGGCGCGCTGCGCATCCTGCGCGCCTGGCATGGCCGCTTTGCCGAATATCCCGACCGCGAGCAGCCGCTGCTCGCCGACCTCACGGCCTATCTCGACGCACTCGATATCGACACCGAGGAGACCGTGCCCGAAAGCCTCGTCATGAACATTTCGAGCGCGCTCTACTCGGCCTCCAATATCCGGGACCGCTTCTCGCCCGACGGCTGGCTGGCGCTCAACGACCTTGCCAAGACGGCGCGCGACTTCCGCGCCAAGGTGCAGCCCGGCGACGACGCGACCCGCGCCATGACCGTGCTGCTCCGCAAGCTCGCGGGCTTCGCCGGCCTCGTGCACGAGAACATGTACCGCTTCACCGGCTGGCGTTTTCTTTCCATCGGCCGCCATCTCGAACGCGGCCTGCACATGGCGCGGCTGCTCGGCCATTTTTCCGGCCCCGACGCGCCGGACGGCGCGCTCGACATGCTGATCGAGATCGGCGACAGCGTCATGACCCACCGCCGCCGCTACAATGTCGCGACCGCGCGGCTCACCGTGACCGACCTGCTGGCGCTCGACCAGCTCAATCCGCGCTCGATCTTCTATCAGCTCAACGAGATCCGGACCGAGGTCGAGCTTCTTCCCAACGCCATCGTCAACGGACAATATTCATCCTTTTGCCGGGAGGTCTTGCGCATCTACAACACGCTCTCCCTGATGACGCCGGAAGCGATGACGACGGACATCTACGCACAACTCGAATCGGACATGGAAAATCTGTCCGACCTCCTCGCCAAGACCTATATCAGCATCTGACCGCCGCTATGCTCTACGACATCTCGATGAAGATCAGCTACGCCTATGAGGTGGGACCGAGCGGGGCACGGCACGTCGTGCGCGTGCTGCCGCTGACGCTCAAGCATGGCCAGAGGCTGATCGCCGGAACGGTCGGCGTCGATCCCACGCCGGACGAGCGGACCGATTATATCGACTTCTTCGGCAATGCCGCCTCGTCGATCAGCTTCCGCAAGTCTCACCGGGATCTGGAAATCCGCATGCAGGCGCGCGTGCAGGTGGATCTGCCACCGGATATCGCGGACGTTTCGCCGGCCGTCGCCCGGATGGCCGGGGAAACCTTCGACTGCTGGAGCCTCGAGCCGGAATCGCCGCACCATTTCCTGTGGAGCAGTCCCCGCCTGCCGCCCGATGCCGAGATCGCCCGCTGGGCACACGAGCTCGTCCAGCCGACGATGAGCGTCCGCGAAGCGGCGGATACGCTCTGTCGCGCGATCCATTCCGAATTCACCTATGTCCCGGGCGCGACCCGCGTCGACACACCGCCCGGCGAGGCCTTCGAACTGCGGAAAGGCGTCTGTCAGGACTTTACCCATGTCATGATCGTGGCGCTTCGCTCGCTCGACATTCCGGCGGGCTATGTCTCCGGTTTCCTGCGCACGATCCCGCCGCCCGGCAAGGAACGGCTCGAGGGCGCCGACGCCATGCATGCCTGGGTCCGCGTCTGGTGCGGCCAGGCCACGGGCTGGATGGAGTGGGATCCCACCAACGATATGATGGCCGGCGCCGACCACATAAGGGTCGCCTACGGCCGCGACTATTCCGACGTCGCCCCCGTGATCGGAATCCTGCGCATCTACGGCGGCCACTCGACAGAGCAAGCCGTCGACGTCATTCCGGTAAGGGTTTGATCGCACGGTACGAATTCAATTCCATCTTTAATAGATTCGCAATGAATCTCGAAACCGGAAGACAACACATCGCTGTTAACTTTTCGCGTGATCGAAACCCCCAAACCCTCGAGACGCGCGATGTTCCTGAAATCCTTCCCGCATGTCGGACGCGGCCTTCTGAAAGACAGGAAAGGCAATCTTTCCATCGTGGCCGCCCTCGTTCTTCCCGTCGGTCTGGCCGCAGCCGGAATGGCGATCGACCTGTCGAAAATGGTCGCCTCCAAGGCGGCTCTGCAAAACGCCGCCGATGCGGCGGCGCTGGCGGCGGCATCCGCGCTTGCCAGGGAGGAAATCACCACCGAGCAGGCAACCGCGCTCGCCACCGATTTCGTCAAGGGCCAGATGGCGAATCATCTCGACGCCCCGGATACCGATGAGGATCCCTTCGATTTCGGCACCTGCACCAATGTCGACGTCCAACAGCAGACGACGACGGGAACGGCCAAGAAATATACGGTGAAGGTCTCGACCTGCTACGATGTCGATTATTCGACGCTCTCGGCCCTGATGGGCCGGACGAGCGGCCGGGTCGCCGTATCGAGCACGACCCAATCGAGCACCGAAAGCAAGAACGCGCTCTCGATGTATCTCGTCCTCGACCGTTCGGGCTCGATGGCGGAATATACCAGCACCGTATCGGGAAGCTATCAGTGCCGCTACGGGCGCAGGACCACGACCTGCTATACCTATTACGACAAGATAACCGCGCTGCGCATGGCGGCCACCAACCTCATGGACCAGTTGAAGAAAGCCGATCCCGACAGGATCTTCGTGCGCACCGCCGCCGTATCCTACAACAGCGCCATGCAGACGCCGGTCAACCTGGCCTGGAGCGTCGACAATACCAAGACCTATATTTCGAGACTCGTCGCGGACGGCGGCACCGATTCGGGCCTCGCCTTCAAAACCGCCTACAATGCCGTGGGCGCTTCGAGCGAAGACACGCTGCATATGGAGAAGAACGGCCAGGTGCCGTCGAAATACATCGTCTTCATGACCGACGGCGACAACAACTATACTTCGGCCGATACCGAAACGAAGAAATGGTGCGACGCCGCGCGGCAGGCGGGTATCGAGGTCTATTCGGTCGCCTTCATGGCGCCGTCGCGCGGACAAGCGCTGCTCAGCTACTGCGCCACGAGCTCGGCGCATTATTTCAAGGCGGAGGACGCCGACGACCTGAATGCCGCCTTCAAATATATCGGCGAACGGGCCACCGCCACGGCGACGCGCCTGACGCAATAGCCATATCCGCCATTTGCCCGACAGGAACCGCCGGCCGTCCGCCGGCGGTTTTCCTCTTTCTGCGGCTTGCCTCTAAATCGATTTAGTGCGTATATCTGTCTGTGATCAAATAAACCGTTGCATGCGGTTTTGAAGGATGCAAACTTGGCTTGGCGGCTGGGCGTTCCTGCTTCCGGGGAATGAATTTACGGCGTGCCAGGATCAGACGGACAGGACATGAACGAAAGCTCTGCAATCAAGGAAATCCCCGCTCCCGCACCGCGCAAATCCGATCCGTCGGTCCTTGCCGCCGATATCGTCGAGCGCCTCATCTACCGGATCGGCAAGGACGCGAAGGTCGCCAAGCCGCATGACTGGCTGACCGCCGCGATCCTGGTGGTCCGCGACCGCATCATCGACCACTGGATGGATTCGACCCGCAAGACCTACCAGACCGGGGCCAAGCGCGTTTATTATCTCTCGCTGGAATTCCTCATCGGTCGCCTGATGCGCGACGCCGTTTCCAATCTCGGCATGATGGACGACCTGCGCGAGGCGCTCGCCTCGCTCGGCGTCGATCTCGACGTCGTCGCCGCGCTCGAACCGGACGCGGCCCTCGGCAATGGCGGTCTCGGCCGGCTCGCGGCCTGTTTCATGGAATCCATGGCGACCACCGACATCCCCGCCTACGGATACGGCATCCGCTATGTCCACGGCCTCTTCCGCCAGCAGATCGCCGACGGCTGGCAGGTGGAACTGCCCGAGACATGGCTCGCCCACGGCAATCCCTGGGAATTCGAGCGGCGTGAAAGCGCCTATGAAGTCGGCTTCGGCGGCATCGTCGAATCCGTCCTCGCCGCCGATGGCGAGGCGCGTTACGTCTGGAAGCCGGCGGAGCGCGTGATCGCGGTAGCCTATGACACGCCGATCGTCGGCTGGCGCGCCCACCGGGTCAACACGCTCCGGCTCTGGACCGCCCAGCCGATCGATCCGATCCTGCTCGACGCCTTCAATGCGGGCGACCATATCGGCGCGCTCCGGGAGAGCAACAAGGCCGAGAGCCTTGCGCGGGTACTCTATCCGGCCGATGCCACGCCGGCGGGCCAGGAACTGCGGCTCAGGCAGGAATTCTTTTTCTCGTCGGCCTCGCTCCAGGACATCATCCGACGTCATCTCCAGCAATACAACACGCTCGACAACCTGCCCGACAAGGTCTCCATCCAGCTCAACGACACCCATCCGGCCGTGTCGGTCGCCGAGCTGATGCGGCTTCTCACCGACGTCCACGGCTACGAATTCGAAACCGCCTGGGACATGACGCAGCGGACCGTGTCCTATACCAACCACACCCTTCTTCCCGAGGCGCTGGAAACCTGGCCCGTGCCGCTGTTCGAACGGCTCCTGCCGCGGCACATGCAGATCATCTACGGCATCAACGCCAAGATCCTGCTCGACGCGCGCAAGGAGAAGAAGTTCAACGATTCGCAGATCCGGGCGATTTCGCTGATCGACGAGGCCGGCGGCCGGCGCGTCCGCATGGGCAATCTCGCCTTCGTCGGATCGCATTCGATCAACGGCGTTTCGGCGCTTCACACCGAACTGATGAAGGTCACGGTCTTCGCCGACCTGCACAAGCTCTATCCCCCCAGGATCAACAACAAGACCAACGGCATCACGCCGCGCCGCTGGCTCATGCAGTGCAACGCTCCGCTCACCGGGCTCATCCGCGAGGCGATCGGCGACGGGTTCCTCGACGATACGGAGGAA
>JAGRLJ010000032.1:7731-8129 GCA_020441805.1 Rhizobiaceae bacterium
AACAAGATCAGGCTCGCCCAGCTCATCCAGAGCCGCATGGGCCTGAAGCTCGATCCGTCGGCCATGTTCGATATCCAGGTCAAGCGCATCCACGAATACAAGCGCCAGCTTTTGAACATCATCGAGGCCGTGGCGCTTTACGACCAGATACGTTCCCATCCGGAGCGCGACTGGGTGCCGCGCGTCAAGATCTTCGCCGGCAAGGCGGCGCCGAGCTACCACAATGCCAAGCTCATCATCAAGCTGGCGAACGATGTGGCGAAGGTCGTCAATTCCGATCCCGCCGTGCGCGGCCTGCTCAAGGTGGTCTTCGTGCCCAACTACAACGTCTCGCTCGCCGAGATGCTGGTGCCGGCCGCCGACCTTTCCGAGCAGATCTCGACCGCCGGCATGGAGGC
>JAGRLJ010000032.1:8169-30049 GCA_020441805.1 Rhizobiaceae bacterium
CGCTCGACGGCGCCAATGTCGAGATGCTGGAAAATGTCGGCGCCGACAATATCAAGATCTTCGGCATGACGACGGAGCAGGTCGCCAAGGCTCGGGCCGACGGGCACAATCCGCGCGCCATCATCGAGGGCTCGCGCGAGTTGCAGCAGGCGTTGCATGCCATCGGCTCCGGCGTGTTCTCGCCAGACGATCCCGGCCGTTTCGCAAGCCTGGTGGACGGACTTTATTCGCATGACTGGTTCATGGTCGCGGGCGATTTCGACGCCTATGCCATCGCCCAGCGCGAGATCGACCAGATCTGGACCGACGAAGCCAGCTGGTACGGCAAGGCCATCCGGAACACCGCGCGCATGGGATGGTTCTCCTCGGACCGCACCATCCGCCAATATGCATCCGAAATCTGGAAAGCGGGTTGAAACGGAGGAATACGGACACGTATTGATCCGGAAGGGGACGCCATGGACAAGCCGGCAGGGAACGACAAGATAGCTTCGGCGAAAACAGCCAAGCCTGCAAAACCCGCAAAGGCGGCGAAGACCGCCAAGGTGAAGGAAGCCGCCCCCAAGGAGGCAGCGAGGAAGGCCAAGGAGGTCAAGGACTTCCGAATCTTCAACGAGGAGATCGCGGCGATCGTCGCGGGCGTGCACGCCAATCCCTTCGCCGTGCTCGGCATTCACGAATTCGGCAAGCGGTTCGTCGCCCGGACCTTCATCCCCGGCGCCGAGGAGGTGACGGCCCGGACGCTTGCCGGCGAGGAAGTCGGCAGCCTGCCGCGCCGCCACGATGCCGGTTTCTTCGAGGGCGAGGTGGCGGTGAGGAAGCGCCAGCCGCTCAAATACACGGCGCGCAATTCGAGCGGGAGTTGGGAGCTCGTCGATCCCTATTCCTTCGGCCCCGTGCTCGGTCCGATGGACGACTATTATCTCCGCGAGGGTTCGCATCTCAGGATGTTCGACAAGATGGGCGCCCATCCCATCCGTCACGAGGGCGCCGACGGCTATCATTTCGCCGTCTGGGCGCCGAATGCCGCCCGCGTCTCCATCGTCGGCGGCTTCAACGACTGGGACGGACGCCGGCATGTCATGCGGCTTCGCTCCGATACCGGCGTCTGGGAGATCTTCCTGCCCGGCATCGTCGGCGGAGAAACCTACAAGTTCGAAATCCTGGCGCGCGACGGCGCCTTGCAGCCGCTGAAAGCCGATCCCTTCGCCCGCCGCTCCGAGCTGAGGCCCAGGACGGCCTCGATGACGACGCCGGAAATCGACCAGGAATGGGAGGACAAGGCCCATCGCGACTGGTGGTGCAATGTCGACGCCCGGCGCGTGCCGATCTCCATCTACGAGGTCCATCCCGGTTCCTGGATGCGCAAGGACGGCAACGAGATGATGAGCTGGGACGAGCTGGGCGACCGGCTGATCCCCTATGCCGTCGAGATGGGCTTCACCCATATCGAGTTCCTGCCGATCACCGAGCATCCCTACGATCCGTCCTGGGGCTACCAGACGACCGGGCTTTTCTCTCCGACCGCGCGTTTCGGCGAGCCCGAAGCCTTCGCCCGCTTCGTCAACGGCGCCCACAAGGCCGGCATCTCGATCCTGCTCGACTGGGTTCCCGCCCATTTCCCCACGGACCAGCACGGGCTCAGGCATTTCGACGGCACGGCGCTCTACGAGCATGCCGATCCGCGCAAGGGTTTCCACCCGGACTGGAACACGGCGATCTACAATTTCGGCCGGACCGAGGTAAAGAGCTTCCTGATCAATTCCGCCCTCTACTGGGCCGAGAAGTTCCATGCCGACGGCATTCGCGTCGACGCGGTCGCGTCGATGCTCTATCTCGACTATTCCCGCAAGGAAGGCGAGTGGATCCCCAACAAATATGGCGGTCGTGAAAACCTCGAGGCCATCGATTTCCTCAAGGACATGAACCGCCATCTCTACGGCTCCCATCCCGGCATCATGACGATCGCCGAGGAATCCACGTCGTGGCCCAAGGTCTCCGCCCCCGTGCATGACGGCGGCCTGGGCTTCGGCTTCAAGTGGAACATGGGCTTCATGCACGACACCCTGAAATATTTCGCCCGCGAACCCGTCCACCGGAAGTTCCATCACAACGAACTGACCTTCGGCCTGCTCTACGCCTTTTCGGAAAATTTCGTCCTGCCGCTCAGCCATGACGAAGTAGTCCACGGCAAGGGCTCGCTGATCGCCAAGATGGCCGGCGACGACTGGCAGAAATTCGCCAATCTCCGCGCCTATTACGCCTTCATGTGGGGCTATCCCGGCAAGAAGCTGCTGTTCATGGGGCAGGAATTCGCTCAATGGTCGGAATGGTCGGAAGCGCGGTCGCTCGACTGGCACCTGCTCGATTATCCCAACCATGCCGGCATGAAATCGCTCGTCAGGGATCTCAACCATCTCTATCGCGACAAGCCGGCGCTGCACGCCCGCGATTGCGAGGGCGACGGCTTCGAATGGATGATCGCCGACGACCACGAGAACTCCGTCTATGCCTGGATCCGCAAGGCGCCCGGCGAGAAACCGGTGGCCGTGATCTCCAATTTCACGCCCATACCGCGCGAACACTATTCCGTGCCTCTGCCCGCCGAGGGCCGCTGGCGCGAGATCGTCAATACCGATGCCCATCACTATGGAGGCTCCGGCAAGGGGAATGCCGGGGAAGTGCGGGCGCATCGGGACGCGAACGGCCGCATCTCGGCCGTCTGCACACTGCCGCCGCTGGCGACCATCTGGCTTGAGCTCGCGGATTGATCGATTGGTATCCTAGGGAGGATTAGACATGACAGAAAAGAGAATCCAGCCGCTGGCGCGCGATGCCATGGCCTATGTTCTCGCGGGCGGACGCGGCAGCCGCCTCAAGGAATTGACCGACCGGCGCGCCAAGCCCGCCGTCTATTTCGGTGGCAAGTCGCGCATCATCGACTTTGCTCTTTCCAATGCCCTCAATTCCGGCATCCGCCGCATCGGCGTNNTCGGCGTCGCCACCCAGTACAAGGCGCATTCCCTCATCCGCCATCTGCAACGCGGATGGAACTTCTTCCGCCCCGAGCGCAACGAGAGCTTCGACATCCTCCCCGCCTCCCAGCGCGTATCCGAGACCCAGTGGTACGAGGGCACCGCCGACGCGGTCTACCAGAATATCGACATCATCGAACCTTATAACCCGCACTACATGGTCATCCTCGCCGGCGACCACATCTNNACAAGATGGACTACGAGCTGATGCTGCGCCAGCACGTCAATACCGGCGCGGACGTCACCATCGGCTGCCTGGAAGTGCCGCGCATGGAAGCCACGGGCTTCGGCGTGATGCATGTCGACAAGACCGACACGATCATCGACTTCGTCGAGAAGCCCGCCGATCCGCCCGGCATACCGGGCAACGAATCCATGGCGCTCGCCTCCATGGGCATCTACGTCTTCCACACCAAGTTCCTGATCGACCTGCTCCGCGCCGACGCCAACGATCCGAATTCGTCGCGCGATTTCGGCAAGGACCTGATCCCACACATCGTCAAGAACGGCAAGGCGGTCGCCCATCGCTTCAACGAGAGCTGCGTGCGGGCCGAACTGGAAACCCAGGCCTATTGGCGCGACGTCGGTACCGTGGATGCCTACTGGCAGGCCAATATCGACCTGACCGACGTGGTGCCGGAACTCGATCTCTATGACAGCGAGTGGCCGATCTGGACCTATGCCGAACTGACGCCGCCCGCCAAGTTCGTCCATGACGAGACCAACCGGCGCGGTTCGGCGGTCTCCTCGCTCGTATCCGGCAATTGCATCGTCTCGGGCGCCGCCCTCAACCGTACGCTGCTTTCGACCGGCTGCCGCATCAATTCCTATTCCGCGCTCGATCATGCGGTGGTGCTGCCGGAAGTGGTGGTGCAGCGCCATGCCCGGCTGAAGAATGTCGTCATCGACCGCGGCGTCATCATCCCCGAAGGACTGGTCGTCGGCGAGGATCCGGAGCTCGACGCCAAGCGCTTCCGGCGGACCGAGGCCGGCGTCTGCCTGATCACCCAGACGATGATCGACAAGCTCGGCATGTGAACGGGAGCCGCGCCATGAAGGTCTTGTCCGTCGCCTCGGAAGTCTTTCCCCTGATCAAGACCGGAGGCCTGGCCGATGTCGCCGGTGCGCTGCCGATCGCGCTCGCGCCGCTCGGTATTTCCATGCGCACCGTCATGCCGGGATATCCCATCGTGCGCGACAGGATCGGCAAGGCGCGCGAAATCGCCGTCATCCCCGATCTCCTCGGAAAACCGGCCCGGCTGCTTTTCACCGAGCATGCCGGGCTCGAACTCTACGTGATCGACTGCCCCGACCTCTTCGATCGCGAGGGCGGCCCCTATGTCGATACCGCCGGCAAGGACTATATCGACAACTGGCAGCGCTTCGCCGCGCTGTCCCGCGTTGCCGCCGATCTCGCCAACGGCATCGATCCCGCCTGGGCGCCGGATATCGTGCATGGCCACGACTGGCAAGCGGGGCTGGCGCCGGTCTATCTCAAATATTCCGAGGTCGGACCGCATACGCCCTCGGTGCTCACCATCCATAATATCGCCTTCCAGGGCCAGTTCTCGGCGCAGATCTTCCCGGCGCTCGGGCTGCCGCCCGCGGCCTTCGCGGTGGACGGCGTCGAATATTACGGCGATATCGGCTATCTCAAGGGCGGCCTCCGCACCGCCTGGGCCATCACCACGGTCAGTCCGACCTATGCCGAGGAGATCCTCGAACCGCAATTCGGCATGGGACTGGAGGGCCTGATCGGCGAGCGCGTGCACGACCTGATCGGCATCGTCAACGGCATCGACGACGATGTCTGGAACCCGGAAAAGGACAGGCATATCGCCGCCGGCTACAATGGCGTGAACCTCGCGCGACGGGCCGAAAACCGGGCCGCGCTGGAGAAGCGCTTCGGCCTCGCCGCGACGGACGGACCGATCTTCTGCGTCGTCTCGCGGCTCACCTGGCAAAAGGGCATCGATCTCGTCATCGACGTCGCCGACGAGATCGTCGCCCATGGCGGCAAGCTCGCCGTACTCGGTTCGGGCGATCCCCTGCTGGAGGAAGGAATGCGCGCCGCCGCCGCCCGCCATCCCGGCCGCGTCGCCATCGTGTTCGGCTATGACGAACCCTTGTCCCACCTGATGCAGGCCGGTTCTGACGCGATCCTCATCCCCTCCCGTTTCGAACCCTGCGGCCTCACCCAGCTCTACGGCCTGCGCTATGGCTGCGTGCCGATCGTGGGCCGCACCGGCGGCCTGTCGGATACGATCATCGACGCCAATGGCGCGGCGCTCGCCGCCAGGGTCGCCACCGGCATCCAGTTCTCGCCCGTGGACCGCCACGGCCTGAGCCAGGCCCTCCGCCGCGCCTTCCGCCTCTTCGAGGACGGGCCGGCCTGGGCCTCGATCCAGAAGACGGCGATGAAATCGGACGTCTCGTGGCAGACCAGCGCCCGCCAATATGCCTCGCTCTACAAGACACTCATCAACAGGGTAGCCGTCCCATGATCAAGACCGTCCCGACCACTCCCTATTCCGACCAGAAGCCCGGCACTTCCGGCCTCAGGAAGAAGGTTCCGCATTTCCAGCAGCGGAACTATGCGGAGAACTTCATCCAGTCGATCTTCGATGCGCTCGAAGGCTTTGTCGGGCAAACGCTGGTGATCGGGGGCGACGGGCGTTATTTCAACCGCGAGGTCATCCAGATCGCCATCAGGATGGCCGCCGCCAACGGCTTCGGCAAGGTCATGGTCGGACGCGGCGGCATTCTCTCGACGCCGGCGGCATCGAATCTCATCCGCAAATACAAGGCCTTCGGCGGCATCGTCCTCTCGGCCTCGCACAATCCCGGCGGCCCGACCGAGGATTTCGGTATCAAGTACAATGCCGGCAACGGCGGGCCCGCGCCCGAAAAGATCACCGACGCCATCTTCGCCCGCTCCAAGGCGATCGACAAATACCTGATCTCGGATGCGCCCGACATCGATCTCGACATGCCGGGCACGAAGCAGGTGGAGACCATGGAGGTCGAAGTCGTTGACCCGGTCGAGGACTATGCGGCCCTGATGGAAACGCTCTTCGACTTCCCGGCGATCCGCGCCAAGATCGAGGGCGGCTTCCGCGTCGTGTTCGACGCCATGAGCGCCGTTACCGGCCCCTATGCCAAGGAAATCCTCGAAAACCGCCTCGGCGCGCCCAAGGGCTCCGTCCTCAACTTCATCCCGCTCCCCGATTTCGGCGGCCATCATCCCGACCCGAACCTCGTCCACGCCAAGGATCTCTACGACCTGATGATGAGCGGCGGCGACGCGCCCGATTTCGGCGCCGCCTCCGACGGCGACGGCGACCGCAACCTCATCATCGGCAAGGGCATCTTCGTCACCCCGTCCGACAGTTTGGCGATGCTCGCGGCCAACGCGCATCTGGCGCCCGGCTATGCCAAGGGGTTGGCCGGCATCGCCCGTTCCATGCCGACGTCGGGCGCCGCCGACCGCGTGGCGGAAAAGCTCGGTATCGGCATCTACGAGACACCGACCGGCTGGAAATTCTTCGGCAACCTGCTCGACGAGGGCATGGCGACGATCTGCGGCGAGGAAAGCGCCGGCACTGGCTCGAACCATGTCCGCGAGAAGGACGGTCTCTGGGCGGTGCTACTCTGGCTCAACATCCTCGCCGTCCGCAACGAAAGCGTGAAAGACATCGTCACCAAGCACTGGGCCGCCTTCGGCCGCAACTACTATTCCCGCCACGACTACGAGGAAGTGGCGACCGACGCCGCCAACGGCCTGATGGACAATCTGCGCGCCCAGCTCGCGACCCTGCCGGGCAAGAGCTTCGGCGCTCTCCGGGTCCGCGAGGCCGACGACTTCGCCTATCACGACCCGGTGGACGGCTCGATCTCGAAGAACCAGGGCATCCGCATCCTCTTCGAGGGCGGCTCCCGCGTCGTCTTCCGCCTCTCCGGCACCGGCACCTCGGGCGCCACGCTCCGCGTCTATATCGAACGCTACGAGCCCGACGCCTCCCGCCACGACCTCGACACCCAGGAGGCGCTGGCCGACCTGATCGCGGTGGCGGAGGAGATCGCGGGGATCCGGGAACGCACCGGGCGGAGCGGACCGAGCGTGATCACGTGACATCGGGACAACGCGATCGAAGGCTTTCCACCCCTTCCGGGTGTGACGAGAGCCATCGGCCCTGCTTCACGGTGACCCCGGCCAGCGAAGCGGCATGACGATAGCCGCCATCATGCCTCATCCCTCCGTCCAATAGCGCGCCCCTCCCGCCGGTGCTACATCTCGGCCGGGAGGACCATCATCGTGCTGATCGCCATATTGTCGGACATCCATGCCAATCGCGAGGCCTTCGAGGCCTGCCTCGACGCCGTTGCGCGGGAAGGAGCGGATCGACTCGTCCTGCTCGGCGACATCGTCGGTTATGGCGCCGATCCGGAATGGTGCATCGACACGGTCCGGCGCCTGATCGAGGATGGCGCCGTCGCGGTGCGCGGAAATCACGACGATGCCGCCAGCAAGGGCACGCAATCCATGACCTCGAATGCCCGCA
Organism: Rhizobiaceae bacterium; assembly: GCA_020441805.1. GTDB lineage: Bacteria > Pseudomonadota > Alphaproteobacteria > Rhizobiales > Rhizobiaceae > Rhizobium_E. Next base: position 15,767 of record JAGRLJ010000032.1, read on the forward strand.
TCGCCATCGAGTGGACCCGCAACCGGCTGGATGGCGAGGCGCGCGCCTTTCTCGGCGCATTGCCGATGAGGATCGACGACGAGGACAGGCTCTATGTCCATGCCGAGGCGAGCGCGCCGGCCGCCTGGCGCTATGTCCTTGATCCAGAGGATGCCAGACGCCATCTCTCGGCCTGCTCCGCGCTTGCCTCCTTCTGCGGCCATACCCACCGGCCGGCACTCCATTGCCTTTCCGCCATGGGTCGGGTTACGTCCTTTACGCCTGCCGGCAGCGACCCGATCCCTCTCACCCTCCAGCGCCAGTGGCTCGCGGTAATCGGCTCCGTCGGCCAGCCGCGCGACGGCAATCCGGCCGCGGCCTATGCTCTCTACGACACCAGAACCCGAGCGCTCCGCTTCTGCCGAGTGCCCTATGACACCGATGCGGCGGCCCGCAAGATTATCGAAGCCGGCTTGCCGGAAGCACTGGCGATCCGCCTCACCGGAGGACACTGATGGCGAAGTCCTCCCTGAAGGCCGGCGATGTGATCGACGGTTTCGTCATCGGCGACCTCCTGCACAATGGCGGCATGGCGCGTCTGTGGAGCGTCACCCGTCCGGACATCGATTTTCCGCTGCTGATGAAAGTGCCCCGCATCGGCGAGGGCGACGATCCGGCGGCCATCGTCTCCTTCGAGATGGAGCAGATGATCCTGCCGAAACTGTCGAGTCCGCATGTGCCCCGCTTCGCCGCCAATGGCGATTTCTCCACGCAACCCTATATCGTGATGGAGCGCATCGAAGGCGCCTCGCTCTATCCCTGGCTCGAATCACTCCCGAGAACGGACCGGGAAGTGGCTGGCCTGGGTGCCAAAATCGCCGATGCGCTCGACGCGCTCCACCGCCAGAACGTCGTCCATCTCGATCTCAAGCCCTCCAACATCATGTTCCGGCCAACCGGCGAGGCCGTGCTGATCGACTATGGCCTCGCCTGCCACATCCACATGCCCGACCTCATGGCGGAGGAATTCCGCCTGCCCTACGGCACCGCGCCCTATATGGCGCCGGAACAGATCATCGGCCGGCGCACGGATTTTCGCAGCGATCTCTTCGCGCTCGGCGTGCTCATGTATTTCTTCGCCACCGGCACCCGCCCGTTCGGCGATCCTCAGCGCCTGAGCGGGCTCCGCAAACGCCTCTGGCGCGACCCCTGGCCGCCCCGCGCGCTCAGGCCTGAAATATCCCCCGCCCTCCAGGAGATCATCCTCCACTGCCTGGAGGTCAAACCCGACTGGCGCTATCGGACCGCCGCCCAGCTCGCCAACGACCTGCGCGACCTCTCCCGGGTCAGGCTCACCGCCCGCGCCGAGCGGTTGAAGCGCGATTCGTGGACCGAGGTCGTCCGACGCCGCTTCAATCCGGAACCGCTCGGCGCCCATAAGCCGGCCGTGATAGCCGGCCAATATGCCGATGCGCCGATCGTTCTGGTCGGCATCGATCTCGACACCCTGTCGACGGAGCTGGCCGCGTCGCTCCGCCTCACCACCCAGCGCATCGTCGAGAAATCCAAGGGCGCCCGCATCGCCTGCCTCAACGTCCAGAAGATCAACCGTATCTCGCTCGATACGGCTCTCGACGACGAGGGCCGCAACAAGCATGTTGCCCGCCTGGTGCAGCTCAAGGGCTGGGCGCAGCCGATCGGCGGCGCCGAGGGCGCGATCACCTATCACGTCGTCGAGGCCGTCGACCCCGCCCGCGCGATCCTCGATTTCGCCCGCGCCAACAAGGTCGATCATATCGTGATGGGCGCGCGGCAATCCTCCGCCATGCGCTCGCTGATCGGAAGCGTGGCCGGCGAGGTGGCGACCAATGCGCCTTGCACCGTCACTGTCGTGCGCAATCGGTATGCCACAGCCGAAACCGCACCGCGCACGGAACGGTTGGACCCGACGGATATCCTCACGCGGTAAAATTGAATATTCTCGAATTCTACCTTCGATTCCGGCAAATTCTTTCGACATATGATCGGATTCTGTCGCTCATTCAGCAAATCTTAGAGCAATCCGGCTATTTCACGCATGAACAGCCGACGGGGTGAATCATGGCGAAAGTATTGCGACGGGGTTTGACATCTGCCCTTCCCGATCTTGCACCGACCGAAAATGCCGGCGGAGAAGCCGTCTTCGACACCGCTTTCGTCGCAAGATCGCTGGATCGGCTGATCGCCGGGCGGCTCCAGGATCTCGAAACGCTTCGTCACATCGCCCTCGACGCGAATGCGGGCATGAACGGGGAGGCGCTCCACCGGCAGCTTCTCATGCTCACCCACTCGGCGCGCGAAGCCTATGACGGCCTGCAACAAAGCCGCGACATCCTCATCGGGCTCCACAAGCAGGCCACCGGCGGCGAGGTCGTGGCGGCGGTCGACGCCGTGACCGGTCTGCCCAATCGCAGCGCCTTCTCGGTCCGGCTTTCCGAGCATCTCAAGAGAATGGACAAGGCCCATACCGTCTCCCTGATGGTGATCGAACTCGGCGCGCTCCAGGTCCTCGCCAACGAAGCGGGCACCATCGTCGCCAATCGCGTGGTCAAGCGCCTCGCGGTCATCCTCCGGCGCGCGGTGAAACGGACGGACTACGTTTCCCGCATCGGGCCACAGCATTTCGCCGTGCTCTTCGAGGAGATCCTGCCGCAAAAGGCCGTGCCGATCGCCCTGCGCGTCCATGACGCGATCGAAGCGAAGCTCTCGCCGGCCGGCAGCCCCGTGACCGGCGCGCTTTCGGTCACCATCGGCATCGCCGGCGCGTCCGGTCCGGGCTCATCAGCCGCCGAACTGCTACAGAAAGCCTATGAGGCCATCGCTCAGGCACGGAAGGAGGGGCGGCCGGCCATCTATGTCGCCTGAAGCGGCTTCTGACGTCCGGAACCTATCCACGAACATGACGGACATAGCGGCGGCCGGCCTTTGCCGCACGTCATCAACTATTCGCTTTCATCACTCCGGAATTTCACTAAGATTCGAAGCACCCCAAGCTTGACTCGCCCGAGAGTGACCATTTCATGCCCAGACCCGGCATCGCCCTCACGCCGCATGGCGTCGAATTTTCCGTCTTCTCCCGCAGCGCCAGCAAGATAGAACTCTGCCTCTTCGCCGAACGGGGCGGCCACGAGATCGGGCGGCTGCCGATGGAGCGGCATGACGGGCATGTCTGGCATATCGAGGCGAAAGGCGCACAGCCCGGCATGCGCTACGGATACCGCGCGCATGGCGTCTATGCGCCGGAACGCGGTCTCTGGTTCGACCCGTCCAAGCTCCTCGTCGATCCCTATGCCGTCGAGCTCGACCGGCCCTTCGCCTTCTCGCCGGATCTCTCCTCCCATGGCGCCGATACGGGGAACATCGTGCCGAGAGCCGTCATCACGGCGTCGGCGCCGGTCGCGCGGCAGGAGCCGCATTTCGCCGAGGGCGGATTGATCTACGAGGTCAATGTCCGCGCGCTGACCATGCTGCATCCGGATGTGCCGGAGGCGGAGCGCGGCACGATCAAGGCGCTCGCCCACCCCGCCGTCATCGCCCATCTCAAGCGCATCGGCGTGTCGGCGGTCGAATTGATGCCGATCACCGCCTGGATCGACGAACGCCACCTGCCCGCGCTCGGCCTGCGGAACGGCTGGGGTTACAATCCCGTCGCCCTGATGGCGCTCGACCCGCGCCTCTGCCCCGGTGGCATCCGGGAGCTGGCGGATACGGTCGCCGCGCTTCATGCGGACAATATCGGCGTCATCCTCGACCTGGTCTTCAACCATACCGGCGAGAGCGACCAGCTCGGCCCGACGATCTCCATGCGCGGCCTCGACAGCCTCGCTTATTACCGGGCGCCGGACGGCCATCCGGGGCTGCTGATCAACGATACCGGCACGGGCAACACGCTTGCCTGCGACCATCCCGTCATGCGCGAACTCGTTCTCGACACGCTCCGGCATTTCGTGAACCATGCCGGGATCGACGGCTTCCGCTTCGACCTCGCCCCGATCATCGGCCGCGATATGAGCGGCTTCCGCCCGGATGCCGAGCTGATCGGCGCCATGCTGGCCGATCCGGTTCTCTCGGACCGGGTGCTCATCGCCGAGCCGTGGGATATCGGGCCGGGCGGCTACCAGCTCGGCAATTTCCCCGATCGTTTCCTCGAATGGAACGACTGGGCGCGCGACACGATGCGGCAATTCTGGCGCGGCGACGGGCGCAAGCTCGGCGACCTCGCCACCGTGCTCGCCGGCTCGTCCAGCATCTTCGAGAAAAACGGCTCGTCACGGACGCGCACCGTCAATTTCATCGCCGCGCATGACGGTTTCACCCTGCGCGACCTTGTCTCCTTCGAGACGAAGCACAACGAGCTCAACGGCGAGCACAATCGTGACGGCCATGGCGAGAACTATTCCTGGAACAACGGTGTCGAGGGCGACACGACGGATATCGTCACCCAGAACCGGCGCGTCGCCGACGTCAGGGCGCTGCTCGCGACGCTGTTTGCCACACGCGGCGCGATCATGCTGACCGCGGGCGACGAGATGGGCCGCACGCAGCATGGCAACAACAATGCCTACGCCCAGGACAACACGCTGACCTGGCTCGACTGGCCGCATGCCGATGACGAACTGATCGGCCATGTCGCCGCCCTCTCGGCCATCCGCCACCGTTTCGGCGTCTTTTCAGATACGCATTTCTTCGACGATGGCGGCGAGGTGGAATGGCTCGGCGCCAATGGCGAGCCAATGCAGGTTGCCGATTGGGAAGAGACGTCCAACGGTTTCCTAACCATGCTGCTTCGGACCACGGACCTCGAGACCGGGGCTCCCGCCCGCCTCGCCGTCGCCTTCAACCGCACGGACGAACAACGCCGCTTCGCGCTGCCCGGCGGCGCCAAATGCTGGAAGACGCTCCTGGGCAACGGCTTGACCGTCGATACGCGATCCGTCGCAATCTTCCTTGCGAGCGGCGTCTGAGGGAGGAACTCGCCGTGGTGGGAGTTTGGGGCCTACCTTTGAACTCCAGCATTCCGGCATATGGATTACGGCATCAAGTCCGGAAAGCATCGACGAACAGTTTCCAGATGAGGCAGAAATGACGAGCAGCCCAGTCCGCGAAGCGTTCAGCAGACAAGCCGAAGCCTGCGAGACCCTTGGTTCACCCTTTACCGCATGCCTGAGCAAGCTCTTTGCCGAGAGGTTGGGCAACGGCTCGGCCGTCGCCGACCGTATCCTCGGCTGGCAGGGCGATCCGTCACCCTCGGCCGACTCGGTGCCGCTCAGGATCGCGGGATGTCTGCACGCGCTCGTGCTCGATGGCCGCGCGCCCGCGCTGGCCGCCGCTTATCCGCCTCATGTGGTGAACGACGATCAGCTCTGGCACGCTATTGAGGAGGCCACACGGGAACATGCCGGGTTCATCCTCGAACGGTTGAATTCGCCACCGCAAACCAATGAGGTGCGCAGGTCAGGTGCCCTGCTTCCCGGCTTTTTCCTGCTCGGCGAAATGTTCGGCATGCCGCTCATTCTTTCCGAGGCCGGTGCCAGCGCCGGGCTCAATCTGCAATGGGACCGCTACGCCTATGATCTCGGCGGCCGGACGGTAGGAGCAGCGAATTCCACAGTGCGGATCGCCCCCGAATGGCGTGGAAGAACGCCGCCAGCGTCCGATGTCGAGGTCGCCGCCCGTGCCGGATGCGACCTCAATCCGATCGACGCCGCCGATCCGTCCCAGCGGCTGCGGATGCTGTCCTATATCTGGGCCGATCAAGCGGATCGTCTTGATCGCACCGCACATGCCCTCGACATCGCCGCCCGTCACGACCTTTCCATCGAGAGGGCGGACGCCATCGACTGGCTCGCGGGACGATTCGCGCAACGCCATGCCGGAGCCGTCCACGTCGTCTTCCACACCATCGCCTGGCAGTATTTCCCCAAGACCCTACAGGAGCGGGGCGCATCCCTGATTGCTGAAGCCGGCGCCCAGGCAACGCACGGTGCCCCCCTTGCTCGGCTTGCGCTCGAAGCCGACGGCAAGGCGGATGGAGCCTCCCTCACCCTGCAAATCTGGCCGACCGGCGAAATTCGAGAAATCGGCCGCGGAGATTTCCATGGCCGATGGGTCGATTGGTACGGATGGCGGTAGCGCCGGCGGCTGAACTCACTGTCGCTGGTGATGCGACAGTTCATGGAGGCTCAAATTCCTGCGTCGGCAGCGCCCTCGGCGAGCATGCCGAAACAATAGTCGGCGAAGGAGCGCCAGCATTCCACGCGCCACACGTCCTCGCTCTCGCGATGGAGCACGATCTCCATCTTGCCGAAGACCGTGCGGGTGCAGGCGCCGACCGGGAAGAAGGCGTCCGTCAGGTCATGCGGGCAGGCGGAATTGATCGCCACCCGCGCGCCGGAGCCCGATACGATGATACCGATATTGCGGTGGGAAATATCGACCGCCGAATGCAGGACATTGGAATTCGCCGCAAGCGCAACGAAATCGGTGTCCTCCGGCCCGATCAGCATCCACTCGTCCGGCCCGAGCCAGAACGCGGTGACGCCATTGGCGGAAACCGATGTCTTCGGCCTGGTCGGCAGCGTCACGCCCAGCGCGGCCGAAAGCGCCGGCACGGCATCGGCATAGGCGCGGAGCGAGGCGCGCGCGGCCGCCGGAGCCGGGGTCAGTTGCGCGGCCGCGGAGCCGCCATGAAGGCCGGAGAGCGCGGAGCGGCGCAGGATTTCAAGCTCAGCCATTGATGCGGCCTCCTTCCTTGTCATAGAACACGGCATCGCAGACCTCGACCGGGATGACCCGGTCGGCCATCGGGACATACAGCGTCTGACCCATCTTGGCGCGGCCATCGGCAACCAGCCCCATGGCGATGGACCGGCCGCAATTTTCCGACCAGTAGGACGAGGTCACGTGGCCGAGCATCTTCATCGGCACGGGCTGGTTCGGATCGGCGACGATCTGGGCGCCCTCTTCCAGCACATCCTTCGGATCCTTGGTCTTCAGTCCGACGAGTTGCTTTCGGCCCTCGGCCACAAGGTCGGGGCGCTTGAGGCCGCGAATGCCGACGAAATCAGTCTTCTTCTTGCCGACGGCCCAGGCAAGGCCGGCATCGTCGGGGGTAACGGTGCCGTCCGTGTCCTGACCGACGATGATATAGCCCTTCTCGGCGCGCAGCACATGCATCGCCTCGGTGCCATAGGCGCAGGCGCCCATCGGCTCGGCCCGCGCCCAGAGCGCTTCCCACACGGCCTGGCCATAGTCGGCGGGCACGTTGACCTCGTAGCCGAGCTCGCCGGCGAAAGTCATGCGGAAGAGCCGGGTCGCAACGCCTGCGATCCTGCCTTCGACGACGCTCATATGCGGGAAGGCCTCGGCGGAGATGTCGATGCCCTCGAGCAGCGGCTCGACAATCTCGCGTGCCTTCGGACCCTGGACCGCGATCACCGCCCATTGCTCGGTCGTCGAGGTGAGAAACACCTTGAGATGCGGGAACTCGGTCTGGAGGTAATCTTCCATATGGTTCATCACGCGCGGCGCGCCGCCCGTGGTGGTGGTGATGTGGAAGCGATCCTCGGCAAGCCGGCCGACGACGCCATCGTCATAGACGTAGCCGTCTTCGCGCAGCATGATACCGTAGCGGCAGCGGCCGGGCTTCAGCGTGTCCCAGCTGTTGGTGTAGATGAGGTTCATGAACTTCGCGGCATCCGGCCCCACGACCTCGATCTTGCCGAGGGTCGAGGCGTCGAACAGGCCGGCGACGCTACGGACCGTCCTGCATTCGCGGTTGACCGCCTGATGCATGTCCTCACCCGCCTTCGGGTAGAACCAGGCGCGCTTCCAGATGCCGACATCCTCGAACACCGCGCCATGGGCTTCTTCCCAGCCATGCATCGGCGTCTTGCGCGCCGGATCGAAGAGCGGACCGCGGGCATGGTTGACGATCGAGCCGAAGGTGACCGGCGTATAGGGCGCGCGGAAGGTGGTGAGGCCGACTTCCGGTATGGGTTTGCCGAGCGCCTCGGCGGCAATGGCGAGGCCATGGATATTGGACAGCTTGCCCTGGTCCGTCGCCATGCCGTTGGTGGTGAAGCGCTTGATATGCTCGATCGAATGCATGCCCTCGCGGACGGCGAGCCGGATATCCTTGGCGCAGACATCGTGCTGGAAGTCGACGAAAGCCTTGGCCATGGAGTTTTCCGGACCGGCGCCGTCGGCGGCGCCCGCCATGCCGCCCGTCCAGTCGAAGGCCTGCGTGGCGTTGACGGATACGGTCGAGGTGCCGGCGGCGCCCGCCGCCTGCGCCATGAGCTGGCCGGCGCCGATCGCTTCCTCGATGGAGGCCGCGATCGAATGGGTCCCGTTGCAGGCACCCACCGAGAGGCAATCCTGCGCATAGGCGCCAGGCAGGAAGCGCTGGTTCTCCGCATCGAAGGCGAGCTTGCCGCGCGACTGCGAGAAAAGATGCACCGATGGCGTCCAGCCGGCGGAGACGATCAGTGCGTCCACCGAGACCTTTTCGCCGCTGCGCGTGCCGCGCCGCGCGACTGTCATCGAGGCAATGCGCAGCTTGCCGCCGGTCTTGAGCACGGACGAACCGACCTGGACATTGATGCCGAGATCGCGCGCCTTCCTGAGCACGGCTTCACCGGGCTTGTCGCGGGTATCGACGATGACCGGGATCTGGATACCGGCGGCCTTGAGATCGAAAGCCGCCTCATAGGCCGAGTCGTGCGAGGTATAGACGCCGACCTTGGCGCCGACGGCAACGCCATAATGGTTGAGATAGGTCCTCGCGGCGGAAGCCAGCATGATTCCCGGACGGTCGTTGCCGTCGAACACCATGTGCCGTTCGATCGCGCCGGTCGCGAGGATCACCCGCTTGGCGCGGACCTGCCAGAGCCGCTCGCGCGGCAGCGACCTGTCGGGGCTGGCGAGATGATCGGTGACACGCTCGGCCATGCCGATGAAATTGTGGGCGTAGTAGCCGAACACCGTCGTGCGGGTCAGCACCGTGACGTTCGGCATCGCGGCGAGCTTTGCCGCCATGGCCTGCGCCCAGGCAAAGCCTTCCTGGCCGTCGATGGCCACGCCGGTGTCGAAATAGAGCGAGCCGCCCAGTTCCGCGCGTTCGTCGGCGAGGATGACCGAGGCGCCGGTCTCCGCCGCGGCCAGCGCCGCCGCGATGCCGGCGGCGCCGCCGCCCGCGACAAGCACGTCGCAATGAGCGAAACGGTTGGCATAGTGGTCCGGATCGGGCTCCTTCGGCGAGACGCCGAGTCCGGCCGCGTTGCGGATGAAGGGTTCGTAGATCGCCTTCCACGCGGCCTTCGGCCACATGAAGGTCTTGTAGTAGAAGCCGGCGGCGAAGAAAGGCGCGAAGAGATTGTTGACCGCGCCGACATCGAAGGCCAGCGACGGCCAGCGGTTCTGCGACTTGACGGCGATGCCGTCGAACACTTCCTGCATCGGGCCGCGCACATTGGGCGTCGTGCGCCCGGCATCGCGGGAAATGTCGAACAGCGCGTTCGGCTCTTCCGGACCGGCGGTCAGGATACCACGGGCGCGATGATACTTGAACGAGCGGCCGGCAAGATGAATGCCGTTGGCGAGCAGCGCCGAGGCGACGCTGTCGCCTTCGAGCGCATTGAGCTGGCGGCCGTCGAAGGTCAGGCGCGCGGTCTTGGCGGGCGTCAGGCGGCCCTTTCCGGCGATACGGTTGGCTCCGCTCATTTCGCGCCTCCTGCCATGCGGGCTTCGATGGTGGCCTGGTCGGGCTTCGGCTCGTCCTGCCGATAGGTCATCACGAACTTGTCGGTGACCGTATGGCGAACCGCGCGGAAGAATTTGCCGCAGCCGGAGACATGGCGCCAGCGCTCGAAGACGAGGCCTTTGGGATTGTCGCGCAGGAAGAAATAGTTCTCGAATTCCTCATCCGAGATTTCGGCGATATTCTCCGGACGGACGATATGCGCTTCGTCGCCGTTGCGGAACTCGAGTTCCGGCCGGTCTTCCTGACAATAGGGGCAGTGTATGAGAAGCATCGGGATTCCTGCCAATTGGATAGGTTAATGCGCCACGGCGGCGGCGGCGGCCTCGTCGATCAGCCGGCCGGTGCGGAAACGTTCGAGCGTGAAGGGCGCGTTGATCGGATGCGGCTCGTCTCGGGCGATCGTATGGGCGAAGACATGGGCCGAACCCGGGGTCGCCTTGAAACCGCCGGTGCCCCAGCCGCAATTCACGTAGAGGCCTTGGACCGGCGTCTTGGAAAGGATCGGCGAGCGGTCCGGCGTCACGTCGACGATGCCGCCCCAGGAGCGCATCATCTTCATGCGGGTGAAGATCGGGAACATCTCGCATATCGCATCGAGCGTGTGGTTGATGATATGCAGCCCACCGGTCTGCGAATAGGACGCATATTGATCGGTGCCGGCGCCGATCACGAGCTCGCCCTTGTCGGACTGCGAGATATAGGCATGCACCGTGTTGGACATGACGACGCAGGGGAAGATCGGTTTGATCGGCTCGGAAACGAGCGCCTGCAACGGATAGGAGACGAGCGGCAGCTTGAGACCCGCCATTTCCATCACGACGGAGGTATGGCCGGCGGCCACGACGCCGATCTTCCTGGCGCCGATATAGCCCTTAGAGGTCTCGACGCCCTGCACTGCGCCGTCCGGGCCGCGCCGGATGCCGGTGACTTCGCAATTCTGGATGATGTGCACGCCGCGATCGGACGCGCCGCGGGCATAGCCCCAGGCGACGGCGTCATGGCGCGCCGTGCCGCCCTTGCGCTGCAACGTCGCGCCGACGACCGGATAGCGCGCCGTCCTGGAGATGTTGAGCGGCGGGCAGTATTCCTTGGCTTCCTCCGGCGTCAGCCACTCGTTCTCCACGCCGTTCAGTCGGTTCGAATGGATATGGCGCTTGAGAACCTGGACGTCATGGACGTTATGCGCCAGCATCATCACGCCGCGCGGCGAATACATGACGTTGTAATTCATGTCCTGCGAGAGATTGTCCCACAGCTTGAGCGCATGGTTATAGAGCCCGGCGCTCTCGTCGTAGAGATAGTTGGAGCGGATGATGGTCGTGTTGCGTCCGGTATTGCCGCCGCCGAGCCAGCCCTTCTCGATCACCGCGATATTGGTGATGCCGTGCTCCTTGGCCAGGTAATAGGCGGTGCCGAGGCCATGACCGCCAGCGCCGATGATGACGATGTCGTATTCGGACTTTGGCTCGGGCGAGGTCCACTGCTTTTCCCACCCGCTATGACCTCTCAGGGCTTCACGGGCAACGGCGAAGGCCGAATATTTGCGCATCCGGGGAAAACTCCATATCGTGGCGACCACTGGTTCTGGCGCAGGAAATCGCAAAAAAGACGACGGCACAACGTTTCTTTTGCGACGTATCGAAGCGCGGACCCGCCAGCGGCCGGACGGCGCGAAACCGCGTTTTTTTCATCCCAAACCCCGACAGGGACTGGACTTCGCCCGCCTCTTCTGCTATTCGCATCCACCAATCGCTGGGCCGTGTGCCCGGCGCAGTTGTTTTTGTCCGCTTCCCGGCCGGCGCGCGGGAAGTCCAACTCAAGATAAGGAACGGGATTCACGTGCAGGTATTGGTTCGCGACAACAATGTCGATCAGGCTCTCCGCGCTCTGAAGAAGAAGATGCAGCGCGAAGGCATTTTCCGCGAAATGAAGATGCGCGACTATTACGAGAAGCCGTCCCAGAAGCGCGCCCGTGAAAAGGCCGAAGCCGTTCGCCGCGTCCGCAAGCTTGCCCGCAAGCGCGCCCAGCGCGAAGGCCTCATCGGCACCGGTCGCGGCCCGGCTCGTTGATCTGCCGTCGTTTCGACGAATTATGATGCATGTGTCGGCGGGGGCGAATTATCGCCGCCGCCGTTTTGCTGCTTGACCCGGAGCGAGAGGCTCCCCGCGAGTTGATGAAATCATGACCGATACCTTAGCCGCCTGCGTGAAGTCCGCCGTGCCACGCGCGAGGACGCCCTTGCGGCTTCTCGGCACGGCGCTGATTGCCGCGACGCTGGCGGCCGGACTTGCCGCCTGCGGCACGACCGACACAACGGACACGATCCGAATCAACAAGGAACAGGGTTCGGAAGAGAATATCTCCTCGCTGACCACGGTGATCAATTCGAACCCCTCCGACCCGGAAGGCTACAATACCCGCGGTTCCGCCTATGGCCGCGCCGGCCAGTTCTCGCGCGCGCTCGACGATTTCAATCGCGCCATCGAGCTCAATCCCCGCTTCTATCAGGCCTATGCGAACCGGGCGCTGATCTACCGCAACCAGGGCAAGCCCGAGCTGGCTCTTTCGGATTACAACACCGCGCTGCAACTGAGTCCGCGTTACGACGTGGCCTTCATCGGCCGCGGCAATATCTATCGTCAGGCGGGCCAGCTCGATTCGGCGATGAACGACTACAATCGCGCCATCGCCCTCGACACAACCGATCCGCGCGCCTATCACAACCGTGGCCTGATCCACCAGCTTCGTGGCAATCATGCCAAGGCGATCGAGGACTTCTCGACGGCGATCTCGCTATCGCCCAATTCGGCCGAGCCCTATAACGGTCGCGGCATCTCCTATGTCGCCCTCAACGATGACGAAAATGCCTTCGCCGACTTCAACCGCGCGATCGAGCTCGACGGCAAGCTCGCGGAATCCTGGGCCAACCAGGCGCTGATCTACGAGCGCAAGGGTGACATGAAGCGGGCCTACAAGTCCTATTACCATGCGCTTCAGCTCGATCAGAAATATCAGCCGGCGAAAGACGGCGTCGCCCGGACGCGATCTGCCGGCTTCGGCAACTAAGGCTTTGCATCGCGAGGAATATCTCGGCTAGTTTCCGTCCATGGAGTCGAAGGGGAGCGACATGGCGGACAAGCGGGACATCATCGTTATCGGCGGCGGCATCATCGGAGCCTCGATTGCCTGGCATCTCGTGAATGCGGGCGCGAGGGTCAGGCTGATCGCCGGCAAGACCGGCGGCGTCGCGACACCGACCTCTTTCGCCTGGATCAATGCAAGCTGGGGCAATCCCGAGGCCTATTTCCGGCTCAGGACACGCTCGATGGCGGAATGGCGACGACTCGCGGGCGATGTGCCGGATCTCCAGCCCGCCTGGATCGGCGGCCTCTGCTGGGACCTGCCGCGCGAGGCTCTCGACGCCTATGCGCGGGAACACGGCCGCTGGGGCTACCGCATCCGCGAGGTGGATGGGGCGGAAGCCGCCCGGATAGAACCCAACCTGCTGCGGGTCCCGGACTTCGCGCTCCATGTGCCCGAAGAAGGCGCCATCGAGCCACGCATGGCGGCCGTCACGCTCATTGAACATGCCCGCAGCCAGGGGCTCGAACTGCTGGAAGGCGTCTCCGCCATCGGCCTTGCGGAAGACGCCGGCCGGCTGATCGGCGTGAAGACCGCCGATGGCCTGATGAGCGCCGACATGGTCGTGCTGGCCGCCGGCGCCGAAACCCCGGCCCTGGCCCGGTCCGTCGGCGTGACCGTGCCGGTCGATGCGCCGCCGGGCCTGATCGTGCATTCGAAACCGGCCGCGAAGATGCTGAACGGGCTGGTGCTCGCCGCCGAATTGCATCTGCGCCAGACGGCCGAGGGCCGCATCATCGCGGGAAGCGACTTCGCCGGCACCGATCCCGGCACGGAGCCGGAGCGTGCCGCGCGGGAACTGTTCGACAAGGTCAGGGCCTTTCTGAGAAACGGCGCGGCGCTGGAGATGGATTTCCACACCGTGGGCTATCGACCGACACCGAGGGACGGCTTCCCGATTCTCGGCGAGGCCACGGACCTGGAGGGCCTTTATCTGGCCGTCACCCATTCCGGCATCACGCTGGCGCCGGCCATCGGCCGCTTCGCGGCGGACGAGATCCTGACCGGCAACCGCGAGCCGCTGCTGGCGCCCTATCGATTGTCGCGGTTCGACGCCGCCTGATACGGCCGGAGACCCGCGGCTTTCCTCGGATCCCCGTTGACGAGGCGCCGCCAACTCCCATCGAGACCTACGGAACCCCGCGCAAAAGAAAACCCGCCGGGTGTGACCGGCGGGTTCGATCCACTTAACCTGACGGACGGGTCAATGCGCCATGGACTTGACGATGTCCTCCGTCACCTTCTTGGCGTCGCCCAACAGCATCATCGTGCCGTCCTTGTAGAACAGCGTATTGTCGATGCCGGCATAGCCGGAGCCGAGCGAGCGCTTGACGAAGAGGCAGGTCTTGGCCTTGTCGAC
>JAGRLJ010000288.1 GCA_020441805.1 Rhizobiaceae bacterium
ATGGCGCCGCCGAGATAATGGCCGTAATTGCCCGATGTAACGATCGACACGATCCTGCCGTCGCGGACGACAGCTTCGTTGTGGAAGAGCAGCGGCTGAGGATCGTCGAGCTTGAATTGCAGCATCCGGCGCTGGAGGCCGGCTTCTTTCTTGCGGAGAACCGCCTCACGGCCGATGAATTCCTGCTTGTTGAGCCGTACGGCGAAACCGAGGCCAGCTTCCAGCACATGATCCTCGTCGGTGATGTCGTGGCCGAAATGCCGGAACGCCTTTTCGATGCGGCAGCTGTCGAGCGTATGCAGCCCGCAGAGCCTGAGCCCGACATCGGCGCCAGCCTCCTCCAGCGCCTCGAAGACATGCGCGGCCTGGTCGGAGGCGACATAGAGCTCCCAGCCGAGCTCGCCCACATAGGTGACGCGATGGGCGCGCGCGAGGCCCATGCCGACCTCGATCTCGCGCGCCGTGCCGAAGGGATGATGCGCGTTGGAGAAATCGTTCGGGCTGACCTTCTGCATCAGCTCGCGTGACTTCGGGCCCATGACGCAGAGCACGGCTTCGCCGGTGGTAACGTCGGTGATGACGACGAATTCATCCGGTGTCAGGTTCCTCCGGAGCCAGGCGAGGTCGCGTTGCAGGGTCGCACCCGGCACGACCAGGAGGAACGCCGTCTCGGAAAGCCGGGTGACGGTCAGGTCGCTCTCGATGCCGCCCTTGTGGTTGAGCATCTGGGTATAGACGATGCGGCCGGCGGCGACATCCATCTGGTTGGCACAGAGGCGGTTGAGGAAGGCGCAGGCATCGCGGCCCTCGACGCGGATCTTGCCGAAGGAGGACATGTCGAACAGGCCCGCCCCGTTGCGCACGGCAAGATGCTCGTCCCGCTGGTTTTCGAACCAGTTCTGACGGTTCCACGAATAGCGGTATTCCCGCTCCTGGCCTTCTTTCGCGAACCAGTTGGCGCGCTCGTTGCCGGCGACCTCGCCGAACACCGCGCCCCGCGCCTTCAGATGCTCGTGCAGCGGCGAGCGGCGGATGCCGCGCGCCGTCGCCATCTGGCGATAGGGGAAATGGTCGGCATAGAGCAAGCCGAGCGTTTCGGAGACACGGTCGCGCAGATAGGTCCGGTTTTTCTGGAAAGGCTGCGCCCGGCGGATATCGACTTCCCAGAGGTCGAAGGGCGGCTCGTCGTCGTTCATCCATTGCGCGAGCGCCATGCCGGCGCCGCCCGACGAGACGATGCCGATAGAATTGTAGCCGGCGGCCACCCAATATCCCTTGAGCTCCGGCGCTTCGCCGAGATAATAGCGGTCGTCGGGCGTGAAGCTCTCGGGACCGTTGAAGAAGGTGTGGATGCCGGCGGTTTCCAGCATCGGCATGCGGTTGATCGCCATTTCCAGGATCGGCTGGAAATGATCGAAATCCTCGGGCAACTGATCGAAGCAGAAATCCTCGCGGATCGCCTCGCCCTTCGCCGGCCAGGGCTTGGCCGTAAGCTCGAAGGCGCCGATCAGCATCTTGCCGGCGTCTTCCTTGTAATAGGTGCATTCGTCGGGCACGCGCAGCACCGGAAGCTGGCTGAGCCCCGCGATCGGCTCGGTGACGATGTAGAAATGCTCGCAGGCATGCAGCGGCACGGTGACGCCCGAGGTTTCCGCGAGATCGCGGCCCCACATGCCGGCGGCATTGACGACGTTCTCGGTCTCGATCGTGTAGCTCTCGCCATCCTGCTCGCAGGTGACGGAGACGACGCGGCCCTCCTTCTGGTTGACCGCCGTAACCTTGACACCCTCGATCACCGTCGCGCCGTTCTGCCGGGCGCCCTTGGCGAGCGCCATGGCGATATTGGCCGGGTCGCACTGGCCGTCGAGCGGCAGATGCACCGCCGCCTTGATGTCCCCGACATTGAGATGCGGATACATCGCCTTGGCTTCCTCGGGCGAGATCTCGCGGACATCGACATCGAAGGCGCGGGCGAGCGAGGCCTGGCGGTAGATCTCCTGCTTGCGCTCCTCGGTCAGCGCGACCGTCATCGAGCCGTTCTGCCTCATGCCGGTGCCGATGCCGGTCTCGGCTTCGAGCTTGACATAGAGGTCGGCGGAATATTTCGCGAGCCGGGTCATGTTCTGGCTGGCGCGCAACTGGCCGATCAGGCCGGCCGCATGCCAGGTCGTGCCCGAGGTGAGCTGCTTGCGTTCGAGCAGCACGACATCGGTCCAGCCGAGCTTGGCCAGGTGATAGGCGACCGAGCAACCCGAGACGCCGCCGCCGATGATGACCGCGCGAGCCTTCGAAGGGATGGGCTTCTTCATGCGCGCAGCCTTTCGTTCTCCGGATCGAACAGCGGCTTGTCTTCCTGGACGACCGCGCGACGCCTGTCGCCGAAGATCTCGACCTCGATTTCCGTGCCGGGCACGGCCAGGTCGGCGCGCAGCATGCCAAGCGCCACGGACTTACCGATGCGATAACCCCAGTTGCCCGACGTCGTCTCGCCGACCACCTTGCCGTCATGCCAGAGCGTGGACATATAGGGCGCGTCGCAATCGCCGGCATCGACCACCAGCGTCACGAAGCGCTTGGCGACGCCCTGCTGCTTCTCGCGCTCCAGCGCCGGCTTGCCCTTGAAGTCCGGTTTGGACCAGTCGACGAAACGTTCGAGCCCGCCCTGAAGGATCGTATAGTCGGTCGAAAGATCGCCCTTCCAGGCACGGTAGCCCTTCTCGATGCGGAGGCAATCGAGCGCTTCCATCCCGAAAGGCTTGAGGCCGTGCTTCTGGCCGGCGGCCCAGACGGCGTCGAACACGGCGCCCGTGTCCTCGATCTTGGTATGGAGCTCCCAGCCGAGATCGCCGGCGAAGGAGACGCGGACGAGCTGGAGCCAGCGGCCGGCGATCTGGCAGGACTGGTGCGTCAGCCAGGGCTTGGTCAGGTCGGCATCGGTCACTTCCGCGAGGATCCGCCGCGCATTCGGACCTGTGAGGATCTGGCAGGAGAACTGCGCCGTCACATCGTCGATGGTGAAGGCGGCGTCCTTCGGCAAGTGCTTCTTCAGCCATTCGAAATCGTGCCATTGCGCCGTCGCCGCCGTGATCAGGAAGAAGAAATCCTCCTCCAGCATGATCACCGACATTTCGGTGACGATGCGCCCCTTGTCGTCGGAGAAATAGGCGAGCCCGATACGGCCCGGCTTCGGCACGCGGCCGGTGATCAGGCCCTTGAGCCATTCCGTGGCGCCGGGACCCTTGACGCGATAACGCGAGAAGCCCGGCAGGTCGAGAATGCCGGCGGCGTCACGAACGGCAAGGCACTCCTCCTCGATGCGGGGAGACCACGGCCCCTTTCGGTTCCAGGTCTGGGTCGCGGCCTCGGACGTATCGTCGCCGGGCTTCGCATACCACATGGCGCGCTCCCAGCCGTTAAAAGGCTTGAACTGCGCGCCGAGCGCCTCGACCCGGTCATGGATCGCCGAATGCTTGCGGTCGCGACCGGCCGGCCAGTAGTGCCTCGGGAAATGCATGGCATATTCGTGGCCATAGATTTCCATGCCCTTGTCCACGCAATATTGCGGGTCGGTATAATCGGTATAGCGGCGCGGATCGCAGGACCACATGTCCCACTCCGTCTCGCCATGCATGACCCATTCGGCCAGCACCTTGCCCGCGCCGCCGGCCTGACAGATGCCGAAGGTGAAGACGCAGG
>JAGRLJ010000289.1 GCA_020441805.1 Rhizobiaceae bacterium
GTCTGGAAGGCGATCTCGTCGATCACGTTGATGATCTGGCTGATCTCCTGCGAGGCCTGCTCGATGCGGCCCATCGCGGCAATGGCGTCGCCGACGACGAGGCCGGCCTCGCTGGCATTCTGCTTGGCGTCGGTTACCATGGTCGCGGCTTCCTCAGCCTTCTGCGTGGCGTTCCGAACCACCGAGGTGATCTCCTGCAAGGCGGCGGAGGTTTCCTCCAGCGCCGCCGCCTGCTGCTCGGTGCGGCGCGACAGATCGTTGGTCGAGGAGCCGAGCTCGCCGATATTGCCATTGATCGAGTCCGACGTGTCGAGCACTTCGCGGATCGTGCCCTTGAGGCTGGTCATGGTGCCGTTGACATTGGATTGCAGCTCGGCGAAGGCGCCCTGGTAGCGGCCCTCCATCGACCGCGTCAGGCGGTTCTCGGCGAGGTTGGCCATCACGGCGCGCATTTCGCTGATGCCGGCATCGACGGTGGCGAGCAGCTGGTCGACATCGCCGGCCACGCGGTTGAGGTCGCGATCGCCGAAATCCGTTTCGATGCGCTTCGAGAAATCGCCGCCGGCAGCCGCGGCCACGACGGCCGACATCCGGGCCTGCATATCGTCGTTGCGGGCGCGGGCTTCGGCCTGCCGGGCCTGATGCTCGGCCACCGCCTGGCCGTTCTCCTTGAAGACGCCGACGGCTGCGGCCATCTGGCCGATCTCGTCCTTGCGGCCGATGAAGGGAACGTCGAGGTCGAAGCGGCCGTCGGCGACCTCACGGATCGCCCGGGTGATCCGCAGGATCGGATTGCTCAGATGGACGCGGGCGATATAGACGCCGAGCCCGGCGCCGGCGGCGAGGCCGATCGCCGTTATCAGCGACACCGTGAGCAAGACGGATCGCTTGAAGGCCTCGATCGCGCCCTGAACCTCGGCCAGGATCGCCTGGTCCGCCTCGACGATGGCATCGATCTCCTTCTGGAAGGCCTTGCGGTTGGCGCGATTGGCCTCGTTGTTGCCCTGCTTGTTGGCGGCGGCCGGCGCTTCCTCGGTGCCGAGCCGCGCCGTCTCGGTGCGGAAGGTCCTGAACTCCGCGGAACGGCCGAGAAGCTTGTCGAAGGTCGCCTTCTGCTCGGGGCCGACGAGCGGCGCCCAGGCGGCGAGCACCTTGTCCATCTCGCCGAGATTGTCGACGATCCCCCCGGCGAACTTCTTCGCCCCAGCCGTGTCCTTGGCGGCATAGATGCCCCGCGCCTCCATCACCACGGCGGTCACGAGCCGGTTGAGGCGTTCGCCGAGATAGACGCGGTCGGAAACGAGCTTGTACTCGCCGAGGCGCGCGCTGTATTCATTGACCGAATAGAGCGCCGTCGCGCCGATGACGAGCGCCGACAGGCACAGGATGCCCACGAGGCTGTAGATCTTGCCACTGATATTCAAGGCTTCAAACTCCGATGACAGGCCTGCGTCACAGGCCACCCCCGGAGAAGGTTAGGCGTATCAGCGTTAATGAATGCTTACGCAAAAATTGACAATTGACATCAAATTTCCATGACTTGGCGGCAAATGCTCAAAAATAGGTCAACCAGGACGAAAACGACCGGCCGGCGTGTCAACGGAGATGCTGGGTCTGCTGGTAGATGATCGTGGACCGGTTGCCCGACCGGCAATAGCCCAGCGCCGGCTTCGGCAATTCGTCGAGCGCATCGACCATGGCGCGCACGGCATCGGCGGTCGGCGGACCGCTCACCGGTATATGCCGCGTCTCGAGGCCCAGTTCGGCGGCGCGCGCCGCGATTTCGGCGAAATCCGGCTGGCCGGGATCCTCGGCATCGGGGCGATGGCATATGACGGACTTGAAACCCAGGTCTCTGATCTCCCCGAGGTCCTCGACCCCGATCTGCGCGGTCACGGCATATTCGTCGTTGATGGGCCGGATGTTCATTGCATTGCCTGTCTGTTTCGGAGGCATGATCAGTAGTGGGACGCGCCACGCGCGTCAATCACCGGAACGAAAAGCCCAGCCGGTAAAGACGGAACTCGCCCGGCGCGAGCTCGGCCATCAGTCCGGCCTCGGCGAGCTCGGGCCGTTTCATCCAGGGATGCGAGACCGGCTCGATGCCGAGAACGTGGGCCGGCGACACCTGGTTGCGCCACATCTGGAGATGCGGCAGCGTATCGACCGCGAAGCGGACATGAAGCGATTTTCCGCCGAGCGGCGCGATCGGGCCGAGCGTGACACGGGCGAACTCATCCCCCGGCTCGGCTTCGGCCGGTACGCAGAAGACATGGCCGTCACCCTCCCCGAAGGTCCAGCCGAGGCCCGCATCCGCGAACATGCTGCCCGCCAGCATCGTGTCGTCGTCGAAGAGATGCGCACCGATATTCATGTGATACATCAGCATCGGCGGGAATGGCTGCGGGCCGATATTGGTAAGCCGGTCGGCCAGCATGACCTCGCCGGTCGCCCCGTCCATGCGCCAGGTCCTCAGGATCTCGGCCTCGCCGCCCTGGGCCATGCGGACGGTGACGCGCGCGATCACCTGTTCCTGCGCGTCCATGCGGTCATGCGCGATGATCTCCGGCTTGGTCGCCGCCATGGAGCCGTGGAGCGGATATTTCCGGCCGCTCGTTCCCGAAACCGGCTCCGGATGACGGACATGGTCCGGTCCGCAGGTGAACAGGAAGCCGCCGACCGCATGGAGGATGCGGGGATCGCCGTCGTCGGGAACCGCGCGTCCCGGCGACAGTTCCACACCGTCGACCCGGCATGAGCCGATGTCGAGCGCCGATGTCAGGTCGAGTTGCAGTTCCGGGCCGGCGCCTGTGTGAAACCTCATCGTTCCCTCGCTTCAGGATTCGCGAGGGACCATAACCCAGAAGAAATCGCGCGTCTCTCGGGCGGCGGCGAAATTTCCGCGGCCGGCCGGGATTTTACCCTTCGTTCATGCTGGATTTAGAATTTCCACAATAGAGTCAAAATTGACGTGTTTGCCTTGACGGCAAAGGAACCCCTGCCCCAGCAACGAATTCCGATCGAGATGAAACGCAGACTGATCACCATTTCGCTTCTCGCCGCCGCTCTGACGGCCTCCACGGCGCTCGCGCAGGATTACGCCGACGATCCGGTGGGCAAGGTTCTTGTGACGCCGGAAGGCGAATTGCTGGACTATGTGCCGGACGCCGCCGACGTCGTCGTCAAGATCAACCGCAAGGGCCAGAAGGTCCTCATCGACCATTACGGCAATATCGTCGCCACGGAGATGTCGGCCCGCCGCTATCTCGATGGGCGCACCGCCCGCACCGACGATTTCGGAGGCAACCGCTATCGCGACCGGCTGCCGGGCGTGGAGGATTTCGACAATGCGGACGGCTTCCGGCGGCGCGAGGCATCGAACGATCCGGACTATTTTCCCGACCGGCCGCAGAGCGACGACTATTCGGATGTGACCGGTTCCGTCCCGGGCGACGGCGTCGACAACCAGGCCTTCGAGGACCAGTCCCTGCCGGGCGACGGAATCCGCAACGACAATATCGACCGGCAGGACCTCGCCGCCATCGACCCGAACCAGGACGCGGTCGAGGAAAAGCCGGCCGTCGAGCCGGAAATCACCCTCCAGGGCAAGAAGTCGAAGCTTGAAATCGCGGCGCTTCAGGTCTTTCTCGACCGGGAGGGCGCCTCGCCGGGCGTGATCGACGGGCGCATGGGTTCGAACGTCTCCAAGGCCATCCGCGCCTATGAGAAGATCAGCGGCGAAACGCTCGACCCCAACGACAGCGAGGACATCCTGACCCGTCTCGGTTTCACGGGCGGCCTGCCGATCATGACCTACGAGATCAGCGCGGCCGATGCCGCCGGCCCCTATGTCGCCGCCATTCCACAGGACTATTCGCTCAAGGCCCAGCTTCCCTCCCTCGCCTATACCAGCGTGACGGAAGCGCTGGCCGAAAAGTTCCACATGGACGAGAACTATCTCAAGGAGCTCAATCCCGGCGTCGATTTCACCATTCCCGGCACGCGCATCCGGGTGATCAATCCCGGCGTGGAAAAGAAGGGCGTCGTCGCGCGGATCGTCGCCGACAAGGCACGCAAGCAGCTGTTCGCCTATGACGAGGCCGGCGCGCTCGTCGCGGCCTATCCCGCCTCGATCGGCTCGAGCGACACCCCCTCGCCCTCCGGCCTGCATGCCGTCGCGCGCGTGGCCTTCGATCCCAACTATACTTACAATCCGAAGATCAATTTCCAGCAGGGCAACAACACCAAGGTGCTGACGATCCCCCCCGGCCCGAACGGTCCGGTGGGCACGGTCTGGATCGCGCTCGACAAGCCGACCTACGGCATCCACGGCACACCCGACCCGTCCCGAATCGGTCGTTCGCAAAGCCACGGCTGCATCCGCCTGACCAATTGGGACGCCACCGAGCTCGCCAAGATGGTCAAGCCCGGCGTCATGGTGGAATTCGTCGACTGAATCGGCAGCGATTTCGCGTCACTGAGCAATATCCATCGCATTCAATGCAACTTCCGGGAATCATTGAGGAGTTTCCCGGCGGGGCCTCGGCCCGCATCCTAAAGTATTAATCTTTCATTAAGGTTAATTGTCGACAGATGGACGCGCCAGTTCGGGACACGATCATTACAAGTTGACTAAAATTTATTCTTTGTTAATCTTTTTAAACGCTTAGGGTCATTTCTTCATACCAATGCGAGTTTTCGAGGATCGCCTGGGAAGAAAGCCGGCCTCAAGCGCAAGTGGAAATTGATGCGGCAGGTACTTCCATGACGATATTTGATGATATACCCGACCAATTAAGAACCAGTCTTCCTGCGGTTGAAAGACAGACTTATCCTGTCAATCTACTTGAACGCTGGGAACAACCCGGCATCTGGTGGCAGGAACGTGTAGAACACAAAATTGACCCTTATCAAAAATACTCGACGACCCGTGTCGGCAACTTCATAGAAGGCGCCCATCGGGACGGCACGCCGTTCCACGGCCACAACTTCGCGAGCCAGGATTATCTGTCCCTCGCCTCGCATCCCGACCTGATGAAGGCCGCTATCGATGCGATCGGGACTTACGGCCTGCACAGCGCCGGCTCCGCCGCGCTGATGGGCAACACGGCGCTCTCGGTGGCGCTTGAAAGGCGGCTCTCGGCCTTCCTCGGTTATGACGACGTCGTCGTCTTCCCGATTGGCTGGGCGGCGGGCTACGGCGCCGTGAAGACGCTCGTCAAGCCGCAGGACCACGTCGTGATCGACATCCTCGCCCATGCCTGCCTTCAGGAAGCGGCGCGCGACGCCACGGACAATGTGCATGTCTATTCGCATATGAACCTTCGGGCGATCGAAAGCCGGCTTGCCCGCATCCGTCGCGAGGACGAGACCTGCGGCATCCTGGTGGTGACCGAGACGCTGTTCTCGATGGACAGCGACGTGCCGGACATTCCCGCCATGCAGGAAATCTGCCATCGTTATGACGCGACGCTGCTCGTCGATTGCGCCCACGATCTCGGCGCGCTCGGCCGGACCGGTCGTGGCAAGCTCGAGGACTTCGACATCGTCGGCAAGGTCGACGTCCTCGTCGGCGCCTTCTCCAAGAGCTTCGCCTCGATGGGCGGCTTCGTCGCCACCAACAGCAAGGGCTTCCGCTTCGGATTGCGCGGGCAGTGCGGTCCCTCCACCTTCACCAATGCCATGTCCCCCGTCCAGGCCGCCACCGTGCTCGCCGCGCTGGACCTGATCGAGAGCGAGGAGGGCAAGGCCCGGCGCGAACGGCTGATGCACAATTCGCTCCGGCTGCGCGCGGGTCTGGAGGAGGCCGGCTTCGAGGTGCTCGGCAAGCCGAGCGCGGTGGTGCCTATGCTGATCGGCGACATCCTGCTTGCCCGGCTGATGACCCGCTATGCGGTGGAGTTCGGCGGCATCGTCAATCTGGTCGAGCATCCCGCCGTCGCCCGCAATGCCTGCCGCTGGCGGTTGCAGGTCATGGCCGACCATACCGACGAACAGATCGACGCCATGATCGAGATCGCCGAGAAGGCGCGCGAAATGGCGGAAATGCATGTCGAATGGCTCTCCGCCAACGACAACCGCAGCATCGAGCCGGCCGCGCATCCGGCCACCGCCGAGGACATCGTCGCCGCTGCCGCCGAATAGGGCCGCGTCAGTATCGCCATCGGCTTCGGGAACGGGAAAAGCCCTGTTTCCGGAGCCTTTTCGTCGTGCTACAGCATGATCTCGCAAAAGCGTGCGGCGGCCCGCGACCGCGATGCGCGAGGAGACGCTCCAGTCCCCCCGATCATCGCAACACGCCTTGACGCAGCAGAATCCACGACAGACCTCGAAGAATTCCCGATCCATGCGCAACGACAGAACCAACCGGAATCTCTGGACCCATTCGGCCTCCCCGGCACCCGAAACCGCGCCGCTCTCCGGCGACGCGACATGCCAGGTGGCGATCGTCGGCGGCGGCTTCACCGGTCTCTCCGCCGCCCTCCATCTGGCCGAAGCCGGCATCGACTGCATCCTTCTCGAAGCGATGGAGATCGGCTTCGGCGGCTCGGGCCGCAATGTCGGGCTGGTCAATGCCGGCATGTGGATGCGCCCCGACGACATCGTGGCCGCCATGGGAGAGACCGTCGGCGGACGGCTGGTCGAGGAGTTGGGCGACGGCCCCGCCCAGGTGTTCGCTCTGATTGAAAAGCATGCGATCGACTGCGAGGCGATCCGCAACGGTACGCTCCATCTCGCGGTCGGCGAGGCGGGGGTGAAGGAAGTCGCGATCCGGGCCGCCCAGTGGCGGCGCCGGGGCGCGCCGGTCGAAGCGCTCGCGGCCGATCGGACCGCCGCGCTGACTGGCGCGCGCGGCTTCGCCGGCGCCCTTCTCGACCGCCGCGCCGGTACGGTGCAGCCTCTCGGCTATGCCCACGGACTGGCCCGCGCCGCCATCGCCGCCGGCGCGCGCGTCTTCACCGCCACGCCTGTGCTGGACGGGCGCAGCGACGGGAATTCGGTCATTCTCCGCACCGCGAACGGCGAGGTGCGCGCCGGAAAGCTTCTCCTCGCCAGCAACGCCTATTCCGGCGTCGCACCCTCCATGCCATGGAGCGGGCATCGCGACGAACTGGTGCCGATGTATTATTTCCAGTTCGCGACACGGCCGCTGCCACCCGATCTCGCCAGCCGCATCTTGCCTGAAGGACATGGCTGCTGGGACACCGGACTGGTGATGACCTCCTTCCGGACCGACAAGGCGGGACGGCTCGTCTTCGGCTCGATCGGCGCACTCGATACGCTCGGCCGCACGGCGCATGAAGCGTTCGCCCGGCGGTCGCTGCGCGCGCTCTTCCCGTTTCTCGGCAATGTCGATTTCGAATATTGGTGGGACGGGAAGATCGGTATGACGGCGAACAACCTGCCGTCCTTCCACCGGCCGGAAAAGAACATCTGGTCAATCGCGGGCTACAACGGTCGCGGCATCTCCCCCGGCACGGTCTTCGGCCACGCCCTCGCCCAGGTGACGCTCGGCAATGACGAGGCCATGATGCTTCCGGTCACGCAGCCGGCGCCGGACGCGCTCAGAGCCGTCAAGTCCGCCTTCTACGATCTCGGCGCCGCCGCCAAACATTTCATTGACCGCCGGCTCGGTTGAGATTTATTCAATATCGCGTCATCTCACGTCGGAACACGCTCCCGGCGGTGGAGCGCGGAGCCGGGCCGTTGAACAGCGGATATTCATCCATCGAGGCGATCGGCGACATGGCCGGCGCCGCGGATTCCGCGACGGTCGTCGATTGCTTCCGGCGATTCGCCAGGCCCTTCCAGATCGATACATTCACCAGCGGGGAGATCGACACGGCCTTTCGCCGGCGCGCGGTGTTCCATGCGATGGAATGGCCCGACCGCTGGCGGACCTATTATTTCGAATCCGGCCTGATCGAGCGCGATCCCTTGATCGAGGCGCTGCCGCTGATGGACGGCGCCTTCACATGGAACGAGCTGCGTATCCGCCGAACCCTCACCCGCGCCGGCACTGAAGCGCTCAACAGGATCGCGGCCGAGGGCTGGGTGGATGGGCTGGTCGTGCCGATCCGCCGGGCGGGGTCGCATTACAGCCTGGTCAGCCTCGTCACCCTCAACCATCATATCACGCCGATCGAGAAACGGCACCTGGAGGCCGCTTCGCTCGTCCTGCATGAGCGGCTTCGCCAGCTCGTGCCGAGGGAAGGTTTCCGCATTCCTCCCGCCGGTCTCACGCCGCGCGAGATCGATTGCATCCGTCTCATCGCGGAGGGATTTTCCGATGCCGCGGCGGGCGAAAGACTGGGTATCCGCGCCTCGACGGTGCATGAACATGTCGAACGGGCGAGAATGAAGCTCCAGGCCCGCAATCGCGCCGAACTGGCGGCGCTGGCGATCGGTTACGGCATCATCACCGCCTGACGCCTCGCCGTCGGAACTGGCGCTTTTGCCGTGGTTGAACGGCGTTCCTGCGGATGATCGAGACGTCGCGGACGACGCGACGAGCGGTTGCCCACCTCCCCCACAATCCGCCGCCCCTGCTTATATGCAGCCCCGCGCATCTATTTTAACGTGCATTTATTAGCACCGTAAACGCAACCAAAAATTAATTTTCCGACCCCTAAATTTACAGTTGTTAAATTTCATAATTCTAATTAAAGGAGGCCAACCGTGCTCCCGAACAGATTTTTCTCCGACCGGCAAGGCACCGCGGCAATCGAATTCGCCATTCTCGCCCCGGTCTTCATTCTCCTTCTCCTGACCCTCGTCGCCTTCGGCGTCTACCTCTCGGCAGCGAGTTCGGTGCAGCAGATCGCGGCCGATGCCGCGCGCGCGGCGGTGGCGGGTCTGAACACCGCGGAGCGGAACACATTGGCGCGCGACTTCATCCGGCGCTCGACACTCGATTACTATCTTCTTGATCCTGCACGACTTTCCGTGAAAGTGGATGAAGATCGGCAAAACGCGGAACAATTCACCGTGCGGCTCGAATATGCCGCCGATACCTTGCCGATCTGGGGGCTTTACGCCTTCGTCATGCCGGACAAGAAAATCACCCGCTTCTCCACGATCCGCATCGGAGGCATCTGACATGGATATCCGCGACATCGGCCTCCGCGCATTCCTGCGGGATCGCGCCGGCAATATCGGCATCATGGCCGCCGCCTCCTCAGCACTCGTTATTGGTGTACTTGCGCTCGGCGTGGACTACGGCCATCTCACGCTCCAGAGACGTTCCTTGCAGCATGCATCGGACCTGGCGTCGATCGTCGCCGCTGCCAATCTCGACAAGGCCGAAGCCGCCGCTCTGGCCTATTTCACCGCCAACCGCAAACGGCTCGCGGTAAGGAACGGCGACAGGTTGATGACCGCGAGCGGCGACTTTCCCTTTGCCGCGCTGGCCATGCGCGACGACATCGATGGATATGCGGAAATCGTCAAGGGCCGCTACAGCGCCGATCCCGCCATCGCGCCCGAGGACCGCTTCGTCGCCGGCGCGATGCCCTATAACGCCGCGAAGGTTACGACCATGGCGAGCGGCGACCTCTTCTTCGCCCAGAGCCTGGCCGCGCGGCCGGACATCATCGTCAGAAGCGTGGCCTCGGCCAGCGAGCAGGCGGCCTTCTCCGTCGGCTCGCGCCTCGCCAGCCTCGACGGCGGCGTGTTGAACAAGGTGCTGGGGGCCTTGCTCGGCACCGATATCACGCTGAGCGCCATGGACTATCGCGCGCTTCTCGATGCGGATGTCGATCTCTTCGCCTTCAGCGAAGCGCTTGCGAGCAGATTGAGACTGACCGGCGCGACCTATGACGATCTGTTGCACAGCGAGATCGGGCTCGGCGACTTCATCGGGGCGCTCGGCGGGACACGCGGCCTGTCGCCCTCCGTCGCGGCCCTGCTCAACGGCGTTGGCCGTTCCCTCGGATCGACGCAGGCGCGCATCAGGCTCGACAAACTCATGAGTCTCGAACCTTATAAGGCGCTCGCCGTCGGCCGGACCGACGGCCTGCGCGCCGAGGCTTCCGTCTTCGACCTGCTCAACGCCGCCGCCGGCATCGCCAATTCCGGCAGGCAGATATCGGTCGATCTCGGCACGACGGTGCCCGGCCTCGCGGCCGTGAAGCTCGATCTCGCCATCGGGGAACCGCCAGTCGGAACGCCCTTTCTCGCCGTCGGGCAGGAGGGGTCGATCGTCAGGACGGCGCAGACGCGCGTGAAGCTGACGGCGAGCGTCGATGGCCTGGCCGCCCTCGCCGGGCTCAGGGTCTCCGTGCCGCTCTATGTCGAGGTCGCCAATGCCGAGGCCGCGCTTTCCGCGATCACCTGCATGGGCGGAACGCCGACCAATGCCAGCGTCAGGATCAAGGCCGTTCCGGGTGTCGTCGAAATCGCCCTGGGCAATGTCGACACGGCGGCCTTCAATCACTTCGCCAGCCCGCCGCGCGTGACCAAGGCGACGCTGGTCGATTCCGCACTGATCAGGATCGCGGCGCTCGGCCATGTCGATGCCGCCAATCTCACGCCGGAAACACTGGTCTTCTCGCCGCAGGACATCCAGGCCGACAGGATCAAATCGGTCTCGACCCGCGACACGCTCACATCGATGACGGGCAGCCTGCTGCGCAATCTTGATCTCGACCTCAAGGTCCTGATTCTGACGATCGGAACGCCGAAGGCGGTCGGTACGGCGCTCGCCGATACATTGGCGACGCTGACCGAGCCGCTCGACATCGTTCTGTACAACACGTTGCTGACGCTCGGCATCCGCATCGGCGAGGCCGATATCCGCGTCACCGGCGTTTCGTGCCAGCGGCCGGTGCTCGTGCAATAGGTCCGGGGCCGGACGAGCCGGCCCCGAAAGCCGTCAGATGCATTCGTGGAAGAGCTTCTTCGCGGCCTCGACCGTGAGTTCCACCGGATTGCCTCCCGTCGAGGGATCGGCGACGGCCATCACCGCCATTTCGTCGATCCGATCGGTGCCGACGCCGAGCGCGGCCAGCTTGTCGGGAATGCCGAGCTCCTCGCGCAGCTTCAGGACGAAATCGTAGAAGCCGTTGAAACCGCCGGCAATGCCGAGATAGGCGGCAGCCGAGGCGATCCTGTCCTCGATCGCCGGACGGTTGAACCGCAGCACCGGCGGCATCACCACGGCATTCGTCGTGCCGTGATGCGTATGATAGATCGCGCCCACCGGATGCGACAGCGAATGGATCGCGCCCAGCCCCTTCTGGAACGCCACCGCGCCCATGGCCGCCGCCGACATCATATTGGTGCGGGCCTCGATATCGGTCCCGTCCCGGTAGGCGCGCGGCAGATAGTCCTTGACCAGCCGCATGCCTTCGAGCGCGATACCCTGGCTCATCGGATGGTAGAAGGGCGAGGAGAAGGCTTCCAGGCAATGGGCGAAGGCGTCCATGCCGGTGCCGGCGGTGATCGACTTCGGCATGCCGACGGTCAGTTCGGGGTCGCAGATCGTGATGCCCGGCAGGAACTTCGGATGGAAGATGATCTTCTTGGTATGGGTCTCGGAATTGGTGATGACCGAGGCGCGGCCGACTTCCGAGCCGGTGCCGGCCGTGGTGGGCACCGCGACGATCGGGGCGATCCCCTCGACCGAGGCGCGTGTCCACCAGTCGCCGATATCCTCNNCCTCGAAATCCCAGACCGGGCGGGTCTGGCCGGCCATGAAGGCAACGCATTTGCCGAGATCGAGGCCGGAGCCGCCGCCGAACGCGACGACGCCGTCATGGCCGCCGTCCTTGAAGGCCCTGACGCCAGCGTCGAGGTTCCTCTCGTTCGGATTGGGATCGACATCGGCGAAGATCGCGCGGCCGAGGCCGCCGGCCTCGAGCACGTCGAGGGCGTTTTGCGTGATCGGCATCGAGGCAAGCCCGCGATCCGTGATCAGGATCGGCTTCTTCATGCCGAGCGCCTTGCAATGGTCGGCGAGTTCGCGGATCCGCCCTGCCCCCATCTTGATGGCGGTCGGATAGCTCCAGTTTGCGGTGATGAACATCAGTATTTCTTTCTCAGATGGAAGGATTTCGGACGCGTCAGGTTGTGGAAGCCGAGCACGGAGAGAGAGCCGCCGCGGCCGGTTTCCTTGACGCCGGTCCAGCAGAGCGCCGGATCGAGATAATCGGCGCGGTTCATGAACACGGTGCCGGTTTCGAGCTGGTTGCCGAGGCGCGCCGCGCGCTCGGCATCCTTCGTCCAGAGCGAGACCGTCAGGCCGTATTTGCAATCGTTCATCAGGTCGAGGGCTTCGGCGTCGTTCCTGACCTTCATGATGCCGACGGCCGGGCCGAACGTCTCCTCGTTCATGATCGACATCGAGTGATCGACATCGACGAGGATCTGTGGCGCGAGATAGGCGCCGCCATCATCGGCGGGGAAGAGCTTGGGATCGACCAACGTCCTGGCGCCCTTGGCCACGGCCTCGGCGATCTGCTCGCGCACGACCTTGGCGAAACGCTTGTTGGCCATCGGCCCGAGCGAGGTTTCGGGATCGAGCGGATTGCCGAGCTTGTAGTTCGACACCCACTTCACCGACTTCTCGACGAAATCGTCGTAAAGGTTCTCGTTGACATAGATGCGCTCGATGCCGCAGCAGCACTGGCCGGAATTGTAGGTCGCGCCATCCATCAGCGTATCGACGGCGGCGTCGAGATCGGCGTCCTCCATCACATAGC
>JAGRLJ010000290.1 GCA_020441805.1 Rhizobiaceae bacterium
CGCCATCAACTGGTCACGGGAGATGGGTCAATGAACCGCGCGATCCGCAAGCCCGCAATCGCGGCCGTCATGCTCTCGGCGACCATGCTCGCCGGGTGCGCCACCAACCGCCCGCCGGAAATCAGCTATGACAATAGCGTCCCACCGCTGCCGGCGATTCCCGCGACCGTGACGGACGAGCGGCTGAAACCGATCCATGTTCCGCCGGCCTGGACCGTCGCACGCGGCGGCCAGAGCGCCAGCACGGCGACCGGTCGCGTTGAAAATGCCAATGCCGCAGCCCGCGTTCAGCCGCGCCGCGAGGGCTACTTCAACGCCATTCAGGTCTATCCGTGGTCGGAAGGCGCGCTCTATCAGGTCTATGCCGCGCCCGGCCAGATCACCAACATCGCGCTCGAACCGGGCGAGAGCCTGACCGGCGCAGGCCCGATCGCGGCCGGCGACACCGCCCGCTGGATCATCGGCGACACCGAATCCGGCTCCGGCGTCGCCCGCCGGGTCCATGTGCTGGTGAAGCCGACACGCGCCGACATCACCACCAATCTCGTCATCACCACCGACAGGCGCACCTACATGGTCGAGCTGCGCTCCGGCGAGAAGCCTTATATGCCGGCCGTCTCGTGGGCCTATCCGCAGCCGGCAGGCGGCGGGCGTCAGGCCGTCCCGGCAACGCCGGTCATTCCGGCCGCCGCCGTGCGCAACTACCGCTATGGCCTGACCGGCAGCAGCAATCCGCCATGGAAGCCGGTCGCCGTCTATGACGATGGCCGCCGTGTCTATGTCGAGTTTCCGCGTGGCATCGTCCAAGGCGAAATGCCGCCGATCTTCGTCATCGGCCCCGAGGGCGAGGCGCAGATCGCCAATACCCGAATCTATCAACACATCCTGATCGTCGATCGCCTGTTCGGCGCGGCCGAGCTGCGCCTTGGCAGCGGCGACCGCCAGCAGACCGTCAGGATCGTCCGCACCGACGGGAGACCGCAATCATGACCGAAGTCGAATTCAATGCAGCTCCGATGCGCCTGCGCGCCGAAGCGCCCCGCGTCACGCGCCTGTCCCGCAAGATGCTCGCCAGCGTTGCGGCCGTCGTCCTGGTCGGGATCGGCGGGGCGCTGATCTACGCGCTTCAGACACGCGGCCCTGGCGACGGCGGGGAAGAACTTTATTCCACCGCGAACCGCCAGCCCGCCGATGGTCTCGCCGGCCTGCCGCGCGACTATACCGGCCCCGTCCTCGGGCCGGCGCTGCCCGGCGATCTCGGCGGCCCGATCCTCAGCGCGCAGAATGCCGGCCAGCCAGTCGCGCCGCCTGTCGTTCCGACGCCCGGCGTCGATGAGGCCGAGCAGCGCCGCCGCGCCGAGGAAGAGGCCGCGCGCCTCAGTACCGTGTTCTTCCAGTCCCGGCAGGGCTCGGCGGTGGCGACGCCCGGCACGATGCCGGGGCTTGCCGGCTTCGATCCCGCCAGCGCGGCGGGACAGCCGACCGCGCAGGACAAGCAGCTTGCGTTCCTCAATGCGGCGGCCGACCGGCGCACGGTGGCGCCGGATCGCGTCACGCCACCGGCATCGCCCTTCGTGCTTCAGGCCGGCGCGGTCATCTCGGCCGCGCTCATCACCGGCATCCGTTCCGATCTTCCTGGTCAGATCACCACGCAGGTCACGGAGAACATCTATGACAGCCCGACCGGCAGCATCCTGCTCGTGCCGCAGGGAACGCGCCTCATCGGCCAGTATGACAATGGCGTGCAATTCGGGCAGCGGAGGGTCTTGTTGGTGTGGAACCGCCTCATCATGCCGAACGGCCGCTCCATCGTGCTGGAGCGCCAGCTGGGCGCGGACACTCAAGGGTATGCCGGTCTGGAGGATGGCGTCGATTACCACTGGTGGGATCTCGCCAAGGCCGCCGCGCTCTCGACCCTGCTCGGCGTCGGCGCGGAGCTGGCCACCGACGACAATGACCGCCTGATCCGCGCCATCCGCGACGGCGCGCAAGACACGATCAATCAGGCCGGTCAGCAGATTGTCCAGCGTCAGTTGCAGGTCGCGCCGACCTTGACCATCCGGCCCGGCTTCCCGGTCCGCGTTATCGTCACCAAGGATCTGGTGCTCGAACCCTACAGGAGCTGACCATGACCAAGTTGAAACTCGGCCCCATCGCCGACGACAAGCCTGTGAAGGTGACGGTGGAGCTGCCGGCGGCGCTCCATCGCGATCTCACCGATTACGGCCGTCTTCTCGCCGAAGGTGGCACGCCGGTCGAGCCCGCCAAGCTGATCGTGCCGATGCTCGAACGCTTCATCGCCACCGATCGTGGCTTCGCTAAGGCCCGGCGCAGGACAAATTGACTGCTAATATCGGCGATGTCGTCTATCCAGCGGGCGGCTTAATCGCCGCATCTCTTGCGGCGATTAAGCCGCCTCTTTTCATCACCACCCGTGACCACGCCGGATTGACCGGGGTGCCGCCCACGCGTGAGCGTGAATCCGGCACGCTACCGGCGGCCGATCCTCCGCCATGGTTCGCCAGACGCCGGGAATGCAGCCAAGTCGCTGCCCCGGCCACATTGAAGGAGGTCTGGCATGGGCACATGGAATGACGGGATCGAAGACGGCGGGGCTGGACGATGAGCCAGACACCAGTCCCTCTCAGCAAACGCACCATCCGCAGGCACCAGCTTCGCGAGATCGTTCCTCTGGCCGACACGACCATCTACGACATGGAGCAGCGCGGAGAGTTTCCGCAGCGCTTCTACCTGACCTCTCGAACCGTCGTGTGGGATCTCGGCGAAGTGGAGGCTTGGCTTGAAGAACGCCGCCGAGCCTCCAAGGCGAAGACGGCCAAGCGTGCGCCGGCACCCGACGTCACGCTCAGGAAGACCCGTCCGGTCAAAGGCTAGGCTCCGGCGCCAGAAGATCCATGGAAGCCGGATAGAGCGTCGGGGTGTATTTCTGGCCGTCAACCCATGCGTCGATCAGATTGCCCCATTCCTGCATCATGTGGCGGCGCTGGTGCTCATACTCGGCCTTGTTATAGACACCGCGCGAAGAACGCCCGTCCTCGTGTGCCAGGCACTTCTCGATCCAGTCGCTGTTGAAGCCCAGCTCATTGAGCAGCGTCGAGCCCGTGCGCCGAAGATCATGCACGGTGAACGGCTCCAGCGGCAGCCCCGCCTTCTTGGCTTGTACGACGACCGCCGTGGTGACGCGGTTGAACGTCGCGCGCGACATCGGCGCATCCGCATCGTAGCGCGAGGGCAGCAGGTAGTGCGAATTGCCCGCACAGGTCTTGAGCGCGACGAGGATGTCGAGCGACTGTTCGCACAGATAGACGTTGTGCGGCTTGGAACGCTTCATCCGCTCCTTCGGGATCGACCACACCGCATTCTCGAAGTCGACCTCATCCCACACCGCGTCCTGCAGCTCGCTCTTGCGGACCATCGTAAGCAGGATCAGCCTCAAGCCGAGCCGGATCGTCGGCAGCGTCGCCACATGCTCAAGCTGGCCGAGCATGACCCGGATTTCGGCGGGCGAGAGCGAACGGTCCTTCGGAACGAACGTCGCGATCGAGGCAGGCCCGACCTCTTCGGCGGGGTTCGGCACCTTCTCGCCGTGCAACTTGGCGAATGCGAACACCAGCTTCACGATGTCACGGACATGGACGGCCGTGGCTGGCGCTCCCCGCTTCTTCACCTTATCGCACATCGCCCGGAGATCCTCGGGCGTGATTTCCGTCAGCAGCCGGTTGCGGAACGTCGGGAGGATGTCGCGCTCGTAGATCGAGCGCCGCATTGCGCGGGTGCTCTCCGCCATACGGTGCTCTTGGAGCCAGCGTTCGCCGAACTCGCCGAAGCTCTTCGCTTCCTTAATGCGGCGCTTCTCGCGCTGCTTCTCCTGGGCGGGCGACCGCCCTTCCTGAATCGCGCGCTGCGCGTCGATCAATTTCTCCCGCGCTCGCGCCAGAGAAAGGCCCGCCGGCCCGTATCGGCCGAGGGTCAAGGTCTCGCGTCGACCGTGCATACGGTAGTCATAGCGGAACACCACGGCACCCAACGGGTTCACGACGACATACATACCGTCACGGTCAGAGATCTTGTATAATTTGTCCTTTGGTTTCAGCGACTTAATTGCGGCATCAGTAAGCATCGGACCCTCCGATTTCGTTCAAGAAACGTCAGAGAGCCCCTAAAAATACCGTCAGGCCAAAATGGACCAATGCCGACGGCGAATTTTCCTTTATTCTCAATGGAATAAGGTCGAAAAATACCGTCACAAGCTCTCTGGGCCATGACGGCATATGCAACTCCGCGATGTCACAAGATGCCCCATACCGTCAGCTCCGCCGTCGACCGCGAGGCTTGCTCGGCGATTGACAGCGAAAGATGACGGAAGGAAAATTCTTTATTTTCAGTGCGTTATGGAGGGATATCGGCGGCAATCGGCGGCGTCTGGGTAGGCCCGAATTATTCCCACTCGATGGTGCCGGGCGGTTTCGAGGTCACGTCGTAGACGACGCGGTTGACGCCCTTGACCTCGTTGATGATGCGGGTTGCGGTTTCGCCGAGGAATCTCATGTCGAACGGATAGAAGTCCGC
>JAGRLJ010000291.1 GCA_020441805.1 Rhizobiaceae bacterium
AGAGGACGGCGACAGGGCGCGGCTCCTGCGGCAACGGCTTTTCGGCCGCGTCGCGGCAGAGCCGGCAGGCGGCGATCCGCGCGGCAAGGGTCTCGATCGCCTCATGGTTCGAAGGGTCTCGCATGATCCGAGTGGTAAACGTCCCGATGCGCGCAATCAATCTTTCCGGCGCCGCGCCGTTTCCGCGCCTCATGGGAAAGAATGTCCGCAGAGGCCTGATACAAAAGGATATTCCCCATCCAGGCCGCCGGTTTCGACCGGGGCGGCATGGAAAACAAATCCTTAGCACGGAAGCATCTTCTTAAGGAATGGCGGCTATTCTCTGCCCACGCGCGGAGTGCGAACCGGTTAAATGTCATGAGTAATAGCGCCAGTTCATCGCCTGACAAGATCATCGTCTACCGGTCCCGCGCCTCCCGGAACCGCGATACGGCCAGGGCCGTCAGGGACACGCGCGAGAAGCTCCAGACGAACGGCCAGTCGCTCGGCACCTTCGAGCGCGAGATGATGGAGCTTCATCTCGCATCCGTCCAGCATGGCGCGGCGCTGATGCCGCTCTTCATCCTCGTGGTCGGCCTGACGGCGAACTATTTCGTCGGCGACCTCAACCTTTTGCCGTGGATGCTGGCCGCGCTCGTCTCCCATTCCATCTATCTGCTTCTCGCCCGCCGAGCCCGGAAGGCCAACAAATCGGCCGAGGATGCCGCGCGCTGGCGCCGGCGCCTGCTCGCCGCGCAACTGCTTTCCGGCCTCTGCTGGGCATGGTTCGCCTTTTCCGGCTGCACCAGCTGCAATGCCAGCCATTTCCTCTTTTTCAAGAGCGCGACGCTGCTCATCGCGCTCTCCGCCACCTCCTTTTCCTTCTTCATGCTGCGAAGCGCCACGCTTTACACATTCGCGCCGGTGGTGGTGGCGCTGGCCGCATCGTCCTATCTCGGGCGCGATCCGCTCGACGTCGCGCTGACCGCCGTCTTCACGACCTCGCTCGCCTTCTTCGCCTTCATCACCGACCGGCTCTACAACTCCAACGTCCAGCTCTTGTCCTTCCAGTCCGAGAAGGACGACCTGATCGCGGAGCTCGAAGTCGCCAAATCCATGTCGGACGAGGCACGGCGCCGGGCGGAGGACGCCAATCTCGCCAAATCGCGCTTCCTCGCCTCGATGTCGCATGAGCTGCGGACGCCGCTCAACGCCATTCTCGGCTTTTCCGAGGTGATGGCGACCGAGGTGCTGGGGCCGCTCAGCAATCCCACCTACAAGGAATATGTCACCGACATCCACACATCCGGCCAGCATCTCCTCAACCTGATCAACGAAATCCTCGACCTGTCGCGCATCGAGGCGGGCCGCTATCAGCTCAACGAGGAGGCGGTCCAGCTCGTGGACATCACGGAGGATTGCATCGGCATGGTGCAGCTTCGCGCCCGCGCCAAGGACATCCGGATCTCCGACCAGTTCGAACCGGACATGCCCGCGCTCTGGGCGGACGAAAAGGCGATCCGGCAGGTGGTGCTGAACCTGCTGTCCAATGCCGTGAAATTCACACCGAAGGGCGGCGAGATCGTGGTGAAGGCAGGCTGGACGGCCTCGGGCGGCCAGTATGTCTCGATCAAGGACAACGGTCCCGGCATTCCGGAAGAAGAGATTCCCGTCGTCCTGTCGGCCTTCGGCCAAGGCTCCATCGCTATCAAGAGCGCCGAACAGGGCACCGGCCTCGGCCTTCCGATCGTGCAGGCGCTGCTGCACAAGCACGACGGCTCGTTCCTCCTGAAATCCAAACTGCGCGAGGGCACCGAGGCGATCGCCATCCTGCCCGCCAGGCGGGTGCTGCAACCGGTCTCGTCGGTGGAAGCCGGACCGGCCGATCACCGCAGGAAGGTCTATGCCTGAGAGCGGACGCCCGGCGGCATGCCCGCCTCTCCGGCGCGCTCCGTCTAGATCAACACCACATAGGCGATATAAAGCCCGGCCGCGACCAGCATGCAGAAGACCGCGAAGGAGCCGAGGTCCTTGGCATGCTTGCCGGTGCGCGAGACTTCGGGCGAGACGCGGTCGACCAGTTCCTCGATCGCCGTATTCATCGCCTCCATGCCGAAGACCAGCAGGAAGATGACGGCGAGGCCGAGGAATTCGGCCAGTGTCGCGCCGATCCAGGCAAACAGAGCCAGCGCCGCCAGGAAGAAGAGGACTTCGTGGCGAAAGGCGGATTCGCCCAGCGCCCGCCGCAACCCCGCCACCGAATAGCCGCCGGCGGCGAAGAGATGCGCGATGCCTTGCTTATTCTCCTGCGGCTGGCCCATGCCGTGCGACGTCTCCCGTTCCGTCATGGTCAGTCCTTGTTGGAAATGCCGGCGGATTCGAAGGTCGCCATGCCGCTGTGGCAGGCGGCGGCGGCCTTGACGATCCCGGCGGCCAGCGCCGCTCCCGTCCCCTCGCCGAGCCGCATGCCGAGCGCCAGCAGCGGCGTCTTGCCCAGCTTCTCGATCGCCTTCAGATGGCCGGGCTCGGCTGAAACATGGCCGATCAGGCAATGGTCGAGCGCGGCGGGATTGGCGGCCTTGAGCACCGCGGCCGCCGCCGTCGCGACATAGCCGTCGATGATGACCGGGATGCGCTCCATGCGGGCGGCGAGAATGGCGCCGGCCATCGCGGCGATCTCCCGGCCGCCCAGCCGCCGCAGCAATTCGAGCGGATCGGAAAGATGGTCGCGATGCAGCGCCACCGCCCGTTCGACGGCCGCCACCTTCCGCTCCAGCACCTCGCCTTCCGACCCCGTGCCCGGCCCGACCCAATCGGCGGCGGTGCCGCCATAGAGGCCGAGATTGATCGCCGCCGCCACGGTGGTGTTGCCGATCCCCATTTCACCGACGCAGAGAAGGTCGGTGCCGCCGGCAATCGCCTCCATGCCGAAGGCCAT
>JAGRLJ010000292.1:0-7459 GCA_020441805.1 Rhizobiaceae bacterium
TGGCTGACGGGCGCCGGCCTTTTCGTCGTCACCGCGTTCCTGCTGCTCGACGTAACGGCGAAGCGCTCGTGAGATCGGGGCACCCTCTCACTTCCGCCTCGCCAGCATCGAGCGCGACAGGACGACGATAAGGCCGATGACGACGGTCGAGACGATGAAGAGGAAGGCGGCCGCTGCGATCGCCGGGCTGATATTCTCGCGGATGCTGGAGAACATCTGCCGCGCCAGCGTGCGCTGGTTCGGGCCGGCGACGAACAGGGTCAGCACCACCTCGTCCAGCGATGTCGCGAAGGCGAGCACGGCGCCCGACAGGACGCCGGGCATGGCCAGCGGCAGGGTGACGCGGCGGAACACCGTCACGGGCGATGCGCCCAGGCTCTGGGCGGCGAGCTCCACTCGCCCGTCGATGCCGGCAAGCGCTCCGGTAACGCTCACCACCACGAAGGGCACGGCGACCACCGTATGGGCGATGATCACGCCCAGATAGCTGTTGGTGAGGCCGAAGCGCGCCAGCAGGACCTGAAGGCCGACCCCGAGTACCACGGCCGGCACGACCATGGGCAGGAGAAAGAGCGTGCGCATGGAGCCGCGAAGGAACAGCAGCCGGTCGCGCAGGCCGAGCGACGCGGCCATGCCGAGCACGGTTGCCAAGAGCGTCGTGCCCGTGCCGATGATCAGGCTGTTGACGATCGCCCGTCGCCAGGCATCGGCGAAGAACAGCTCCTCGAACCAGCGCAGCGACCACGACGGGATCGGATAGGTGAGAATGACGCTCGAGGTGAAGGCGAGCGGCAGGATGGCGATCAGCGGCGCGACGAGGAAGAGGACCGTCAGCGTGGCGAAGGTGGCCTTGGCGATTTTCATCGGCATGATCAGCGCCTCCCCGGTTCGTCGCTGGAGAGCCGCGCATAGACGCTGTAGAGCAGCAGGGTCGCGACGAGCAGCACGACGCCGAGCGCGCCGGCCATGCCCCAGTTCGCCGAGCCCGTGGCGTAGAAGGCGATGATGGATGAGATCATCTGGTCGCCCGGTCCGCCGATCAGCGCCGGCGTGATGTAATAGCCGATCGCCGAGATGAAGACGAGCAGGCTGCCGGAGGCGACCCCGCGGAGGCTGAGCGGCAGCAGGACGCGCAGGAAGGCGCGCAGCGGATGGGCGCCGAGCGAGGCGGCCGCCGGCATCAGGTTCTTCGGGATGGTGATGAGCACGGAATAGATCGGCAGCACCATGAAGGGCAGGAGCACATGGGTCATGGCGATGATGACGCCGGTGCGGTTGAAGATCAGCGCCAGCGGTGCGTCGATGAGGCCGATGCCGCGCAGCAGGTCGTTGATGAGGCCCTGTTCCTGGAGCAGGATGAACCAGGCCGCGGTGCGCACCAGAAGCGAGGTCCAGAGCGGCAGGAGCACCGCGCCGAGCATCAGGTCCCGCTTCCAGCCGGACAGCGAGGCGGCGATGATGGCATAGGGAAAGCCGATGCAGGCACAGGCGAAGGTGACGAGCCCGGCGATCCAGAAGGTACGCAGCAGGATTATCCCGTTGACGGACTGGTTGGGCGGCAGGTGCACGATATCGCCGGCGGCATTGCGGCCGAGATCGACGGCGGCGAGCAGGTTCCGGTCGGTATAGGGCGAGAGCGCATCTGCGATCGCCAGCCAGAATTCGGGCTTGTTCCAGCGCTTGTCGATGGAGACCAGGTCGGCGGGCGGGTTCGCCGTGTCCCCGAGGGCGCCCGTGGTTTTGCCCATCAGCGTGCGGAAGCCGGAGCGGGCGCTGTTGAGCCGGCGCACCATGTCGCCGAGCGCCTGGTCGTCGTCGACGGCCTTCAGGTCCTCCATCAGCGCCGTCTGCATCTCGATTGTCGGCGGTGACTTACGGTCCCAGCTGCCCAGCACCTCGGCGCTGCGCGGCAGGAGCCGGAGCACGGCGGGATCCGACACCGCCTGCGACATCATGCTGAAGAGCGGCCAGACGAAGAAGCCGGTGAGGAAGAGCAGCAGCGGCGCGAGCAGCATCAGCGACCGCGCGGCGCGGAACGAGGTCCCGCTCATGGCGCGATGACCCGGCAATCGTCGGCCGAGAAGGCCGCGAAGACCTTGGTGCCCGGCGGAAATTCGCGCGACCGGCGCCCGAGCTTGGCGATCAGCGGATGGGTGGCGTTCCGCAACTGCACACGCAGGTGATCGCCCTGGTAGACGGAATCGGTGACTTCCGTTTCGAGCACGTTGCCCGCCTCGGCCCGGGTCTCGCTGAGATCGACGCGCTCGGGGCGAATGCAGAGAAAGACGGGCTGGCCGGAGGCGACGCGGCCGGAAACGGCCGAGACGATCTGCGCGCCCGAGGCGAGCCGCACGGTCGCCTCCGCCCCCTGCACGGCCTCCACGACGCCCTCGACGAGATTCGTTTCACCGATGAATTCGGCGACGAAGCGTGTTGCCGGTTCGTCATAGACCTCGCGCGGCGTACCGATCTGCTCGATCTTGCCCTTGTTGAAGACGGCGACGCGGTCCGACATGGTGAGCGCTTCGGACTGGTCGTGCGTGACGAAGACGATGGTGAGGCCGAGGCGGCGATGCAGGTCGCGGATATCGAGTTGCATCTGCTCGCGCAATTGCTTGTCGAGCGCGCCGAGCGGTTCGTCCATCAGCACGACGCGCGGCTCGAAGACCAGCGCGCGGGCCAGCGCCACGCGCTGCTGCTGGCCACCCGAGAGCTGCGAGGGGCGACGGTCGGAAAGCGCCGAAAGCTGCACCATGTCGAGCGCGCGCTTGACGCGCCCGTCGATCTCCGCCTTGCCGATGCCCCGCATCTGCAACGGAAAGGCGATGTTGTCGCCGACCGACATGTGCGGGAAAAGCGCATAGCTCTGGAAGACGACGCCCATGTCGCGCTTGTGGGTCGGCACGGCGTTGATGGAGGTCCCGTCGAGCAGGATATCGCCCGAGGTCGGCTGCTCGAAGCCGGCAAGCATCATCAGCAGCGTCGTCTTGCCGGAGCCGGACGGGCCGAGCAGGCTGACGAATTCACCTTTGCCGATGCCGAGATCGAGATTTTCGACCACGCAGAGCTGGCCGTAAAATTTGGTGATGCGGTCGAAATGGATGAATTCGGCCAAGTGAGAACTCCATCGCAATGGTGCGGCGACGGGATCGCGCCTCGTCCGCCTACCGGCTCCGTCTCCCCGCGAAGGGGAGATGGAGCCGGTGCACCGTTTTCCTACTCATTTTCGGATACGGCCGCACTGCGGCGTCCCTCCCGACGCGTGAGGGCGCGGCAGCCGGGCGACGGCCACGGCCAATCCGAACCCGCTTACTGGGCCAGCCAGGCGTTGAAACGCTGCGTCAGCGTTTCCGCATTGTCGATCCAGAAATCGACATTGAGCGGGATCGAGTCCGTCATATTGGCCGGATCGGTCGGCAGGTCCTTGGCGAACTCGGCCGGCACCATCGATGCGGCCTCCTTGTTCGGCAAGCCGTAGGCCACGAATTCCGGCAACTTGGCCTGATTCTCCGGCAGGCTGGCAAAGGCGATGAAGTCCTGCGCGGCGTCCTTGTTCTCGGCGTCCTTCAGCACGACCCAGCTATCGACGGCATAGATGCTGCCGGGGAAGACGACCTTGAAATTCTTGCCTTCCGAACGGTTGATGCCGGTGATGCGGCCGTTATAGGCCGAGGTCATGACGACTTCGCCCGAAGCGAGGAATTGCAGCGGCTGCGCCCCGGATTCCCACCAGACGATGTTCGGCTTCAGCTCGTCCAGCTTCTTGAAGGCGCGCGCGACGCCCTCTTCCGTGCCGAGAACGTCATAGATCTCGTCCTTCGGGACGCCATCGGCCAGCAGCGCGAATTCGAGCGTATATTTCGGGCCCTTGCGCAGCGAGCGCTTTCCGGGGAACTTCTCGACATTCCAGAAGTCCGCCCAGGAGGCCGGGCCTTCCTTCAGCTTGTCGCCGTCATAGGCGATGGCCGTGGACCAGACGATCGCGCCGATGCCGCAATCATCGACGGCGCTGTCGAGGAACTTGTCCTTGCCGCCCATCTTGTCCCAGTCGATCTTCTCGTAGAGGCCGTCGGCGCAGCCGAGAGCGAGTTCCTCGGCCTCCACCTGCACGGCGTCCCAGTTCGGCGCCCCGGCCTTCACCTTCGACTGGATGACGCCGATCCCGCCGTCCCAGGCCTCGTCCAGCACCGGCTTGCCGAGCCTTTCCGAGAACGGCTTGAAGTAGATCTTGCGCTGGGCATCCTGATAGTTGCCGCCCCAGGACACGATGGTCAGGTCCCGCGCGAAAGCTGGCGCCGCGAGGCTTGCCGCCAGCATGGCGGCGGCGGCCGCGACGATTCCGGATTTGATGAAAGTCTTCATTGCACTCCCCTTTTCTTCATTGCTCATGAGCCGGATGGCCCGGCCCCGTTCTTCTCCTGAAACCGCCGGCCGCGCCTGGCTGGACGTTTCGGCGGCGGTTGCATCTGTCCGGTCATGCCCCTCCCGGGCGTGTCCACCAATTGATGCATTCGGTCATTGCCGGTCAACGGGATTCTTCATCTGCCTGACCATTGTCAGACATGCTGTCCTCCATTGATGTGAATTTCCGAGCCGTTGATATAGGACGACGGCTCCGTGCAGAGGAAATAGATGGTCTCGGCGACTTCGCGCGGTTCGCCCAGCCGTCCCATCGGGACTTCCGAGGCCACGAGGGCGTCGGTCCCGGGCGAAAGGATCGATGTTTCGATCTCGCCCGGCGCGATGGCATTGGCACGCACGCCGCGCCGGCCGAATTCATGCGCCATCTCGCGCGTGAGCGCCGCCAGCGCCGCCTTGGAAGCCGCATAGGCGACGCCGGCGAAGGGATGCACGCGCGAGCCGGCTATGGAGGTGACGTTGACGATCGAGCCCTGGGCCGCCTCCAGCTCCGGCATCAGCGCGCGGGCGATCAGCGCCGTCGAGACGAGATTGACGTTGAGCACCTGCGTCCAGACATCCGCATCCGTGTCCATGACGCCGAGGCGGCTCCGGCCGGGCCCTTTCGGTGAAATGCCGGCATTGTTGACGAGTGCGTGCAGCCTGCCATTCGGCAGGCGTTCGCGCACCGCCGCGGCGAGCCGGTCGATCTGCGAGAGATCGGCGAGGTCGGCCTGGATATGGCTCTCGCGGGCGGAGGGCCAGGCGCATTCCTCGGAAAAAGCCTGGCGGGAGACGGTGAGAATGCGCCAGCCTTTCGACTGGAAGAGCTTGACCGTCGCATGGCCGATGCCGCGGCTTGCTCCTGTCAACACCATGTAGCGGCGTTCTTCGGTCATGCCCGCATTCTCCGTTGATGCTTGATACATCGTAATCGGCGGCTGGCGAATTGCAAGCCCTTCCGGTGCGCTCCGTATCAGGCACGGCGCGCCTCCCGCGCCGTGCCGCATTCGATGCGTTCGAGGATCGGCTTTCCGCCGAGCAGGATATCGTCGACGATGGCCATCGAGGCGGCGGCGGGATCGTGTCGCTTCAGAGCCTCGACGACGGGATAGTGATGGTCGATCATGGCGCGGCCGCCGGCGATATAGGCATCCGAAATGTGCGGTCCCATCTGGAGCCAGAGCCGGCGCAGGATGGTGGTCAGCACCGGTAAGCCGGCGATCCGTGGCAGCATGAAATGGAAAGCCTGGTTGAGCTCGGTGCCTTTCAACCGGTCCCCGGCCGCGATCGCCTCCTCGTTTTCCTGAAGGATCCGCTCCATCGCCTGGATATCGGCGCTCGTCGCCACCTGGGCGGCGGTTTCCGCCGCAAGGCCTTCGAGCCGGACGCGGATGGCGCGGATCTCGCGATAGCGGCTTTCGCTGAGGCCGGCGATACGGATGTCGCGCGGCGAGCGGAAGGTGATCGCCTCGTCGTTGGCAAGCCTCAGGATCGCGTCTCGGATCGGCGTGACGCTGGTGCCGAACTGTTCGGCGAGGTCGCGGATCTTCAGGCGGTCGCCGGGCTGGAACCGCCCCTGCATCAGGGCATCGCACAGCGCGCCATAGATGACGCTGTTGAGGTTCTCGTATTCGAGGGCCGCGAATTCAGGCATGGAACCGGTCCGGAAAATCGAGTAGCAAGGTACTTGATGCATCTTTTGCGGCGTGTTTCAAGTATCGGCCGGCGCCATCTTCCGGGAACGGGAGGGCCATGGCCATGCCGGTGGAGCATTATCCCATGGCGTGGAAGCACGCCCACGACCACGCGGTCATCCCGCACAATGGAGCAAGCATGACGGAGCCTTCGCCCGCCGCCAGGAAACCGGACTCCATGTCGGCGACGTGGAGCGTGACGGCGCTTGCCGACGCCGAGGCCGCCGTGGCGGCCGTCTATGGCCATGCCGGCGCCGTGAAACGGCTTTCCAGCGAGCGCGACGAGACCTTCCTTTTCACCCGTGGGGACGGCACGGCCTTCATCCTCAAGATAGCCAATCCCGCCGAGGACCCGGCCGCGCTCGAATTCCAGGACGGCGCGCTCCAGCATCTCGAAGCCGTCGCCCCCGCCGTGCCCGCGCCACGGCTTGTGCCG
Organism: Rhizobiaceae bacterium; assembly: GCA_020441805.1. GTDB lineage: Bacteria > Pseudomonadota > Alphaproteobacteria > Rhizobiales > Rhizobiaceae > Rhizobium_E. Next base: position 6,532 of record JAGRLJ010000292.1, read on the forward strand.
ACGCTGGAGGGTGAGCCCAGCCACACGCTTTCCACAGCCGACGGGCCGCGCATCATGCGCCTTCTCACCTTTCTCGACGGCGAGCTGCAATATCGCACGCCGGCCTCGGAAGCGCAGAGCCGCAATGTCGGCCGGGTGCTGGCCGAACTCGGGCTCGGCCTCAAGGACTATGACGGCCGCCCACCCGAGGGAAAACTGATGTGGGACATTTCCCACACGCTCGACCTCGCCGCCGTCGTCGGCGATGTCGCGCCGGAGCGCCGCGCGCGCGCGGAGGCCGTTCTGTCCGAATTCGAGCGGTCGCTTCCGGCGATAGCGGCGCTCGAACGCCGTCAAATCATCCACAACGACTTCAATCCGCACAATGTCCTGCTCGACCCGGCGGAGCCGACACGTGTCGTCGGCATCATCGATTTCGGCGACATGGTGCATGCCCCGCTGATCAACGATCTCGCCGTGGCCCTGTCCTATCATATGGCGACCGACAACTGGGGCGCCCGCGCCGGCGCTTTCCTCGACGGCTTCCTCTCGGCGCGCGCCCTGGAGCCGGCCGAAATCGAGCTGCTGCCGCTTCTCGTGCGCTGCCGCCTCGCCATGTCCGTCATCATCGCGGAATGGCGCTCGGCCCGGTTCCCGGAAAACCGCGCCTATATCATGCGCAATCACGCAGCCGCCTGGCGCAGCCTGCTCAATATTGCCGATCTCACTCCGGCCGGGCTGAAACGGCTCGCGCCCAACCTTTCCGAGGCCTGATCATGTCGATGGTGAACGCTTTTTCGCAAGAGGATTTCGAACGTCTCGGCGAGGACGAGCGGGCGCTGATCGCCCGCCGGGAAAAGGTGCTCGGCCCCGCCTATCGCCTGTTCTATGAAAAGCCGCTGCATCTCGTGCGCGGCGAAGGCGTATTCCTCTACGACGCGGCGGGCGA
>JAGRLJ010000292.1:7525-10316 GCA_020441805.1 Rhizobiaceae bacterium
ATCACGAGGCAGACCGCCGTGCTCAACACCCATACGCGCTACCTGCATGAAGGTATCGTCGACTATGCCGAGACCCTGACGGCGACCTTCCCCGAGGCGCTGAGCCAGGCCATGTTCACCTGCACCGGCAGCGAGGCGAACGACCTCGCGGTGCGCATCGCCCGTTACGTCACCGGCGGCACCGGCATCATCGCGACGGAGCTCGCCTATCACGGCCTGACGAGCGCGGTGGCCGAGTTCTCGCCCTCGCTCGGCGAATCCGTGATGCTCGGGCCCCATGTGCGCACCGTGCCCGCGCCGGACAGCTATCGCCATTCGGCCGGCGAGACGATGGAGAAGTTCGGCCGCGACGTGCGCGCCGCCATCGCGGATCTCAGGCGTCACGGCATCAGGCCGGCCATGCTGATCGCCGATACGATCTTTTCGAGCGACGGCATCTTCGACGGCCCGAAAGGCCTCCTCAGGCCGGCGGTGGACGCGATCCACGAAGCCGGCGGGCTTTTCGTCGCCGACGAGGTGCAACCCGGTTTCGGCCGGACGGGCGAAGCCATGTGGGGTTTCGAGCGCCACGGCGTCGCGCCCGACATGGTGACGGTCGGCAAGCCGATGGGCAACGGCTATCCGATGGCCGGCATCGTGCTCAGGCCGGAGGTCATCGCCGAATTCGGGCCTCGCGCGCGTTATTTCAACACGTTCGGCGGCAACCCGGTCGCCGCCGCCGCCGGCAGGGCCGTGCTCGACACGATCCGCATCGAGGGCCTGCAACGGAATGCACTCGAGGTCGGCCGCTATCTGATGGACGGCCTCGGGAGCCTGTCCGGCCGCTACCCCGCCATCGGCGATGTGCGCGGCTCCGGCCTCTTCATCGGCGTCGAGATCGTCTCGGACCCCGCCGTGAAAAGCGCCGATGCGGCGCTCACCGCCCGCATCGTCAACGGCCTGCGCGCGCGGCGCATCCTCATCAGCGCCTCCGGCCCGCGCGCCAATGTCCTCAAGATCCGCCCGCCGCTCGTCTTTTCCCGCGAGAATGCCGATATGCTGCTGAACGCCCTCGACGATGTCTTGACGGCGCCATGATCGGCGCCGAGAGCCGGTGAACGCCTGTGCCGGCGGCGCTGGACCGTCACATGGTTGCCCGCCATCGGGATCGGGACGGCCCGGGGGCATCCACTGGCGCATTCGACCGTGACGCAAGGTCGGACGCCGATAAGGATCGTCGCGACAACGGCCATAGGCGCACGGGATATGGGCGCGGCGGCAGCTTCGATCCGGCCTATATGTCCTTATCCTTATCGGGCGGCGCCGCCTGGTATTCTCCGATGCTCCCATCGAGGAACCGGTTGTTGTCTTCCCGTATCTTCGCGGCTGCGTCGTCATAGAGGAAGGGAAGGAATGCATAGCGCCTGCCCCTGGTCACCTCGGAGACCGCGTGCAGCAGCGAGCATGAGAAAACGACCGCGCCGCCGACAGGCGCCTTGAAACTGCGCGAACCATATTCCGGGAAGCTCACTTCGCCGCCATCGAAATCGTCGTTGAGATTCACGGACACGGCGAAGCGCCGATGCTGGGTGCCCTTGGTGGTATTGTCGCGGTGGGCCGCGAAATGGGCATTGTCCTCGGCCGCATAGCAGGCGACGATGTAGCGCTCCATGCGGGTTACGTCATATTGATGGACTTTCCGTATCTCCGGGATCACCCGCCGCACGAAACGTCCTTGCGCGAAGGCGATAATGTCATCTTCCTCGATGTGATAATCGCGCCGGCGCTTGTGCCGGTGATCGGTGACGCCGACGGTCTTGCCGTCCACCTCGTGCATGAAGCCGCTTTCCATGCCGCCCTTCGTTTCATAAAGCTCGATGAGTTTGCGGCAGAAGTCCCGTTCGAAGACATTCGGCAGGACGATGATCGGTGCCTGGAGCGGGAAGCCGGCGAATCGATCGATCGGCGGCAGTCCGTCGAGGAATGCGATCAGGATGCCGATGTCGGATCGATCCTGGGCGAACGGCACGACTTCGAGGACCCGAAGCGTCGGGTCGAGAACGACCCAGCGGCGCAGAAGCGAGACCTGCCCGGAATCGGCATCGACCGGTGAAGCGCCGTAGAGCCGGCTGACCGAACCGTCGAAGTCCCACAGGAAGCGGTAGCCCGGATACCGGTTCCGGACCCGCGTTTCCGTCTCGTCGCCACTGTCCATGCTCACGCCGAAGAAGGACGCGGTATCGTCGTCGAAAAGATCGGGGCGCAACAGCACGGCCCGCAAGGCTTCCTGACTATGCTCGTCCGTCGCCGACCCGAAGAAGCACAGGACGATGTAGCGGCCTGCTGCGCTGTCGAAGGCGTAACGGGGATTGGCGAAGGATCTTTGGTGGAACCACGGTGCCGGATCACCGGCTAACAGATTGATATAACTTGCCATTGAAGCTTCCCTCGGAGAGTGTCGCGGCTTTCGGCGCGCGGGCCGCGTGCGTCCGCCCCGGTTCCGGGGAGGCCGCCGGCCGATGCGGTTCTATGTCGGCGGGACGGCGGTCCGCGCGCTTCATGGGCGCGGGCGGGGCCATATGAGGCCGGGAGGCAGGGGACATCCGGCATGCATGCGGCGCGCGGGGTCGGGGCGTGTCGTCGCCCGGCATCCGGCTGTTCAGGCCCGCTGCGGATTTTCCGTTCTCGTAGCATACCGGCACGCTACAAAGAACGCCGCTTCGTGACAAAAGATTTGTGCGGCGGGCGGGATGGCGCAAGAGATTGTCGCGTTGCGGCAAGGCCGGCCCCGGTCGCCAAAAAGCGAGCGCGG
>JAGRLJ010000033.1 GCA_020441805.1 Rhizobiaceae bacterium
TGGATCATCGGCGACACCGAGAGCGGCACGGGCGCGGCGAAGCAGGTTCATATTCTGGTGAAACCGACGCGCACCGACCTGATGACCAACCTTGTCATCAACACCAACCTGCGCACCTATTACATGGAGCTTCGCTCGACGTCCTCGACCTATATGGCGTCGGTCTCGTGGCAGTATCCGCAGGACCAGCTCATCGCGCTGCGCCGACAGAACGCGCAGGCGGAGGCCGCGCAGCCGGTTTCGACCGGCATCGATCTTTCGCGCGTCAACTTCCGCTACGAGGTGACGGGCGACCGTGCGCCCTGGCGTCCGCTCCGAGCATTCGATGATGGCAAGCAGGTCTTCATCGAATTCCCGCGCGGCATCGGCCAGGGCGAGATGCCGCCGCTGTTCGTCGTCGGCCCCGAAGGCGCGACCTCGGAACTCGTGAACTACCGCGTGCGCGGCAACTACATGATCGTCGACCGGCTCTTCGCCGCCGCCGAGCTGCGCTTCGGCGCTGACAAGAACCAGAAGCGGGTGCGGATCTCGCGCACCGACGGAAGGCCGGCGTCATGAGCGAGATCGAACCCGGAAAGGAGAAAGGGCCGGAGCCGTCCGGCGAGGACGGCGCCCTGCCGCTGACCGGCGAGCCGGTTGCGCCGATGCGGCTGCGCTCGGAGCCGCCACGCGTGACCCGGCTGTCGCGCAAGGTTCTGGCCGGTCTCGGCCTGGTCGCCAGCGTCGGGATCGGCGGCGCGCTGATCTACGCCCTGCAAATCCAGGGCGGGCGCAAGGGCAACGAGGAGCTTTACGCGACCGACAACCGCGCGACACCGGATGGCCTCAACAGCCTGCCGCGCGACTATACCGGGCCGGTTCTCGGTCCGCCGCTGCCGGGCGATCTCGGCCGGCCGATCCTCAGTGCGCAGAACGGCGTGCCACCGCCGGCGATCGCCACGCCCAATCCCGGCATTAGCGCCGAGGAGCAGCGTCGGCTTCAAGAACTGGAGTCGGCACGGACGGCGCGTCTGTTCGCATCGACCGAGACGCGCACCGCCTCGTCTCCACCTACCGCAACCGCCGCGCCCCCCACGGTCCCCACGCCCGATCTGGCGAACCTCGGCCTGGCGCCGCAACCGGCGACGCCGACCGCCCAGGACCGTCAGCTCGCGTTCCTCAACCAGACGCCGGACAAGCGCACGGTTTCGCCCGATCGCGTGACAGCGCCAGCGTCGACGAATGTGCTTCAAGCGGGCGCGGTCATCGCCGCCGCGCTCATCACCGGCATTCGCTCCGACCTTCCCGGCCAGATCACCGCCCAGGTGACGGAAAACATCTATGACAGCCCGACGGGCAAGATCCTGCTCGTTCCGCAGGGCACGCGCATCGTCGGCCAATATGACAGCGGCGTCGGCTTCGGGCAGCGCCGCGTCCTACTTGTCTGGAACAGGCTGATTTTCCCGAACGGTCGCTCGATCGTGCTGGAGCGCCAGCCCGGCGCGGATGCGGAAGGCTATGCCGGGCTCGAGGATGGCGTCGACTATCACTGGGGCGAACTATTCAAGGCCGCGGCACTTTCCACCCTTCTCAGCGTTGGGGCGGAGGCCGGCTCGTCCGGGCAGGAAAGCGACATTGTCCGCGCTCTTCGCAACGGTGCATCCGACAGCATCAACCAGACCGGCCAACAGATCGTGCAGCGTCAGCTCAACATCGCACCGACACTGACGATCCGACCAGGCTTCCCCGTCCGCGTCATCGTCACGCGCGATCTCGTGCTCGAACCTTACGGAGGCTGACATGGCCAAGCTGAAATTGGGGCCGATCGCAGATGATAAGCCAGTGAAGGTGACGATCGAGCTGCCGGCAAGCCTGCATCGTGACTTGACGGCCTACGCGGAGATTCTGGGGCGGGAGTCCGGCCGGTCGGCCGATCCCGTCCGCCTGATCGTCCCAATGCTGGAAAAGTTCATTGCGACGGATCGGGGCTTTGCGAAGGCGAAGCAGGCGGGCTTATCGCCGCGGCCGCCTGGCTGACGGCTGGCCGATCGGTTCGCGCCAATGTCCGAGCGAGGCTTAGAAACCTGCGGCACACCGGATTGTCGTTCCTGCGCGACCAGATCGCGCTGAACGGCAAGACCTCACCCATGATCGGGCGATAGACGATACCAGGGATCTGAGCCCCCGTGGTCGCCTCGCTGGTCAGCGTCAGGCCGCGACCTATGGCCACCATCGACAACAGGACATCCCGCCCAACATAGTGCGGGTGGATATTCGGATGGTGGCCGAGGCCGGCCAGTCGCTGGATCAAATAGTCGTAGATTTCCGGTCCCGGCGCCGCATCGCTGACGATAAAGTTTTCGCCGGCGAGATCATCCCAATTCAGGGCCAGCTTCGTCACCAGGCGGTGTTCCGTCGGCAGGACAGCGAACACCCTCTCCGACCAAAGCTGCTCGGTCTCGCAGTCGGGCCATTCGGTCGTTCCAGTGATGAATGCCACATCGAGCTGAAGCTGGCGGATCGCGGCCACATGGATCGACGGATTGCCCTCGATCAGCTCGACCACCACCCGCGGGTGCTTTGCGTCAAACGCCTTCATCAGGTCGAACAGAAAGCCCGACGCCAGCGATGAGAAGATGCCGACCTTGATGATGCCGTCCTCGGATCGGCCGATCGCGGCGACATCGTTGATGCCGACCTCGATCTGGTGAAGGGCGATACGCACGCGACGAAGGAAACGTTGACCCGCCACCGTGAGCGAAACCCCGCCGGAATGGCGGTGGAATAGGGAAGCGCCAAGCCGATCTTCAAGATCTCGGATGCGCCGGCTCACAGCAGACTCCTGAATGTTCAGGAGTGTCGCCGCCTTGCGAAAGCTCCCCTGCTCGGCAGCCGTGACAAAGTATTGGATATGGCGCAGCCTGATCATGATGGAGCCACCTTTCTCCAAGTCTGCCGGGCTGCAAGTTACATCACGACGGCTTCCCCACTCCTGAACAAGTATAGTTTCAGCCTACGCGAACACCTACACTGCCATTGTTATGCCTTCATTCGACAGACTTCTCTATGAAACCAAGGGTATTGGCGTTCTCCACCAGAGTCCTCACCTTGGCGCGCTCCAGGCCGCCAGGCACATCCGCCTCGATCTCGAGCCTGAGCTTCACCTGACTGCCCGGCAGCGTGGTGAGCTGCTCAACGATCGCCTCGACAATCTGATGAATGTCCCGCGCCGGTCGCTCCGGCGAAATCATCACGGCGCCGGTGAATCGCGTCGGCTTCTTCTCTGTAGGCGGCGTGGCGGGTCCGCCATCCACGACTGGACCGCCCGACGTCAGCGTGCTGCCGTCAGCGCCTCCGGGCGCGCCACCAGCGTCAGGTTGCACCGGCGCCGGACGGTGCGCTTCGGCGACATCCGGTTTGATGATGAC
>JAGRLJ010000293.1:0-2050 GCA_020441805.1 Rhizobiaceae bacterium
CGCCCGCTGGAGGCCGTCCATCTGGTCGACATCCGCCTTCTGCATCATTTCCAGGAACTGGCGCGCATAGGCCGACAGGCTTTCGACAGAGCGGCGCTGGCCCTGGGCGTAGATCGTGTCGAAGGCGAGGGACGACTTGCCCGAACCGGACAGGCCCGTCATGACGATCAGGCTGTTGCGCGGAAGGTCGAGGTCGATGTTCTTGAGGTTATGCTCGCGCGCGCCGCGGATCGAGATGGTCTTGAGTTCGCTCATGAACGAGAATTTCCGATCGAAGGATCACTGGATTTGATCACCGGCCGGCGACATGTCGCCCGGCGCCTGCATCCGCCTTTAACTATCCCAAACGGATCCGCCTTGGCAAACGTCCATCCGTCAGAAAATGTCAGCATTGGCCTCGCGAATCCGTTTGACAAACCCTATCGCGAAAACTAGAACAAAAAAAGAACAAAATTTCGGCGGCAGATCCATCGGGGCCTTTAGCTGTGGATTGCGGGCGAGGGGCCGCGCATCCCCGGGCCAAAGCGTCTATGGATGGTCGGATATCTGGCGGGACCGATCCCGCGTGGCAAGGAAGATAGTTATGGCGGGCAGTGTCAACAAGGTCATTCTCATCGGCAATGTGGGCGCCGATCCCGAGATCCGGCGCACGCAGGACGGTCGGCCGATCGCCAATCTGCGCATCGCCACCTCGGAACAGTGGCGCGATCGCAATTCGGGCGAGCGCCGGGAAAAGACGGAATGGCACAATGTCGTCGTCTTCAACGAAGGCCTCTGCAAGGTCGTCGAGCAATATGTGAAGAAGGGCGCCAAGCTCTATGTCGAGGGCCAGCTCCAGACGCGCAAGTGGCAGGACCAGAACGGCAACGACCGTTATACGACCGAAGTCGTGCTCCAGGGCTTCAACTCGACGCTGACCATGCTGGACGGTCGCGGTGACGGAGGCGGCCGGGGCCAGGGCGGCGGTTATGACGATTACGACCAGGGCTTCGGCGGCGACAATGGCCGCAGCAACACGCCGGCGCGAAGCTCCAACCAGGGTGGCCGCAGCGCCTCGCCCTCGCCGTCCTTCTCGCGCGACATGGACGACGACATTCCGTTCTGACCGTCCGCGCCGCCGACTTCAAGGGCCGGTATAGACCGTCATGATGGCTCGGAAGCCGTCGATCACGAACTGGACGGCGAGGGCCGCGAGCAATACGCCGAGAAGGCGTGTCAGGATGGCCCGGCCGGTTTGGCCGAGATAGCGGTCGATACGGTCGGCGATTACCAAGGCCGCCAGGATCGCGACGAAGACCAGTCCGATGACCGCGATGAGTTGGGCGCGTTCAAGCGGGGTCGGGAAATTGCCGGCGAGCAGGATCGTGGCTGAGATCGAGCCCGGACCCGAGATCAGCGGGATCGCCAGCGGGAAAACCGCGAGATTGTGGATATGATCGCGGGTAATCGCGACTTCGGTGGTCTTTTCCTTCCGCTCCTGCCGTTTCTCGAAGATCATCTCGAAGGCGATGAAGAACAGCAGCAGGCCGCCGGCGATGCGGAAGGCGGGCAGCGAGATGCCGAGCAACGACAGGATGCCCGCGCCGGTGACGGCGAAGACCGTCAGGATCACGAAGCCGATCAGCGTGCCGCGCAGGGCGGTCTGGCGCCGCTGCGCCTGGGTCATGCCGGCGGTCAGCGCCAGGAAGATCGGCGCGAGGCCGGGCGGATCGGTGGTGACCAGAAGGGTTGTGAAGGCATTGATCAGTCCTTCCATCGTCGCCATGTGTTCCTCCGGATTTCCCACGCCTTGATAGCGGTTCGGACAGGATGCGGCAAGCGGGAGGCCATCCGCGGCAAGTGGCTGGAAAATCCGCCAAAGCTGTTCATAAGGCGGCTGTGAAATTGGCCTATTCCAAGCCTTTCCGCTATAACATCGGCAGTGATTCCGCATAAGGAAACGTAAGCGCTTTGTCAGAGATCATTCCCCCCGGCGGCAAGGGCCCGAGCGGCATCGAGCCCATCTCCATCATCGAGGAAATGCAGCGGTCCTATCTCGATTACGCGATGA
>JAGRLJ010000293.1:2055-6663 GCA_020441805.1 Rhizobiaceae bacterium
TGATCGTCAGCCGCGCGCTGCCGGATGTCCGCGACGGCCTGAAGCCCGTTCATCGCCGAATTCTCTACGGCATGAACGAGCTCGGCATCGACTGGAACAAGAAATACGTCAAATGCGCCCGCGTCACCGGCGACGTGATGGGTAAATATCACCCGCACGGCAATCTGGCCATCTACGACGCGCTCGCCCGCATGGCGCAGGACTGGTCGCTCCGTCTGCCGCTGATCGACGGCCAGGGCAATTTCGGCTCCGTCGACGGCGATCCGCCGGCCGCCGAGCGCTACACCGAGTGCCGGCTCGAAAAGGCGGCGCACTCGCTGCTCGACGACCTCGACAAGGAAACCGTCGATTTCCGCGACAACTATGACGGCACGTTGCAGGAGCCCTCAGTCCTGCCGGCCAAGTTCCCGAATCTCCTGGTCAACGGCGCGGGCGGCATCGNNGGCATGGCGACCAATATCCCGCCGCACAACCTCGCCGAAGTCATCAACGCCTGTATCGCGCTGATCGACAATCCGGCGATGGACCTGCTTCAGATCATGGAAATCATTCCGGGTCCGGATTTCCCGACCGGGGCTCAGATCCTCGGCCGGGCCGGCATTCGTCAGGCCTACGAGACCGGCCGCGGCTCGATCATCATGCGCGGCGTCGCCCGCGTCGAGCCGATGCGCAACGACCGCGAGCAGATCATCGTTTCCGAGATCCCGTTCCAGGTGAACAAGGCGACGATGATCGAGAAGATGGCCGAGCTCGTGCGCGAGAAGCGCATCGAGGGCATTTCCGACATCCGCGACGAGAGCGACCGCGAAGGCTACCGGGTCGTCATCGAGCTCAAGAAGGACGCCAATGCCGACGTCATCCTGAACCAGCTCTACCGCTATACGCCGCTACAGACCTCCTTCGGCTGCAACATGGTGGCGCTGAACGGCGGCAAGCCCGAGCAGATGGCGCTGATCGACATGCTCAAGGCCTTCGTCAGCTTCCGCGAGGACGTGGTGATGCGCCGCACCAAGTTCCTGCTGCGCAAGGTGCGCGAGCGGGCGCATGTGCTCGTCGGTCTCGCCATCGCGGTCGCCAATATCGACGAGGTGATCAACCTCATCCGCCGCGCGCCCGACCCGCAGACGGCGCGCGAGCAACTGATGGAGCGCCGATGGCCGGCGCAGGATGTCGAGGCGCTGATCCGGCTGATCGACGATCCCCGCCACAAGATCAACGACGACGGCACCTACAATCTCTCCGAGGAGCAGGCGCGCGCCATCCTCGAACTCAGGCTCCAGCGCCTGACCGCGCTCGGCCGCGACGAAATCGCCGACGAACTCAACAAGATCGGCGCGGAGATCAAGGATTATCTCGACATCCTGTCGTCGAGGCTGCGCATCCTCACCATCGTCAAGGACGAGCTCGCCGCCGCGCGCGACGAATTCGGCACTCCGCGCCGCACCCAGATCGCCGATGGCGGCCCGGACATGGACGACGAGGACCTCATCGCCCGCGAGGACATGGTGGTCACCGTCTCGCATGCCGGTTACGTCAAGCGCGTGCCGCTCACCACCTATCGCGCGCAGCGCCGTGGCGGCAAGGGCCGTTCGGGCATGGCGACGCGCGACGAGGATTTCGTCAACCGGCTCTTCGTCGCCAGCACCCATACGCCAGTGCTGTTCTTCTCCTCGCGCGGCATCGTCTACAAGGAGAAGGTCTGGCGGCTGCCCATCGGCACGCCGCAGTCGCGCGGGAAGGCGCTGATCAACATGCTGCCGCTCGACCCCGGCGAACGCATCACCACGATCATGCCGCTGCCGGAGGACGAGGAGAGTTGGGCCAACCTCGACGTGATGTTCTCGACCACGCGCGGCACCGTGCGGCGCAACAAGCTTTCCGACTTCGTGCAGGTCAACCGCAACGGCAAGATCGCGATGAAGCTCGAGGAGGAGGGCGATGAGATCCTGTCGGTCGAGACCTGCACCGAGCATGACGACGTGCTGCTGACCACCGCGATCGGCCAGGCGATTCGTTTCCCGGTCGATGACGTCCGCGTCTTTGCCGGCCGCAATTCGATCGGCGTGCGCGGTATCACGCTCGCCGAGGGCGACAGCCTGATCTCGATGACCATTCTCGGCCATGTCGATGCCGAGGCGCCGGAACGCGCCGCCTATCTCAAGCGCTCCGCCGCCGAACGGCGGGCCATGGGCGTCGATGAGGACGATATCGCGCTCGTGGGCGAGGAGGTGACCGAGGAAAGCGAACTCAACGAGGAGCGTTATCAGGAGCTCAAGACGCGCGAGCAGTTCGTTCTGACCGTTTCCGAGAAAGGCTACGGCAAGCGCTCGTCGTCCTACGATTTCAGGATATCGGGCCGTGGCGGCAAGGGCATCCGCGCCACCGATACGTCGAAGACGGCGGAGATCGGCCAGCTCGTGGCGGCTTTCCCGGTGGAAGAGGCCGACCAGATCATGCTGGTGTCCGATGGAGGCCAGCTGATCCGTGTTCCGGTCAACGGCATCCGCATCGCCAGCCGCGCCACCAAGGGCGTGACGATCTTCTCGACCGCGGCGGACGAGCGCGTCGTCTCCGTCGAGCGGATCAACGAGCCGGAGGACGAGGAGAATGGCGAGACCGCTGAAGCTGCCGAGGGCGAGGCACCCGGCGCCGGTTCGCCGCAATAAGGCCTGAAGCGGAAGCGCCCGTGGACCGATCCGCGGGCGCTTCGGATGTGGGCAGGGCAGCTTTCAGGCTCAGGTGCTGGTGAGCTTCAGGCCGATCACGCCGGCCACGATCAGCACGATACAGAGGATCCGGATCGCGGTCGCGGCCTCGCCGAACAACCCGATGCCCAGAAGCGCGGCGCCCACAGCGCCGATGCCGGTCCAGATCGCATAGGCCGTCCCGATCGGGATCGTGCGCAGCGACAGCGACAGGAACGCCATGCTCAGCACCAGCAGCACGGCGGCGAGCGCACCGTATTTCCAGTTGGTGAAGCTTTCGGACTGCTTGAGGGCGAAGACCCAGCCGATTTCGAAGAGACCGGCAACGGCAAGGAGAATCCAGTTCACGATCGACCCTTTCTGATTGCAGGGTCGTCCCTGGCTCTGGTCCCGTGTCAGGCGAGGTCGTCCTCGCGGGATGGCCTTCGATAGCGTTTCGACGCGCCAGCGTCAAATACCGTCGCCGCATATCCGGTACGCAAAACGCGCAAGAAAAAACCGGACGGGCAGGGGAGGCCGTCCGGTTTTCTATATTGCGCGGGAACAAGGGGGAGGGGGAGGGAAACCCGCGCTTGGGGGAGGTCGTGAACCTTTCTAGAACGCCATCCGCCGGGCAGAGGCTTCCTTCAGGCCTTTGCTTTCGCGGATGGAATTGACGATGGAAAAGATCGCAGTCGTCACAAACATCGTGGCAATCAGGGCGGCCATCAGGGTCAGGGTCATCTGCATCGTCTTGTCGTCCTTTTTTGCTTCGTTCCGTCAGCTTGATGTCGTTATGACATCTGTCGGCCGAAACATCTGTTTCCGGGGGAACAGGCGCGGCACTTGCTTGCGCCCGCTGTTCCAAACTTGAGGTCATTAAAGCATCGCGGCTCTGAAACGGTGCTGAATGGCACATTCATCCAACGTTCATCTGCGAAATTGGTTTCGGGCGCCGCGAATATTTTTTGGAAGGCGCGGGGACGTCAGATTGCGGCCCGGCCGTCCATGCCATAGCTTAGGCGGTGATTTGCAGGAATGGCATGCGGTTCGGGGGCCGGAATGAGCAAGTTCACGCGGCGGGCAATGCTTGCTGGTATTTCGGCGGCCGCCGGCGTTCTCGTGGGGCGTCAATGGTTACAGCCGACAAGCGATCCGGGGCCGAAATTTCCGATTCTCGACAGCTTCGCCCAGGCCGACGGCAGCCTGCTCAACGACGCCAGCGAACTCAATCCCACCAAGGTCTACAAGCATGCCACGCTGAATTCCGGCCTCGACACCGGCTACACCAATCGGCTGCGCGCCCTGCTTTCGGACGCGATCAACAACGACCGTCCCTTCGCCGCCAGCACGGCGCGCCACACGATGGGCGGCCATAGCCTGCCGGATCAGGGCCTGGCGCTCACGCTGTCGCAGAAATGGATCGAGGCCGATACCGCCGCTAGGACCTATCGCGTCACGGCGGGAACGCGCTGGTCGACGGTGATCGCCGAACTCGACAAGATCGGCTTTTCACCGGCGGTCATGCAGTCGAACAACGATTTCGGCGTGGCGAGCACGTTTTCCGTCAATGCGCATGGCTGGCCGGTTCCCTTCGGGCCGATGGGCGGCACCGTGCGCTCCATCCGGCTGATGCTGGCCGACGGCAATGTCATCAAATGCTCGAAGACCGACAATCCGGAACTTTTCGCGCTCGCCATGGGCGGCTACGGCCTTGTCGGCCTGATCACCGATCTCGAACTCGACATGATGCCCAATGCGCGGCTGACGCCGACCTATCTTCGGCTCGGCGGGGCCGAACTCGGCAAGCGGTTTGCCGAGGAACTCGCCCGGGATCCGTCGATCCAGATGGCCTATGGCCGGCTGGACGTCTCTCTTGACCGCTTTTTCGAGGACGGCCTGCTCGTCACCTATCGCCCGAGCG
>JAGRLJ010000293.1:6731-7508 GCA_020441805.1 Rhizobiaceae bacterium
CAACTCGGCTCCGATTTCGCCAGGCATGTCCGATGGTGGACGGAAACGACGGTCGGGCCGCGGCTCGTCGGCGAATCCACGCGCAACAGCCTGATGAACGAACCTGTCGTGACATTGGCCGATGGCGATCCCATGCGCACCGACATATTGCACGAATATTTCGTGCCGCCCGAACGCTTCCACGAATTCGTGGCGCATTGCCAGCAGGTGATTCCCGCTTCCTATCAGCAATTGATGAACATCACCGTGCGCCATGTCGGGGCGGATCCGACCAGCGTCCTGAACTATGCGCCGGAGCCGAGGATCGCCTCGGTCATGCTCTTCTCGCAGGAAAAGTCGGTGCGCGCCGAAGCGGATATGGCGCGCATGACCCATCACCTCATCGAGCGCGTGCTCTCGATCGGAGGAAGCTATTATCTCCCCTACCGGCCGCATGCCACGATCGAGCAATTCAAGCGCGCTTATCCGAAAGCGGTGGCTTTCGCCGCCCGGAAGCGGGAGATCGACAAAGGACTCACCTTCCGGAATCGTTTCTGGGACAACTATCTCGCCAAGCTTTGAGGGGCCGGACATGAACAGATTGCGCCTGACGGCGGCCATCTATTTCCTCGTGCTGCTTTTCGCGGCGCTGTTGAACTACCTGCCCTTCATACCGGAGACCGACGGCAAGACCTTCGGTATTTTCGCGCTCGATATCTATGACGATGCGCTACATCTCGCCTCGGCGATTTGGGCTGGCATCGCGGCCTGGATGGGTGCGCGCGCCGCACGGAGCTT
>JAGRLJ010000293.1:7567-10964 GCA_020441805.1 Rhizobiaceae bacterium
TCGATCTCGGCATCGTCAATTACGGAATCCAGGATCTGCCGCTCGGCTTCAAGATCATGGCCAACCTGCCGCATCTCGGGCTTGGGGGAATCGCGGTGTTCGCCTCCCACGCCTTCCGGGCCGATGCGGCATGATCCGCTTCCTCGGCAGGCTCGCCAGATGGATCGTCATCGCACTGCTCCTCATCGTGCTGGGACTGGCCGCGCCGGTCGCCTATGTCGAGCTTGCCTGTCACGCACCGGTGACGGCGTCACCCTATTCGCCCATCCTCACCGATCCGAACGACCGGCGACCAGAGGCGGCGACCTATCTCACTTATCCCGAATGGCATATCGTCTATGCCTATGACGGCCTGGCGGACGTGCTCAGGTCGTCGGACGAGAGCGAGTTCGACTATGGCTCGAGCATATGGCGGTTCTGGGAATCGACCTGCGCGCTGACCCGCGTCGCCGACGCGCATGGCGGCGCCGACCGCGATACCCGGCTGATGATCTATACGATCGGCGCGAGCTTCACCCTCGAAATGTCGTTGAAAGCCGCTTATGAGGAGACGGTGGGCTGGATTTTCGCGGCTTCGCGCGGCCCGGTAAAGACTCCGCAGGACGAGGTCGCCGCGGCCATGGCGGCCGACTATGCGGCCTTCCTGCGCCAGACGCCGTGGTATCGCTACGATTTCGGGAAGGAAGTCCGAGGCTTGTGGGCCGCGCCGGTGACCGACCGATGGCGCGGCTGGGAACGGCGGATCGCGCTCGGCGGCGAATGGAAGGCGAAGGCGCTCTATGCGGAAGCGATCGCGGCGGGCGTCGCCGCGACGAGTGAGGCAAAGCTGACCATCCGTTCGATCGTTTCAGGCATGGAGGCGGCATCTTTGTCGGCGATTCCCGATGTCAGCGTCCAGTCGGAGACGCCGGACGGCATCGTGATCGAGACGCCGCGCTACGCCCGGTTCACCGAAATCCTCTGGCAAATCGCGAGAAGTGGCGGCACTATCCGCGAAATTGCCGGAAACGACGATATCATGGTGTCGATCACCCTGCCGCCGGGCGAGGATTATATCGGTCCGGGCGAGGTGATCGCCCGACTGCCCCGGGAAGGTTTTCCGACGGAACGGGTGCTGGTGGATACGAAGGTCGCCGATATCGCGCGGCTCCTGGCGGTGCGGCCGCTGGGCGATCCGGGGCTGGAGCACATATACGACTATTGAGGAACGGGTGGTGCGAGCGACAGCCAGAATGGCGCTTCTCATCGGCTTCGCGGCAATGGCGGCCATTGCCGCGCCGGCTGTGGTTTTGCCAATGGCAGGCCCTTCCGGCGCGGCGCGCGTCATTTTCCTCAGGGCGCCCGATCCGTCCGCACTTCCGGCCGGCATATCGATCGATCGGTGGAATGGGCGCCGGGCAACGCTGACGGGCGTGGATGCGGCGGTCGCGCGGCGGCTCTATGGCCTGGGCGCTCTCATCGTCTATCCGCTTCGCCGCACCGGCTGCCTGTCGCTTTCGCAAACCTGAAGAAGCCGGACGGCAGGGAAACCGTCCGGCTGCTGAAGGAACGAAGGCGGGAGGGGACGCCTCGCTCCGAAGGAGGTCAGATGACTGCGCTGCGGCGCAGGCTTTGTTTTACGGCTTCGTTCTCACGAACCGCGTTGACGACGGAGGAAACAGCCGTTGCGACGAACATGATGGCGATAAGGGCTGCCATGAAGGTAAGCGTCGCATACATCATCGTCGTCATCCTCATCCGTGGCATCCTGTCGAAACCGGTAGGCTCGGCATGCGCCCGCTGGCTGTTTCCTGGGGAACCGGCTTTGGCATTCCGTCGCCAACCGTTCCGCAAACTTGACGCCCATTAAACACGGACCCGCTGAAATCGCCCTGAACATGGCGTTCATCTGGCGTTCAGGTTCAGGCATTCGACGGGAAAAGCTGTTGCGTGGCTTGGGTTTCCGTGACACAAGGCGTCCCGAATTCTCCACGGAAGGCGAGATGACCAAGGCATTCTATCCCGGATCCTTCGATCCGCTGACGAACGGGCATCTCGACGTCCTGATCCAGGCGCTCAACATCGTTTCCAAGGTGGTCGTGGGCATCGGGATCAATCCGAACAAGCAGCCGACCTTTTCCTTCGAGGAGCGGGCCGAACTGATCGGGGCTTCGCTCGCAGGCGCGCTGCCGGCGCGCCGGGACGATATCGAGATCGTCGCCTTCCAGAACCTGGTGGTCGATGCCGCGCGGCGATTCGACGCGAAGATCCTGATCCGCGGCCTGCGCGACGGCACCGACCTGGATTACGAAATGCAGATGGCCGGAATGAACCGGCAGATGGCGCCGGACGTGCAGACCGTGTTCCTCCCGGCGGCTCCGGCCTCGCGGCCCATTACCGCCACATTGGTACGCCAGATCGCGGCCATGGGCGGCGATGTCAGCGCCTTCGTGCCGCCGCCGGTCTTCGCCGCTCTTCGGAACAAACAGAAGTCCTGATTCTTCAGGAAGGGAGAAACATGAATATTCTCAAGTCCTTCGCCGCGGGCCTGCTGGTCGTCCTCGGCCTTGCCGGCGCTGCCAGTGCCGATCCGAACCAGCTCACGATAAAACTCAAGGACGGCCCCGTCGTCATCCAGCTCCTGCCGGATGTCGCCCCGCAGCACGTCGCCCGGATCAAGGAGCTCGCCAGGAAGGGCGCTTATGACAATGTCGCCTTCCATCGCGTCATGGAAGGCTTCATGGCCCAGACCGGCGACGTCCAGTACGGCAACATGAAGAAAGACTTCCAGCCGGACAGGGCCGGCATGGGCGGTTCCGACCTGCCGGACCTTCCGGCGGAATTTTCCAGCATTTCCTTCGAGCGTGGCGTCGTCGGCATGGCGCGCGCCCAGGACCCGAATTCCGCCAATTCGCAATTCTTCATCATGTTCGCGCCCGGCACTTTCCTCGACGGCCAGTATACGGTGGTCGGCAAGGTCGTGTCCGGCATGGAAAACGTCGACAAGATCAAGCGCGGCGATATGAGCAACAACGGCGCCGTCACTGACCCGGATCGCATGATCAAGGTCACGGTCGGCAAATAGGACAAAGGAGAAAACCCCATGGCCGAGATCAAGGATCCCGAAAACACCCTCGTGATGGAAACCACAAAGGGCAAGGTCGTCATCGAAATGATGCCGAATGTCGCGCCCGGCCATGTCGAGCGGATCAAGGAACTGGCGCGCGAAGGCGCCTATGACGGCGTGGTTTTCCACCGCGTCATCGCCGACTTCATGGCCCAGACCGGCGATGTGCGGTTCGGCAAGACGGGCGGCAAGGACTTCAATCCCGGCCGCGCCGGCATGGGCGGCTCGGAAAAGCCCGACCTCAAGGCGGAATTCTCGAATGTCAGCCATGTGCGCGGCACCTGCTCCATG
>JAGRLJ010000294.1:0-1866 GCA_020441805.1 Rhizobiaceae bacterium
AGGGCGTAGGACTGGAACACCATGGCGATGTCGCGGTCGGACGGCGAGACATTGTTCACGACCCGCTCGCCGATCAGGATCTTGCCGCCGCTGATGCCCTCCAGCCCGGCGATCATCCGCAGCAGGGTGGATTTGCCGCATCCCGACGGGCCGACCAGAACCACGAACTCGCCGTCGGCAATATCGATATTGACGCCGTGAATGACCTCCAGCGAGCCATAGGCCTTGCGCACGTCGCGCACCAGAACTTGTGACATCCTCTCTCCCTCGGACGGCGGTTCCCGCGGCGCCGACATCATGAATATGCAATCTGTAATTGCACAACCCGATCTTCGACGGTCAATTGCGGCACATGCGGTCGCCGCATATCGCTCCCGCGCCTGTTTTGTCCTCTAGCCGAGCATGGAATTCTTGTCCACCCATTATCACGGATGAGTAATGTTGCATCGCGGCGATATGCTGCAATGCAGTGATATCCTCGGGAAAATTCGCCATTGACCGAAATCGGTAAAAGGATTTACCTTTCCGGCATCCGGGCAGCCTGACCGCCCTTCGTCATCGCGTTGAAATTGCTTCGACCTGTCCTTTTTGGGCGGATAAAATACAATTTGCGCGACGCCGGATGGCTGTGACAGACTGCCCATGGCGGCTGTGTGCTCAGGAGAAGCGCGGCGGCTCAACAACCTTAACGGGAGGAGATGACGTGAAAGTCGAACTTTACGAAATGCTGGCGCGCAAGGCGATCAGCCGGCGCAATCTGCTCAAGGGCGCCGCGAGCGCGTCGGCGCTGGCCGCTGTCGGACCGGGACTGGCAGGGCTTGCGACCCCCGCATTCGCGCAGGAGAACCTGCGCGCCGAAATCCTGAAAATTCCCGGCGTCGGCGCCGGTTCGCCCACGGATGCCGACTGGCAGAAGGTCGGCGAGATGTGCCTCGGGGCGACCAAGGCGGCTGTCAAGGAAGGCGAATTCAAAGGCGTCGAACTCTCGTTCATGGGCCTCAACAACCAGAACCTCCACAACGTCCTGTTCCGCGGCCTGCTCTATGCATGGGAGCAGTATACCGGCGCCAAGATCAACTGGATCGACCTCGCCCAGGCCGACTACAATGCCCGTCTCCAGCAGTCGATCGCGACCGGAACCGTCGATTTCGACATTCTCGAAATGGGCGCGCCCTTCGAAGGCGACGTCTGCGGCAAGGGTCTCGCATCCGTCATGCCGGACTGGGTCCGGCAGCAGATCGAGATGGACGACTATGTCGGCTACCTCCAGGCGCCGGTCGGCACCTGGGATGGAAAGACCTACCGCGTCTCCGTCGACGGCGACTGCCATAACTTCAACTACCGCACCGACATCCTCTCGAACGCGGATCTCGCCAAGGCCTGGAAGGACGAAGGGCACGAGGGCGAATGGGGCGTTCCCAACACCTGGCAGAAGGTGCAGGAAGTCACCAAGTTCCTCAAGGGCAAGCAGGTCGACGGCCAGGATGTCTACGGCTATCTCGACGCGCCCAAGGGATGGGGCGGCTTCGGCTTCTACTTCCTCGCCTCGCGCGCGACGGCCTATGCCAAGCATCCCGACGACAAGGCCTGGCTCTTCGATCCGGACACGATGAAACCGCGCGTCAACAACCCGGCCTGGGTCCGCACCATCCAGGACGTGATCGACGCACTGCCGTCCGAACCGGCCGACCAGCTCAACGCCGATCCGGGCACGACGGCCTTCCAGCAGTTCCTGGCCGGCACCGGCTCGATGGTCTCGTGGTGGGGCGATGTCGGCTCGATGGCCCGGACCTCGGACAGTTCCGTCATCGGCGACACGGTGGGCTTCTCCATCCTGCCCGGTTCGGACGACGTCTACAATTCGAA
>JAGRLJ010000294.1:1939-4360 GCA_020441805.1 Rhizobiaceae bacterium
ATGTCGCGCGTCGATTCCGATCCGGTCAAGCAGAAGGCCGCCTGGTCCGCCGCCGCCCATCTCGGGGGCAAGGACATCTCGCTCTGGACGGCCGCCTATCCGTCCGGCATGCAGCCCTACCGCAACTCGCATTTCAACATCCAGGAATGGGTCGAGGCGGGCTATGACGAGGCCTTCATCAGCTCCTACCTGAATTCGGAAAAGGACTCCTACAACCATCCGAATGCCGCGATCGAGCCTCGCATTCCGGGTATCTTCCAGTATTATTCGATCGCGGAGGACGAACTCGCCAAGATCTTCGCCGGCCAGATGTCGGCCCAGGAAGGCGCTGACAACATCGCCGCCGCCTGGGAGAAGCTCACCGACCAGATCGGCCGCGAGAACCAGGTCAAGCTTTATAAGGCCTCGCTCGGCCTGTAGGGCGTCGGTGGTGGAAAACGGAGACTGGCGGCGGCGGGACGCCGCCGGCCTCCTCTGTCGGTAAGGCCTGTTTCCGTCGCGCCCAGGCTTGTTCCGGGCATCCGATCGGGTGAAGATAGACGCGGCCTCGACGGCCTATCGAACCGCGGCGGTATCCTCGGCCCAAGGCCGGGGATGATGTCGCGGGTTTTGCAAAGTTCCGGCAAGCCTGGAGGCTCGCGGTCCACGCGCCACCGGCCTCCTTTCTTGTCGAACCTCACGATGATAGAGTTCCGGCATCGACCGGGAGGAGAACGGCAAACGCATGGCAGGCAAGGATCTGGCGATCGACCGGCTCTACACGGTCAGCACCGACGCGGAAATTCCAGCCGGCCGGAAACGGCTCGGCGGCATCGTTTTCTGGGGAGCCTCGATCCTGGCCGTGGCGGTCTTCGCGATCCAGGGCCTGCATGTCGCCGGCATGACCGGGCTGGGCTGGGAGAACTGGCGTCCCGCGCTCTATGCCGTGCTTCTCTGGAGCGCGGCGCTCTGTGTTTCGCTGGTGCTTTCGCGCGGCGAGGCGGGCAGGAAGATGCTTTTCGTGCTGCCGGCCTTCCTGTTCACCATCTTCATGGTGATCTTCCCGACCCTGTTCGGCCTCTATATCGCCTTCACCGACTGGAACCTCTCCTCCTTCGCCGGCCAGCGGTTCAACGGCACGGCGAATCTCGTCCAGATGTGGCACGACCCCTATTTCTGGAACGCGCTGCTGAATATGGTCTTCTATGTGCTGGCGGTCATCGTCGAATATGCCATCGCCTTCGGGCTGGCCATGCTGCTCAATGCGGAGATCCGGGCGCGGAAATTCTTCCGTGTCGCCTTCCTCCTGCCCTTCATGCTCTCGCCGGTGGCGGTTTCGTGGATGGTGGGCAAATCGCTCGCCGAATACCGCTTCGGGCCGCTCGCCACCCTCGCGCGGCATCTCGGCTGGTCGCAGCCGGCCTTCTTCACCGATCCGATCGTCGCCCGCATCTCGATCATGGTCATGGACGCCTGGACCTATATCCCCTTCATGATGATCATGCTGCTCGCCGGCCTCCAGGCCATGCCGAAGGAGGTGCAGGAAGCGGCGCGCGTCGACGGCGCCACCCCCTGGCAGGCTTTCTGGAAGATCACCTTTCCGCTGATGATGCCGGTATCGATCACCGCGATCCTGCTTCGCATCATCTTCAAGCTCAAGCTGGCCGACATCGTCATCAACGTCACGGCCGGCGGGCCCGGCGGCGCCACCGACACCGTGACGAGCTTCATCTACCGCGAATATCGCGAGCGATCGAATGTCGGTTACGGCACGATGCTCGCCTTCGTCTATCTCGTCATCATCATCCTGTTCATCGTCGGCCTGCTGAAGCTTGCCAACCGATGGAACAGCGCCAACGCCACCGAGTGAGGATTTGGGACCGTGACAGCCACCACCGGAACCCTGCCCAACGTTACCGCGACCGACGAAGACGGCGAGGCCGAACGGAGATTCGACCTCTCCCGTATCTTCATCTATGGCGCGCTGTCGCTCTGGACGCTCGTCTGCCTGTTCCCGATCTACTGGACGGTCACGACCTCCTTCAAGGTCGCCAAGGACGTGCAGAAGGGCGCGATCGTGCCCTGGCTCGACTATAAGCCGAACTGGCTCGGCTGGCGTTCGCTCGGCCTGTCGCCCGATTCGATCGTCCGGCCGTCGACGGTGCGCAACGAATTCCTGGGACGTTTCCTCAACAGCGTGGTGACCTCGGTGAGCGCCTCGCTGCTCGCCGTCATTCTCGGCTCGCTCGCCGCTTACGGCCTGTCGCGCTTCGCCTACAAGATCGGCTGGATGCGCAACAAGGACATCTCCTTCTTCTTCCTGTCGCAGCTCATCCTGCCGCCGGTCGTCCTCGCCTTGCCGTTCCTCGCGCTCTATCGCGAGCTCGCGCTGCTCGATTCGACCATCGGCCTGATCATGCTCTACACGCTGATGGTGCTTCC
>JAGRLJ010000294.1:4456-14156 GCA_020441805.1 Rhizobiaceae bacterium
GCCTTTCTCCGGATCGTGCTGCCCCTCGCCGCGCCCGGCATGGTCGCCGCCTTCATCCTGTCGCTGGTTCTATGCTGGAACGAGTATTTCTTCGCCGCCCTGCTGACGGCGACGCATGGCAAGACCATTCCGGTCATGGTGGCGAGCCAGACCGGCTCGCAGGGCATCAGCTGGTGGTCGATGGCCGCGCTTTCCTGCGCCGCGATCGCGCCCCTCGTCGTGATCGGCATTTTCCTGGAGCGCTACATCATCAAGGGAATGACGGCGGGCAGCGTCAAGTAACGCCGCCAGACAAACAGGCCCGGAAAATCTGCCGGATACGAAGGC
This sequence comes from Rhizobiaceae bacterium, assembly GCA_020441805.1. Lineage (GTDB taxonomy): Bacteria > Pseudomonadota > Alphaproteobacteria > Rhizobiales > Rhizobiaceae > Rhizobium_E. Next base: position 4,784 of record JAGRLJ010000294.1, read on the forward strand.
GGCGCCGGTAGCCCGGCGCCGCGAAACCATCGGGATATCGATGTCGACGGGATCACGCGGCCCTGTCGGCCTCGCGGGCGGTCTTGAGCGCCGCGGTCCACCAGGCGAGCTCATCGAGCATGGTCTTCACATTGGGCTCGAGATGGGGAAACTCGCGCAGGTCCTTGCCCTGCTGCCAGGCAGCGAAGAAATCCGCGCCCTGGATATGAACGCCCGAACGGGTCGGCGCCATTTGAAGCTCGATCGCGATGGTGCGGAGATGCTCGACGGCGCGCGCACCGCCGACGCTGCCGTAGCCGACCACGGCGGCTGCCTTCTTGTTCCACTCCGGATAGGAGAAATCGAGCGCGTTCTTGAGCGCGGCCGGTATCGACCGGTTATATTCAGGCGTGACGAAGATATAGCCGTCGAATTCCGCCACCTTCTTCTGCCAGCGCTGGCCGACCTCGTTCTGCGTCGGCGCCCAGGCGTTGGAAGCGACCTCGTTGAAGAAAGGCAGAGGCCAGTCCTTGAGATCGACGATCTCGACATCGAGATCGTCCCGGGCGGCGGCGATTTCATATATCCATTTGGCCGGCTTCTCACCGAAACGGCTGTCGCGGGTTGAACCGATGATGATGGCGATCTTGGGCTTGGACATAGGACGACTCCCTCATGTTGAATGAGCGGAATTTATGTGGCTGGCAACTGTTCCGCAATGCCCGTAGAAAAGAACGGATCGTTTCGCGCATGTTGACAAGCCCGTCCGATCCACACCGGCCTGCAATCTCCAGGAACTACTTGTCGAGCTCCGCCATCAGGTGCTTCGTGCCTGTATAAAGCGCCTTGAATATCCGATAGTTCCGCGCATAGGCCGGGTCGGGCACGGGCGCGATCTCGCCTTCCACGGGGTTCCAGCGTCCGATCGCCGCCCGGTCGATATCGCCGACGCCGATCGCGGCGAGGCAGGCATTGCCATAGGAAGCGCCGATCGTACGGCGCGCGAGAAGCTGCGCGAGACCCGAGACATGCGACGTCGCCTCCAGCCAGAGGCGGTTCTTCGTGCCGCCGCCCACTGCCATCAGCCGCCTCGGCGCGGCGCCCGCCTCGGCATAGGTCTCGAAAATATGGTTGGTGCCATAGGCGATGCCCTCGATCAGCGCGCGATAGATATCGCCGCGCTTATGGGTGAGATTGAGCCCGAAGAGCGTGCCCTTGGCATGGGGATCGTGGATCGGTGTCCGCTCGCCAGAGAAATAGGGCAGCATGACGAGCCCGTTGGCGCCCGGCGGCGAGCCGGCCGCCTCCTCCGCCAGTGCCGCGAAGGCGGTCGCGGGATCGAGCTCCCTGGCGATCTCGTCACGGAACCAGTGAGTCAGCGTCCCGGAGGTCGCAAGACCCGACATCGACGCATGCTCGCCCGAAAACATCCAGGGCGCGTACCACAGGCGGGCATCGCGCACACGCGCATCCGTGAGCTGGATGATGAAGATCGTCGATCCATACATCACCATCATGTCGCCCGGCGACAGCACGCCGACGGAGAAGGCCTCGGCGCTGGCATCGATCGTGCCGCAGATCACCGGCGTGCCCTCGGCGAGGCCCGTCGCCTCCGCCGCCCGGGCCGTCACGTGGCCGGCAATGTCGGTGCTCCAGGCCGGATCCGGCAATTTTTCCAGCGGTGCGATCTCCGGCGCAAGCGCGTCGGTATAGGCAAGCTGGCCCACGTCATAGAGCGGCGACGTATTGGCCGCCGTGTAATGATCGACTACGCAGACGCCGGTCAGCCTTTGCACGATGAAGGTGGTGGATGTGACGAATTTCGCCGCCTTCGCATATATGTCCGGCCGGTTGTTCTTCAGCCAGAGGATCTTCGGCCCCACCGATTGCGAAGTGAGCGCATTGCCGCAGATATCCAGGATGCGCTCCGCGCCGATCCGCGCCGTGAGCTCGTCCACTTCCCGGGCCGACCGTGTATCGACGCCATAGAGCACGCCGTTCATCAGCGGGTTGCCCGCCGCATCCACGGGCAGCATGCAGGGTCCGATGGCCGACGTGCCGACGGCGCGGATCGTGCGCGGATCGATGCCGCCATCCGCGATCAACCTGCGCGAGAGAAAGCAGAAATCGCCCCACCAGTCGCGTTCGGGATCGTGCTCGGCCCAGCCCGCCTGCGGCACCAGCATCCGGTGCGGCCGCGCCGCCTGCGCGACGATCTCGCCCGCCCCGTCGACCAGCACACCCTTGGATTCGAAAGTACCGATATCGATGCCGAGATAAAGCCCGCCGGACGTCATCGAGACCTCTCTCCAACATTCCGGGACAGGCTCTCGACACCGGCCCCCGTCATTGTTCGAAATCATCCCGGTCGAGGCTGAAATCCGTTCCGATGCTCGAAATCCCCGCAACGAGCAACCGCGTCAACTCCTCCAGATCGCCGAGATCGCAAAGTTCGAGCGCCGAATGCGAATAGCGCATGGGGAAACCCATATCGATCGACGCGACACCCTGCCCGACGAGCTGGACATAGGACGAATCGGTGAGGCAGCCGATATGCGCGCTCTTTTGCAGCCGCATCCCGTCGCGCCGCGCGACATCCTCGAACAGCCGCGTCAATGCGGGATGCGGAATGGTGCCGTTCAGCGTGCCCCGGCCGTGGAACGAGAACATTCCCATGCCCGGCCCTCCGCCCATGACCACATCGCCCCGGCCGGCCATGTCGGGCGTATCGGAGGCCAGGATGAGGTCGATCTGGATGGCAATATCCGGATTGAGCATCTGCGCCGCCGTGAGGGCGCCGCGCAGGTTGAACTCCTCCAGGGTCGAAAACACGATGTGGACGGCCGGGCGGTCGGCCATGCCGGCAAGCTGCCGGGCGGCCTCCAGCACCACGGCGCAGCCCGCCCGGTCATCGACCGAAGTGCCTGCGATGCGCCCGCCGGCAAGCTCCATCACATGCGGCTTGTAGACCACCGGCGTGCCGATATCGATGCCGGCGGCAAGCACCTCGTCCGCGCTGGAGAAACCCGCATCGATATAGATGTCCTGATAGGGAACGACCTTGTATTTCTCATCCTGGCCGGTCGCATGGTGCGACTTGTGGGCGATCACGCCGGGCACGTCCCGGCCCTCGCCGATCGCAAACAGAACGGCCTGCGCCGCCAGCGCCCGCTCCGGCACGCCGCCCAGCCGCTCGACCCGGACCAGCCCGTTCCTCTCGATCTTGCGGACGACGAGGCCGAGCTGGTCCATATGGGTGAAAAGCATCACCGAGGGCGCGCCTTCCCGCCCCGACATGGTCGCGATCAGATTGCCCAGCCGGTCGGTGGCGGTCTGGAGGCCGAACCCGTTCAGAGCCTGCTTGAGATAGCGCCGAACCCGGCCCTCATGACCCGAGAGGCCGGGGATCATCATGAGGTCGGCGAGTGAAGACCCGATCCGCGCGCGCATCCGCTCACCTGTCCATCTTCACGAGCCGCATGAACTCCTTGGCCCGCTCCGGGTCGACGGCATTCCAGGTATGCCCATCGATCTTGAGGGACGAGCCGACGATCACGCCGTCGGCGATCGTCAGTGTGTCCCGCACCGTGGCATGTTTCACGCCGGTATTGGCGAAGACATAGGTATCGGGCAGCGCTTTCTTAGTCGCCTCGAGGTCGCCCATATCGGCCGCCTCACCGGTGATCGCGCCGGACACGAGAACCGCATCCGGGATGGAGGAGAAGACCGCGCTTCGCGCGCGATCGGCGACGCTGCGCTGGTCCAGCGAATGGGCGAATTCGGCGGAAATATTGTAGAGCAGCGCCAGGTCCTGACGACCGAGACGGTCGCGGTAGCGCATCGCCCGGCCGGCATTGGGTGTCCAGGGGCCCATGTCGGACGCATAGGTGCCGGTGAAGATCTCGCGCACGAAGACGGCGCCTGTGGCGGCGGCAAGCGCGATCGAGCTCTCCGGATCCCAGAGAACGTTGACGCCGAAGGGAATGCGGATCTCGCTTCTCAGCCGGCCGATGACATAGGCCATGGTCGCCGTCGAGGCCGTGTCGACGCTGAATTCATAGGGGCGGTCGTTTTCGTTGCCGAACATGACGGCGTCGAAGCCGGCCTCCTGTAGCGCCGCGAGATCCTTGCGCGCGCCCTCGACCAGCGCGTCCAAACCGCCCGCGTGATCGTACAGCGGCGAACCCGGCAGCGCGCCGAGATGAACCATCGCGATCACGGGTTTCCTGTCGCCGAAAATGGCCTTCAGCTTCTCGCTCAAAATCGAAATCCCTCCCCGATTGACGGCGGCGACTTTGCCATCAGTCCATACCCTTGTCATCCCTTGTCGTTCGAAACACGATTAAAAACAATTGCTTTCCGTCCGGCGCCTGTCTTTAATCCGGCAATATCCGGGCGGCGAGCGGGAGGAGCGGACGATGAGGGTCAGACATTGGGACCGGCTGGGAAACGGCGGAATCGACTTCACCGAACTTGGCTTCGGAAGCGCCCCGATCGGCAATCTCTACCGGGCCATCGGTGACGGGGAAGCCCATGACGCGCTTCAGGCCGCCTGGGATTCCGGCTGCCGCTATTTCGATACCGCGCCGCTTTACGGCCTCGGCCTGTCGGAGAACCGCGTGGGCGACTTCCTGCGCGGCAAGCTGCGAGACGATTATGTGATCTCGACCAAGGCCGGCCGCCTGCTCAAGGTCTGCGCGCCCGAGAAGCGGACCGGAATCGGCAAGTTCTTCGACACCCCGACCCGGCAGGAAGTCTACGACTACTCCTATGACGGCGTGATGCGGTCCTTCGAGGCTTCCCTCGAACGGACGGGACTCGACCGGTTCGACATCCTGTTCGTTCACGACGTGGACATCTTCACCCATGGCAGCAAGGAAGCCTCCGATGCCCGCATCGAGGAATTCATGCGGAGCGGCTATTACGCCATGCTGTCGCTGCGCGACCAGGGCGTCATCAAGGCCTTCGGCGGCGGCATCAACGAATGGCAGGTCTGCGAAACCCTCGCCCGGCGCGGCGATTTCGACCTTTTCCTGCTTGCCGGCCGCTACACGCTGCTGGAACAGGGCGCGCTCGAAAGCTTCCTGCCGCTTTGCACCGGGCGCGGCATCGGCATCGTGCTCGGCGGACCCTACAATTCCGGCATCCTGGCGCGCGGTCCGTCGGACGATGCGCAATACAACTATTCCGATGCGCCGAAGGAGGTCATCGACCGGGTCCGGAGGATCGATGCCGTCTGCGCGCGCCATGGCGTGAGGATGATCGAGGCGGCGCTCAACTTTCCGCTCCGGCACCCCGCCGTCCAGTCCGTCATTCCGGGCGGGCAAAGCGTCGGGGAAGTTCGCGCCAATCGCGATATTCTCGGCCGCGCGATTCCTCCGGCACTTTGGACGGACCTCAAGACGGAAGGGTTGATGCGGCCGGATGCTCCGGTCTGAACCAACGGGGCACTCGTCATGCGCGAGCGCATAAGGATCGGAAAACCTTCGGATTCCGGCGACAAAATTTAGTGGCGTTAACGGGTTGTAAAATTCGGTGAACTCTGCCAAACCTTCCGCGTCGATTGTTTTGAAGGCCGATTGGCTTGGCTCAGCTCTTCGAGTTTATGCTTCGGATAAGGCCCGGCCACCTCTTCCCCACGAATTTATCGATACCCACGCCAGCCTTCGGCCGGCACTCCAAACTATGACTCTACAAGGATACCCCCAGATGAACACTGGCACCGTAAAGTGGTTCAACGCGACGAAGGGCTTCGGCTTCATCCAGCCCGACAACGGCGGCCCGGACGTTTTCGTCCATATCTCCGCCGTCGAGCGCGCTGGCATGACCACGCTCAATGAAGGCCAGAAAATCAATTTCGAGGTTCTGCCCGACCGCCGCACCGGCAAGTCGGCCGCAGGCAACCTCAGCGCCGCCTGATTGCCGAGGACCGGCCGCCACCGGCCCTTTGCCAAAACCGCATGTGAAGGCCACCCCGCCCGGGTGGCCTTTTCCGTTCCGGTCATTGCCGGACGACGAATTCCGGCATGATACTTTCGGTGCGGACCAGTCGGCCGTTCGGCATATCGTTCACATCCATCTTGAAGGCGAATGCCTCCGCGTCGAGATCCTTCCACCGCTCGGCAAGGCGCCGGCGCAGTTCCTCTTCCGGCACGTCGATCATCACCGTCGTATCGTAATGCCTGTGCAGCAGATGCCATTCGCCGCTGCCGAGCAGGATGTAATTGCCCTCGACGATCAGATGCCGAACGGAGCGGGGGATCATCCGCGCCCCGGCCCGCGCGATTTCGATCGAACGGTCGAAGACAGGCACGGCGATCTCCGCGTCCCGGTTCGCCCGCAGCCGTCCGAGCATATGGGCGAAGCCGGAGACGTCGAACGTTTCCGGCGCGCCCTTGCGTGGACGGAGGCCGCGCGGCACCAGCACGAGATCGTCGAAATGATAGCCGTCCATGGGAAAGACGGCGGCCGAGCCGGGCTCGTCGGCCTCGAGCGCCGCCGCCAGCGACTCCGCCAGCGTCGATTTCCCCGCGCCCGGCGGGCCGGCAATGGCGGTTATGGATCGCCCCTCCCGTCCGCGCTCCGCAACGATGGCCTTGAGCGTCGCGACATCGACAGTCCTCATGTCAATTCTCCGGCTGCTTTCATCCAACTCCACTATCGGGAAGGCGGCAATCATCCGCAAGCGCGGAGTTACCCATTGAAAGCATAGCAGATGCGCGCCCGCGCGCCTGTTCATCGACGGCAGGATGCTTAAAAGTCGGCGCAATATCCAACGGGAGGACGTCATGCGCATCATTTTCGATCCCGAGCCCCGCGCGGCCGAAGATATCTTCACCGCCGCGGACAGGGAAAAATTCTTCTCGACCTATGATGTCGTGACATGGAACGGCGAGGACCGCGAAGCCTTCTATGACAGATATCTTCCGACAGCCGATGTCGTGATCAGCCAGCAGCCGATGGAAAAGACGCGGCTCGACCAGGCGTCGAAGCTGCGCTGCATCGTCAATGTCGAAACCAACTTCCTCCCCAATGTCGATTACGAAGCCTGTTTCCACCGTGGCATTCACGTGATCGCTCCCAGTTCCGTCTTCGCGGCGCCCGTGGCCGAAATGGGCGTCGGCATGGCGCTGTCACTGGCGCGCGGCATTCATTCCGCGCATGGGGACTTCGTGGCCGGCCAGGAACTCTACGGCCTCGAAGGCAATGCGGATGCCGAACTGCTCGCCGGCGCCGATGTCGGCTTCGTCGGCTTCGGCGATCTCGGCCGTGCCGTCCACAAGCTGCTCGCGGGCTTCCAGCCCCGGATCCGCGCTTTCGATCCCTGGCTGCCGGACGGCGTGCTCGAACGCCTGGGCGTCATGCCGGCAAGCCTCGACGAGGTTCTGTCGCAAAGCCGGTTCGTCTTCGTCGTCGCCACGATCACCACCGAGAACGCCCATCTTCTCGATGCCGGAAAGCTCGGCCTGATGCAGAAGGGCGCGAAGCTCATTCTGCTCAGCCGCGCCGCCGTGGCGGATTTCGAGGCGCTCAAATCGGCGGCGGGATCCGGCCGCATCCTTGTCGCAACCGACGTGTTTCCCGAAGAGCCCGTCGCGGCCGACGATCCGATCCGGACAGTGCCCAATATCCTCTTCTCCGCCCATCGCGCCGGCGCCTTGACCTCGGCGCTGCGGAATATCGGCAAGCTCATGCTCGAGGATCTGGGCCAGATCGCCCGCGGCCTGCCGCCGGTCGCCTCCAAGCGCGCCGAGCGCGAAACCGTGATGCGCCTTCGTTCGAAGCCGATCGACAAGTCCTGATATCCGCCGGCGCCCGCCCATGGCGGCACCGCTTTACTTTCGTTTTTTTCGTTCTATCGTAGGGACGAAACATCGATTGGCCAAAACGAATGTTCATTCTTCCCCGTCACAAGGAAATCCTCGACATCGCCCGGACCCAGGGCAAAGTGCTGGTCGAGGAACTCGCCACCCGCTTCGAGGTCACGCCGCAGACGGTCCGCAAGGACCTCAACGACCTCTGCCAGAAGAAGCTGCTCAACCGCATCCATGGCGGCGCGGTCTTTCCCTCCGGCACCGAGAACATGCAATATGAACAGCGCCGTCAGATCGCGGCGCAGGAAAAAGACGCCATCGGTCGCGCCGCCGCCGCCCTCATCCCGGACAATGCCTCGCTCTTCGTCAATATCGGCACCACGACCGAGGCCGTGGGTCAGGCGCTGCTCGATCACGGCCGGTTGATGATCATCACCAATAATATCAATGTTGCCAATAAGTTGCGAATCTATCCACAGTTCGAGGTGGTGATAGCCGGCGGCGTGGTGCGCGGCACCGACGGCGGCATTGTCGGCGAGGCCGCCGTCGATTTCATCCGCCAGTTCAAGGTGGATTACGCCGTCATCGGCGCCTCGGCGATCGATGATGACGGCGCATTGCTCGACTTCGATTTCCGCGAGGTGAAGGTCGCGCAGGCCATCATCGCCAATGCCCGACATGTGATTCTCGTCTCCGATTCGACGAAGTTCGAGCGCACGGCCCCCGTACGCATCGCTCATCTCTCGCAGATGCGCACATTCGTGACCGATCGCTGCCTGCCGGACAGCATCCGAAAGATCTGTCGCGAGAACGATGTCCAGTTGATCGAGACCAGCAAAAGCTCATGATTTCAATAGAGAAGGACGTTTTCGTCCGGTTCGCGCAGGAACTTTTGCGATCAATCGTTTTCGATTGACATTCGTTTTGATTTCGTTTTGAATGCGCCCAGGTTCGCAAATGCAATATTTTGTTGCGTTGCGAAGGGGGACTGAGCGAATGACGGACGAGGTCTACGACATCTTTATCGCGGGCGGCGGCATCAATGGCTGCGGCATAGCGCGTGATGCCGTCGGCCGCGGCTTTTCCGTCTTCCTCGCCGAAATGAAGGATCTCGCCTCGGGCACCTCGTCCGGCTCCACCAAGCTGATCCATGGCGGACTGCGCTATCTGGAACATTACGAGTTCCGGCTGGTGCGGGAGGCGCTGATGGAGCGCGAGATCCTTTGGTCCATGGCCCCGCATATCATCTGGCCGCTGCGCTTCGTGCTGCCGCTGCACAGGGCGATGCGGCCGGCCTGGCTCATCCGCCTCGGTCTTTTCCTCTACGACCATATCGGCGGCCGCAAGGCACTTCCGGCGACGAGGGTGCTCAATCTCGAAAGCGATCCGGCTGGCCGGCCGCTCAAACCCGGCTTCCGCAGGGCCTTCGAATATTCCGATTGCTGGGTCAACGATGCGCGCCTCGTCGCGCTCAATGCCCGGGACGCCGCCGATCGCGGCGCCGAGATCCGTACCCGCACCAAAGTGACCTCCGCCCGCCGCGAAGGCGGTCTCTGGTCCGTCACGGTCGAGGATACGGC
>JAGRLJ010000295.1 GCA_020441805.1 Rhizobiaceae bacterium
CGCGCTGCAGCTGGAACTGGTCGTAGCGGCCGAAGGGGCCCTCGAAGCTGAAGGCGACGTCCGAGATCTCCTGGTGCGGGGCCTCGGCGGGCTCGGCCGCGGCGGCAGTCTCGGCCGGCGCGGCGTCCCTTGGCTGGCGCGGCTGGCGGCGCGGACGGCCGGCATTGCTGCGCCGGCGTGCCGGCGTGCGTTCGGACTGCTCGGCCGCCGCTTCCTGCTCGATCTGCACCTCGGCCGGCGTCTCGTCGAAGACCGGCTGCGGTGTGTTCTCGTCGATGGCCGGGGCCGGCTGGGCGACGACCGGCTGGGCCGCGACCGGCTGCGGCGCCTCGGCCTCGACCTCGGGCTGCTGCTGCGGCTGGACCGCCTCGACCTCGTCCTCGTCCCGGTCCGACTGTTCGGCCCGGTCGTCGCGCTGGTAGCGCTCCTGGAACATGGCCTGGGCGGCGGCGATGATGCGATTGTAATGTTCGGCGTGCTGCAGGTAGTTTTCCGCCATCACGCGGTCTCCCGAGCTCGTGGCGTCGCGCGCCAGCGCCATGTATTTTTCGGCGATATGCTGGGCGGTCCCCCGAATCTTCACGTCCGGTCCGGAGCTGTCATAGGTCCGCGTCAGCGGGTTCTGTCCCTTGCGCTGCTGGTTGTTGTTATTGTTCTGGTTTCCGCCGCCACCATTGCGGCCGCGGCCGCGCTGCTTCTGCTGTCCAGGCCTCATCAATCACTCACCCGAGAGTTTCCGGCTTTTCACTGTCGTCGTCGGGTGCAATCCTGCAAATATTCGGTCGCGCCGAATCCGCAGCAATGTCACCGGACGCCGATGATCCCGGAATCAAATCCAAAAATCCAGAGTCCCGCACCAGGTCCGTTCAAACCGGCAATTTGTTTTGAGATACCCCAAAGCCCGGCAAACCATCGTCGAAGTTACTTCTAGGGATGCCGCCCGGTGCTTAGCCTGGAACGTAGAACGCTTCGCCCCTGATTCCAAGCCCTTTCTTGCTGTCGCATAAGAAAAAAGCTTCTTTTGGGCGAAAGATTCAGATTTTCATGTCGAAAACCTGGGCGCGGTCATGGCCCGAGAGGTCTTTTGCGGCGGCGATTTCCCGGAAGCCCGCCGAGTCGAACACCTTTCGTACCTCCGCTTTCTGGTCGAAACCGGTCTCGACGGCCACGAAGCCATGCGGTTTCAGGTGAGCGCGGCAGCCTGCGGCGATGGCGCGATAGGCGTCGAGACCGTCATCGCCGCCGTCGAGCGCCAGAAGCGGGTCGTGCTCGCGCACCTCCCGGTCGAGCGCCGGCACGATCGCCGACCGGATATAGGGCGGATTGGAGACGACGATATCGTAGAGACCGCCGACGGCGGCGAACCAGTCGCTCCGGAGGGTGGCGAATCGGTCCGACAGGCCGTTGAGCGCGGCATTTGCGGCCGCCGTGGCAAGCGCGCCCCCGGCGAGGTCCGTTCCGGTGCCTTTCGCATGCGGCAATCGCGACAGGAGCGCCAGGCAGACCGCGCCTGTGCCTGTCCCGAGATCGAGAATGTCGAGGGCGGTATCCCTGCGGTCGCCGAGCAGCGACAGGACGAGATCGACCAGCACTTCCGTATCCGGCCTCGGTTCGAGCGTATCCCTGGAAAGAGTGAGGTCGAGGCCGTAGAATTCCCGCCGTCCGAGGATGCGGTAGGGCGGCTCGCCGCGCGTGCGACGGCCTGCCGCGTCATGGATGCGGGCCTCGTCCTCAAGTGCGAGACGATCTCCGCCGCGTGTGATGAAATCCGTCCGCGCGAGCCCCAGGAGGCCGCCGACGAGGATGCGCGCCTCGGCCATGGGATCCTCGATGCCGGCGACCGCGAAGCGGTTCCGGATATGGGCCATCATCGCGTCGAGCGTGGTCATCCGGCCTCGCCCAGCCGCGCCAGTTCGGCCGCCTGATGGTCGGCGATCAGCGCGTCGACGACCTCGCCGATATCGCCCTCCATGATCCGGTCGAGCGAATAGAGCGTCAGGTTGATGCGATGGTCGGTCAGCCGGCCCTGCGGGAAATTGTAGGTGCGGATGCGCTCGGAGCGGTCGCCCGAGCCGACCTGCGACCTGCGGTCGGCGGAGCGGGCGCTGTCGGCCTTCTGCCGCTCGATGTCGAAAAGGCGCGAACGCAGCACCTGCATCGCCCTGGCGCGGTTCTGGTGCTGGGATTTCTCCGAGCTCGTCACCACGATACCGGTCGGCAGATGAGTGATGCGCACCGCCGAATCGGTGGT
>JAGRLJ010000296.1 GCA_020441805.1 Rhizobiaceae bacterium
ACATAGAAGGACCAGCCGTCATAGCCCGTCAGGTAATTCATGCCGGCGGGGTCCGCGGCCACGAGCAGGTCGATGCCCGCGGCCCGCATCCGCGCCTTCACCCGGGCGATGCGCCCCATGAATTCGGTGCGATCGAAAACCGGCATGGGATCAGAAATAGTCCGGCAGCGCGTCGCGGAAGCGCCGGATGGCGTCGATATGCGCGCGCGGATCGACGAGACCGCCGATATCGGCCTTGTTCCAGCGCTTTTCTTCCTCGACCCAGCGTTCGGGCATGGTGTTGACGGTGATATGGGTGGCGCCGATGGCGCGCCATTCCTCGATTTCCTCGCGCAGTTCGGCATAGGAGCGGTCGATGATGGTCATCGTCGCCTCGATACCGATCCTGTCGGGGTCGCGGCCATGGGCGACCGCGACCTCGCGCATCGCCTGGATGCCGCGCCGGCCGGTATCGTCGGCCTGGAAGTTGGGCAGCCAGCCGTCGCCGAGCCGGCCGACGCGCTTGATGGCGGCTTCGGAGACGCCGCCGATCCAGATCGGGATCGGACGCTGCACCGGCAGCGGGTTGATGCCGCCGTCCCTGACGCGATGATATTTGCCCTCGTAGTCGATCAGGTCCGCGCTCCAGAGCTTGCGGAGCAGGTCGATCTGCTCGTCCATGCGCTTGCCGCGATTGCCGAATTCCTCGCCGCAGGCCTCGAATTCGTCGGGCTTGACGCCGACGCCGACGCCGAGGCGAAGGCGGCCGCCGCTCAGGAGGTCGACTTCCGCCGCCTGCTTGGCGACGAGGGCGGTTCCCCGCATCGGCAGGACGAGGACGCCGGTGACGAAATCGATGTTTTTGGTGATCGCGGCGAGATAGCCGAAGAGCACGAAGAGCTCGTGGAACATGTCCCCGGCGTCGTGGACATAGGTCCAGTCGGGCCGGCTCGCCTTGTTGAGGCCGATGATCTGGTCGAAGGCCGTCAGGTGCGTATAGCCCAGTTCGTCCGCCGTCACCGCGAAATCGCGGATGTCCCGCGTGTCGGTGCCGATCTCGAATTGCGGAAACAGCACGCCCATCTTCATGTCTTGTCACTCCTGGCACTTCGTCGCGGCGGTGTCCGATCGCCCGCGCTCATGCCGCAAACCTAGCGAAGGCGCCCTGCCAAAGATACGGCCGGCGAGCGACGCTTTTCAAAAGAAAATTCGTCGGGTGCAGGGGCCGTCCGAATTTCCTCCATGCGCCCGGCACGATCGGCGGCTACTCTCCCCGGCCGGCGGATGCGATGATCCGGCGGCATCAAACCTTGCGGGAACAACAACGTGCTTCGATTCGGTTACAAGGCGTCAGCGGAACAATTCGGGCCTCGCCAGCTCCTCGACTATGCGGTCCTCGCGGAGGAACTGGGCTTCGATTCATGTTTCGTCAGCGATCATTTCCAGCCCTGGCGCCATACCGGCGGCCATGCGCCGTTTTCCTTCGCCTGGATGGCGGCGCTCGGGGAACGCACGCGGCGGATAACCATCGGCACCAGCGTCGTCACGCCGACTTTCCGATACCATCCCTCGATCGTCGCCCAGGCGGTGGCCACCCTCGGCGCGCTCCATCCCGGGCGCATCGTGCTCGGCGTCGGCACCGGCGAATCGCTCAACGAGGTGCCGTCCACCGGCCTCGACTGGCCGGGCTTCAGGGAGCGCGAGGGCCGGCTGCGCGAGGCGGTCGCCCTCATGCGCCGGCTATGGACCGAGGAACGCGTCAGCCATCACGGCCCCTATTACCGGACCGAGAACGCGACGATCTACGACCGGCCGGAAAAACCGGTGCCGATCTATATGGGCGCCTCGGGCCCCAAGGCGGCCTTCATGGCCGGTGAGCTCGGCGACGGTTTCATCTGCACGAGCGGCAAGAATCCCGACCTCTACCGCGAGACCCTGCTGCCGAATCTCGAAAGGGGCCGCAAGGCCGCCGGGGTCGGGATGGAAGGGCTCGACCTGATGATCGAGATGAAGGTCTCCTTCGACACCGACCGCGACGCAGCGCTCGCCAATACGCGCTTCTGGGCGGCGCTCGCCCTCTCCGCCGAGGAGAAGATGGGCGTCGAGGATCCGGTGGAGATGGAGCGGCTGGCCGATGCGCTGCCGCTCGAACGCGCCGCCAGCCGCTGGATCGTCTGCGATGCCGTCGAGCCGCTGATCGAGGCGTTGCGCCCCTATGTCGAGCTCGGCTTCCGGCATCTCGTCTTCCACGCGCCCGGTCCCGACCAGGGGCGTTTCCTCAGGCTGTTCGCCGAACGGGCCATGCCGCGCATCCGGGCCGCCTTCGAATAGGCGGCCCCGCCGGGCCGGGCATCAGAGCCCGGCCGCGACCTCCTCGACCGCGCCCCTGGCGGCGGCCACGATCACGTCGGCCTCGTCCCGCGTCAGGCAGAGCGGCGGGGCGAAGCCGAGAATGTCGCCCTGCGGCATCGCCCGGCCGATCACGCCGCGCTGGAGCAGGGCGGCGGCGATGCGGATGCCGACCTTGTCCGACGCGTCGAAGAAGACGCGGTCGTCGCGGTCCCTGACGAATTCGATCGCGGCCAGCATGCCCTCGCCGCGAACCTCGCCGACGATCGGATGGCCGCCGAGCGCCTCGGTGAGCGCGCCGTTGAAATAGGCGCCGACCTCGCGCGCATTGGTCACCAGGTCGTGCTCGTCGATATAGTCGAGATTGGCCATGCCGGCCGCCGTGCAGAGCGGATGCGATGAATAGGTCCAGCCATGGCCGATCGCGCCGAATTCGTCCGAACCCTGTTCGAGGATGCGCCAGACCTTTTCGGAGACGATGACGCCGGAGAGCGGCGCATAGGCCGAG
>JAGRLJ010000034.1 GCA_020441805.1 Rhizobiaceae bacterium
CGCCTTCTCGACACCGACATCGGCTTCTGCCGGGCCTGGGCGGCCGCCATGTCGCACCAGCTCCAGGCGGCGAGGCGCAGGGCCGAACTCATGTCGCTCCGGACCGTCTCCGAACGGTTCGACTTCTGGCTCGCCTGGAACGAGGACGGCTTGCCGGAAAAGGGACTTTGGAAGAACATCGCCGAGGAGATCGGCGTGTCTCCGGAGGCGCTCTATCGGGAACTCGCGGTTCGCAGCAAACGGTCTTCAGGCAATCGTCAGGGCGTCTGAAAAATTCCGCAGACTGACGCTTGACCTTACCAAGCTTGGAAGGATTATCTATCTGTGCAGTTCGTGAAAGGGACCATCCCATGACTGCACTCAAGAAGACTGAACCGCAAAGCTCCGACACCTCCTGGGCCGAGTTCGGCATCGACGGAATGACATGCGCGTCCTGCGTCCGCCGCGTCGAGAAGGCCATCGCCGCAGTGCCCGGCGTGCAGGCCGCCAACGTGAACTTGGCCACCGAACGCGCCACCGTTTCCTACAGCGATCCGGCCGTAGCCGACGCCGTGATCCAGGCGATCTCGAAGGCTGGATACGAACCCCGCATCGAGACCCGCGAACTGCAGATCGAAGGCATGACGTGCGCGTCATGTGTCCGCCGCGTCGAGAAGGCGCTGTCTGCTGTGCCGGGTGTGCTTGACGCCTCCGTCAACCTCGCGACCGAGAAGGCCACCATCCGTTTCACGGGCGGCGATGTTTCCGCGCTCGAGGGCGCGGTC
The DNA here is from genome assembly GCA_020441805.1 of Rhizobiaceae bacterium. GTDB lineage: Bacteria > Pseudomonadota > Alphaproteobacteria > Rhizobiales > Rhizobiaceae > Rhizobium_E. The sequence continues at coordinate 765 of JAGRLJ010000034.1, forward strand.
CGCAAAGCCGGATACGACATCGTCCATCCGCGCGAGGAGACGGTGGGCACCGGGCCGGACCGCAAGGCGCTGGAGCTGAGGTCGCTCGTTCTGTCGCTCGCCTTCGCCGCGGTGTTCACTCTGCCGCTCTTCGTCCTCGAGATGGGATCGCACTTCATTCCCGCCATCCATGTCTTGGTCATGGAGACCATCGGCATGGAGGAGAACCGCTACCTCCAGTTCGCGCTGGCTTCGTTTGTCTTGTTCGGACCCGGCCTGCGCTTCTTCCAGAAGGGCGTTCCCAACCTTGTCCGCTGGACGCCGGACATGAACTCGCTCGTAGTTCTCGGCACGACGGCGGCATACGGCTATTCCGTCATCGCCACCTTCTTCCCCGAACTGCTGCCGGAGGGGACGGAGAACGTCTATTACGAGGCGGCCGCCGTCATCGTCACGCTGATCCTGCTCGGCCGGTTCCTTGAGGCGCGCGCCAAAGGCAAGACCAGCCAGGCGATCAAGCATCTCATCGGCCTCCAGCCCAAGACCGCTTTCGTCCAGCGCGCCGGGGACTTCGAGGAGGTCCCGGTGGCGGACGTCCGCCGCAACGACACCGTCCGAATCCGGCCGGGCGAGAAGGTCCCGGTCGACGGAACCGTCATCGACGGTGACTCCTATGTCGACGAGTCGATGATCACGGGCGAACCCGTCCCGGTGAAGAAGGCCGTCGGCTCCGAAGTCGTCGGCGGCACCATCAACAAGACTGGCTCATTCACCTTCCAGGCGACCAAGATCGGTGGGGACACGCTGCTCGCCCAGATCATCCGTATGGTCGAAGCCGCCCAGGGCTCGAAGCTGCCGATCCAGGCACTGGTCGACAAGGTGACGGGCTGGTTCGTGCCGGCCGTCATCGCGGCGGCGGCCATCACCTTCGCCGCGTGGCTGGCGCTGGGCCCGGACCATGCGCTGACCTACGCGCTCGTCAACGCCGTCGCCGTCCTGATCATCGCCTGCCCATGCGCGATGGGACTCGCCACCCCAACTTCGATCATGGTCGGCACGGGCCGCGCGGCTGAGTTCGGCATCCTCTTCCGCAAGGGCGAGGCACTGCAGAGCCTGCGCGACGTCGAGGTCGTGGCGCTTGACAAGACAGGCACCCTCACCAAGGGCAGGCCTGAGCTGACGGATTTTGATGTCGCAGACGGCTTCGGTAAGGCCGAGGTCCTGCGCCTGGTCGCCAGCGTCGAGTCCCGTTCCGAGCACCCGATTGCGGAAGCCATCGTCACAGGGGCAAAGGGCCAAGGTATCGGCCTGGCGGATGTGGCCGAGTTCGACGCCAAGCCGGGTTTCGGAGTCAGCGGAGTCGTCGACGGCAAGTCGGTTCTGGTCGGTGCCGACCGGGCTATGACAGCCTCCGGCATTGACGTCTCTGGTCTCACGGCCCGCGCGGAAGAGCTGGGCACTCTCGGCCGCTCGCCGCTCTATGCGGCCGTCGACGGCAAGTTGGCCGCCGTCATTGCCGTCGCTGATCCCATCAAGGACACCACGCCGGAGGCGATTGCGGCACTGCACGCTCTCGGGCTGAAGGTAGCCATGATCACGGGCGACAACGGCTACACCGCTCGCGCCGTCGCGGCTCAGCTTGGCATCGACGAGATCGTCGCAGAAGTCCTGCCGGACGGCAAGGTCGACGCCGTGAAGCGTCTTCGCGAAGGCGGACGCAAAGTGGCCTTCATCGGCGACGGCATCAACGACGCGCCGGCGCTGACGGAAGCGGATGTCGGCCTCGCCGTCGGCACCGGGACCGACATCGCCATCGAAAGCGCCGATGTCGTCCTGATGTCCGGCGAACTCACCGGGGTGCCGCGCGCCATCGCGCTGAGCCAGGCGACGATCCGCAACATCAAGCAGAACCTGTTCTGGGCCTTCGCCTACAACGTGGTCCTGATCCCCGTCGCAGCGGGCGTACTCTATCCGGTCAACGGCACGTTGCTGTCCCCGGTACTCGCCGCAGCCGCGATGGGTATGTCGAGCGTGTTCGTACTGGCGAACGCGCTGAGGCTGCGGACGTTTCGGACCGTTTGAAGCAACACGCCCGGACCGACGTCGGCCCGGGCCTCCATCTTCCAAGGAGACGAACATGAATATCGGCGAAGCAAGCAAGGCGTCCGGGGTCTCGTCCAAGATGATCCGGTACTACGAGCAAATCGGGCTCATCAAACCCGCTCACCGCACGGATTCGAGCTACCGCACCTATACGGAAAACGACATCCACACCCTGCGCTTCATCCGCCGGGCGCGAGACCTCGGCTTCTCGGTCGAGCAGATGAAGACGCTGCTGGCTCTCTGGCGTGACCGCTCAAGGGCCAGCGCCGACGTCAAGGCGATCGCTCTAGAACAGGTGGCCGAGCTGGAGCGCAAGGCCGCCGCGATCGCCGAGATGACGAAGACGCTGAAGCACCTGGTGAACAATTGTCACGGTGACCACCGCCCCGACTGCCCGATCATCGAAGGCTTCGCGGAGGGAAAGGGCAAAGTCGACTCCACGCCCACCAAGGAAGGCAGGAAGTTCGGCGTCGCCACCGTCTGAAGGTAACGTTAATGCCACGATCCGTTTGCGGAAGAGGCGGATCGGAGCGATATATAGCTCTCGGCCCTAGTAGCTCAACGCCAGAGCAGCTGCATCGTTCGCAGCCGATCCAGGTTCAAGTCCTAGGCAGGGCCTCCATCTCCCGCAGACGAAACGGCGTCCAACGTCACGGCCTCGCAGGCAGGGAGAACACATGTCCACCCATTCAGCGCATCACGTCGCCCATCCGATACCGGCAGGTGCCCAAGTCTCCTTGAGGGCTTTCGGGAGCGAGCTGCTTCGCTTCGTTGCCGTCGCAGTCCTCGCGGGCAACTTCGTTCTCGGCACGTACCAGAGAAGTCCAGTCCACACAGCGCTGATCGGCGGTTACTTTGCGGTGACATTGGTTTCAGGAGGAGGGCACCACCACGACGCCCTTCGACATGGCCGTTTTGAATGGGATCGACCGTTTCCACCTCGCCAAGGCGGTCGTCGACCGTGTCGACAAGCTCGCCGGTGGCCGCGATCAGTTCGCCCGATTTGTGGAAGCGAAGCTTGTCGAGCATTCCGCCTACATTCGCGCGAACGGACAGGACATGCCCGAAATAACAGAGTGGCGATGGTCGTTGTCAAAGGCCTGAGCCAGCCCGCGTAGGCACAGCACCAAGGCTAGCGGCCGCGAAGCGCTCGCGGCCGTACTCGCTGGCTGATCAAGTCAAGCTTTCGGCCGAACCTCCAAGAACACCGACGTCTTTCCGTCCCTGCCGACGCCGATCACGTCATAGGATGCCGACGGATCGTTGCCCATGCCGAGCGATCCAGAAGGCATGCCGGGCACGACCAGTCCGGCGAGGTCTGTCCTTGTCTCGAGCATGCGCGCAGCCTCCAGCGGTACATGGCCCTCGAGGAATTGGCCCCGGTAGACAGCGGTGTGGCAGCCCTGGATGTCGAGCGGCACGCCAAGCTTCTGCTTAAAGGAGATCAGGTCGCGCTCCTTGACGATCTCGACCCGATACCCCGCTTGTTTATAGGCGTCTGCCCAGAGTGAGCAGCAGCCGCAGTTCGGGTCCTTGTAGACGGTGAACACGTCCGGCTCCGCAGCTGCGAATGCCCGGGCGGCCGGGAGGGCGACAGTGGCGGCGAGCGCCGCAATGAACTCTCTACGTTTCATGTTCATGCTCCTTTCAGTGCTTGCGCGGAAACGGTTTCCGGCGCGGTTGGTTGGGGTTTTGCGGTTCTCGCCAAGCCGACCCCTTTGATGAGGCCGTAAACGGCGGGGATGACGATCAGAGTGAGCAGGGTCGACGACACCATCCCGCCGATCATGGGCACGGCGATCCTCTGCATGATCTCCGATCCCGCGCCCGTGCTCCAGAGGATGGGAAGGAGGCCTGCAATGATGGCGACGACGGTCATCATCTTGGGACGCACGCGCTCGACCGCGCCGACCATGATGGCCCGGTTCAGATCGGCTCGGCCGAATTTGCGGCCCTCTCGCTCGCACGCCTCCCGCTGTTCACGCAGCGCCTGGTCAAGGTAGATCAGCATGATCACGCCCGTCTCCGCCGCCACGCCCGCCAGCGCGATGAAGCCGACGGCGACCGCCACCGAGGCGTTGAATCCCAGCCACCACATCAGCCAGATGCCTCCGACCAGCGCGAAAGGGAGCGACAGCATCACGATCAACGTCTCGGTCAACCTGCCGAAGTTGAGGTAGAGCAGCAGGAAGATCAGCGCCAGCGTCAGCGGCACGACGATGGCGAGCCGCGCCTTTGCCCGTTCGAGGTATTCGAACTGGCCGCTCCAGGCGACGGAATAGCCCGCCGGCATCGACACGCGCTCGGCGACCGATCTTTGGGCATCGGCGACATAGCCGCCGAGATCGCGGCCGGCGATGTCGACGAAGACATAAACCGCGAGCTGGCCGTTCTCAGTCCGGATCGACGTCGCGCCGCGTGTGAGTTCGATCCGCGCGACCTCGCCAAGCGGGACGGTGCCGCCGCCGGGCAACGAGACCTGGACGTTTTCGGCGATCGCCTTCGGATCGCTACGGTGGGCGCGTGGATAGCGCACCGCCACGCTGTACCTCTCGCGGCCCTCGACGGTCGAGGTGACGCTCTCCGAGCCAAGCGCCATCGCGACGACGTCCTGGACGGCATCGACGCTCAGGCCATACCGGGCGAGCGCGACACGGTCGGGCACGATGTCGAGGTAGTAGCCGCCGATGACGCGTTCGGCATAGGCCGAAGATGTGCCGGCCACGGTCTTCAGAGTGGTTTCGATGTCGCGGGCGATGCGCTCCATCTCCTTGAGGTCGGTGCCGAAGACCTTCACGCCCACCGGGGTACGGATGCCCGTCGACAGCATGTCGATGCGCGCCCGGATCGGCATGGTCCAGGCGTTGGATACGCCGGGGAACTGAAGCGCGGCGTCCATCTCCTGCTTGAGGCTGTCGACCGTGACGCCGGGCCTCCATTCCTCTTTGGGCTTGAGCGTGATGATCGTCTCGAACATCTCGGTCGGGGCGGGATCGGTCGCGGTCAACGCGCGCCCGGCCTTGCCGAACACGGTCTCGACTTCGGGAAACGACTTGATGATGCGGTCCTGCATCTGAAGAAGCTCGGCCGCCTTGGTTACGGACAGGCCCGGCAGCGTCGTCGGCATGTACATCAGCGTGCCCTCGTTGAGGGTCGGCATGAACTCGCTGCCGATCTGACGCGCGGGCCAGGCGGTGGCTGCTAGGATGGCCAACGCGAGAAGGATCGTCAGCGTCTTCGCCTTGAGCACGCCGGAGATCAGCGGTCGATAGAGCCAGATCAGGAAGCGGTTCACCGGATTGCGGTGTTCCGGCACGATGCGGCCGCGAACGAAGATCACCATCAGCGCCGGAACCAGGGTTACCGACAGCAGCGCCGCCGCGGCCATGGCGAAGGTCTTGGTGAAGGCGAGCGGTCCGAACAGCCGTCCCTCCTGCGATTCAAGCGTGAAGATCGGCAGGAACGACACGGTGATGATCAGCAGGCTGAAGAACAGGGCCGGGCCGACCTCGGAGGCCGCCTCGACCAGCACCTCGGTCCTCGGCTTGTCCGGCGGCGCGCGTTCGAGATGTTTGTGCGCGTTCTCGATCATGACGATGGCCGCGTCGATCATCGCGCCGATGGCGATGGCGATGCCGCCGAGGCTCATGATGTTGGAGCCCAGCCCCAGCAGCCGCATCGCGATGAAAGCCATCAGGATGCCGACGGGAAGCATGATGATCGCCACCAGCGCGCTCCGGACATGCAGAAGGAAGACGACGGTCACCAGCGCCACGACGATCGACTCCTCCACCAGCGTCGACTTCAGCGTCTCGATCGCCGCTTCGATCAACCGCGAGCGGTCATACACTGGGACGATCTCGGCACCACCCGGTAGGCTCTTTTCGGCGATCTCCAGGTTCTTCTTGGCGTTGTCGATGACGGTGAGCGCGTTCTCGCCGAAGCGCTGGAGCACGATGCCGCTGGCGACTTCGCCGTCGCCGTCCAGCTCGGCGATGCCGCGGCGCTCGTCGCCGACGATCTCGACCTTGGCGACATCGGAGAGGCGGAGGGGCACGCCGTCCTGGCTCCTGATGCCGATGCTTTCGATGTCCTCGACGCCCTTGAGGTAGCCCCGGCCGCGGACCATGAACTCGAATTCCGAGAGTTCGACGGTCCGGCCGCCGACATCGCGGTTGCTCGTTCGCACCGCGTCGGCGACGTCCTTCAACGAGACGCCCTGTGCTTTGAGGCGGACGGGATCGACGACGACGGAATACTGCTTCACGAAACCGCCGACACTCGCCACCTCGGCGACGCCGTCGGTCTTCGAGACGGCGAAGCGTACCACCCAATCTTGGAGCGACCGCAGTTCGGCCAGCGACAGCTCTTTGGCGACGACGGCGTATTGGTAGACCCAGCCGACGCCCGTGGCGTCCGGCCCAAGAGTAGGCGTCACGCCCTGCGGCAAGCGGCTCGCAGCCGCGTTGAGATATTCGAGCACCCGGCTCCGCGCCCAATAGGGGTCGGTGCCGTCCTCGAAGATCACGTAGACGAAAGAGACGCCGAAGAAGGAGAAGCCACGCACGACCTTCGACTTGGGCACTGTCAGCATCGACGTGGTGAGAGGATAGGTGACCTGGTCTTCGACGACCTGCGGTGCTTGGCCGGGATAATCGGTGAAGACGATCACCTGAACGTCGGACAGGTCGGGGATCGCGTCGAGGGGAAGGCTGCGGAGCGAGTAGAGGCCGCCGGCGACGGCGAGCG
>JAGRLJ010000035.1 GCA_020441805.1 Rhizobiaceae bacterium
TGGGTGCCGATCCGCTATGTCAACAGGTCGCTCAGCCGGCCGGCGCTGGCAGGCCTCTACCGCATGGCGAAGCTTGCCCTCGTGACACCGCTGCGCGACGGGATGAACCTGGTCGCGAAGGAATTCGTCTCGGCCCAGGATCCCGGCGATCCCGGCGTGCTCCTGCTGTCGCGCTTCGCGGGCGCGGCCGAGGAACTGAAGGAAGCCGTCCTGGTCAATCCCTACGATGTCGAGGGAACCGCCAATGCCATCTCACGCGCATTGCAGATGCCGCTCGACGAGAGACGGGAACGCTGGAGCCGGATGATGACCGAGCTTCGCGACAACGACGTCTTCAAATGGTGTGACGGATTTCTCGCCGATCTCCGGCCGCGCGCGGGGATGCAATCCAGCCCGCGCATGATCGTGGATCCCCTGCCCCGCGCGGCCAGCGGGCGCTGAAAGTTCGCGAGGGCATGTTGCGAAAACAAAAGCCCGGCGCGGGAGGATGCGCCGGGCTTTCATAAACGACCATCGGATGGGAGGAGGAGGACCGATGGTCTGAAGGCCGATCCAAGGGAGGAGGAGGAAGGACCGGCTTCACTTGGGGTTTAGATAGTGTCGCATCGCCGAGGCGACAAGGCCCCGTTTTTGCATAGCACCTATGAACCGGGCGAATCCCCCTCGCGATCCTTCCCGTGAAAGCCCGTTACCGGCGCCGGCGGAACGGCTTCCAAATGAAAACGGCATGCTCTAACGATAGCTGACGACCGGCGGGCTGGGCCGACGGGCGGGAGACAGGCGAAGCATGCTGGCGACAGGCGACACGGAGAAGAACTGGCGCAGGCCGACGCTGCGGCTCATCCTCAGCGTCGTCATGGTCGGACTCGTGCTGGCGGTCGCCGCCTCGCTGATCGCGATCGGCTTCGTCCGGGCGCGCCAGACCGCGGTCGAGCGCGTGCAGGAGCGGATGAACGATTTCTCCGACCGGCTGACGGGACGGCTGACCGTCATATCGGGCGAGACGTCCACATTCGTCAATATCTTCGCCACCGCGCTCGGTTCCTTCGCCGCCCCGCCGGATGAGAGACTGGCCGACAAGCTCACCTTCGCCCGCGAGGCCCTGATCCGTACGCCCACGGTCGATAGTATCTATGCCGGATATGCCGACGGTTCGTTCTTCCAGGCCGTCAGCCTCAGGGAGGACGCCTGGAAGAAAGCCCTCGAGGCACCCGCCGACGCGACTCTCGGCATCCGCATCGCCGACCGTCGCGATGGCGGCAAGGCCGCGATCCATGTGCTCTTCCTCGATGCCTCGGGCAACCGGCTCCAGGCCGAGCGCGTCGAACCGCTCGGCTTCGATCCGCGCGAGCGGCCCTGGTACCGGAAGGCCAGGGATGCGAAAGCGGCCGTCGCCACCGGCCCCTATGCGATGGCGACGACGGGGGCGCTCGCCATGACGATTTCCCAGGCGCATCTCCGCAGCCCCGGCACGGTGATCGGCGCCGATGTGCTGCTGACGCGCGTGACCGATTTTGTCGTGAAGGAACTGCTGACGCCGAACTCAGTCGTCTTCATCGCCGATGAAAGAGGCGACCCGGTGATCCATTCCAGCCGGGCCGTCATGCGGAAGATCATGGCGGCGACGCGGGACAAGAACGAGGACGCGTCGCAGCGGTCCGATCCGCTGACGCGGTCGCTCAGCCGGCTGCTGGAGGCGCGCGACGACCGGGTCGAGGCCGTCAATATCGAGGGACGAACCTATATCGTGCGCACGTCGAAGCTCAATTCGACGCTGCTGTTCGCCGGCAGCACGATCGTGATGGCGGCGCCGCTCGACGAATTGCTCGGCCCCGCCTACGACATGCTGTTCCGGGGGCTGGCGGTGGCGGCGGGGGTCGTCGTCTTCGTCATCATCGGCGCGATCGTGCTCGCGGGCATGATCACGCGTTCCCTCGACCAGCTGACGGAGGGCGCTCGGCGGTTGCAGCAACTGGACTTCAAGGCCGATATCGCGGTGCCGAGCCGGGTGCGGGAGATCCACATGCTGTCGGGCGCGATGCGGCAGGCACGCGACGCCATCTTCACCTTCGCGCTCTATGTGCCGAAGGAACTGGTGCGCAAGGGCATCGAATCCGGCGAATTCTCCAAACGCATCGCGACGCGCCACGAGGTGACGGCGATCTTCACCGATATCTACGACTTCACCACCATCAGCGAATACAATTCACCCGAAGCGGTGGTGAACATGCTGTCGGACTATTTCGACATCCTCAACCGCACGGTCAGCATGCACAACGGCACGATCATCCAGTTCCTCGGCGATTCGATCTTCGCCATGTGGAACGCGCCCGTCCCCGACGAGCGCCATGCCGAGAATGCCTGTCGCGCGGCGCTGGCGATGCGGGACGCGCTCTCGGAATTCAACGCCGCGCAGAAGGCGAAGGGCTTGCCCGAATTCCGGACCCGTTTCGGCATTCATACCGGCGAGGCCGTCGTCGGCAGCGTCGGCGCCATAGACCGCCTGCAATATACCGCGATGGGAGACACGATCAACGTCGCCTCCCGCCTCGAGGGCATGAACAAGGAGCATGGCACCGCGATCCTCGCGAGCCGCGCCGTCTACGAACGGTGCCATGAGGCGATCCTGTTCCGGCCGCTCGGCGAGGGACGGGCCAAGGGCCGGCACGAGGAGATCGAGCTCTACGAGGTCGCCGCCGTCCGGCATGCCGAGAGCCCGCAGGCCGCGCGGGCCTGAGGCCGGCCCGCTACGCCGCCGGCCGGCCGGGGAGGCTCGGGAGGAAGACGGTGAGCAATCCCAGAAGCGGCAGGTAGGAGGAAACCTGGAAGACCCAGTCGATGCCATGGCTGTCAGCGAAATCGCCGAGGAGGGCGGCGCCCAGTCCTCCGGCGCCGAAGGCGAGGCCGAAGAAGATTCCGGCGATCATGCCGACGCGACCCGGCACCAGTTCCTGCGCGAAGACCACGATGGCCGAGAAGGCCGATGCGAAGATGAGGCCGATAATCACGACCAGGACGCAGGTCCAGAACAGGTTGGCATAGGGCAGGACCAGGGCGAAGGGAATCACGCCGAGAATGGAGAACCAGATCACGAAACGCGCGCCGAAACGGTCGCCGATCGGTCCGCCCATGAAGGTGCCGACCGCGGCGGCGGCGAGGAAAAGGAACAGCATGAGCTGAGAATTCTCGATACTCATGCCGAATTTCTCGATCGTGTAGAAGGTGAAGTAGCTCGACATCGACGACATGTAGACATTCTTGGTGGCGGTGAGCACGACGAGGATGGTCAGGGCCCAGAGCACGCGGTTTCGCGAAATCGGAAGCTCCCGGCTCACCGGCCGCCGCGACGCGTTCAGCCGGCGGTGTTCCATGAACCAGCGTCCGACCCAGGTCAGGATCATCATGCCGGCAAAGGCGATCACCGCGATCCAGGCGACGCTGCCCTGCCCGTAGGGAAGGACGATGAAGGCCGCGAGCAGCGGTCCGATCGCCTGGCCGGCATTGCCGCCGACCTGAAAAAGCGATTGGGCGAGCCCGTGGCGGCCGCCGGATGCGAGACGGGCGATACGCGAGGATTCGGGGTGGAAGACCGCCGAGCCGAAGCCGATCATGCAGGCGCCGAACACCAGGAATTCGAAGCTATGCGCGTTGCCGAGCAGGATGAGGCCGCAGAAGGTGCTCGCCATGCCGACCGGCAGGGAATAGGGCATCGGCCAGCGGTCGGTGACCAGCCCGACAAGCGGCTGCAAGAGCGACGCCGTCACCTGGAAGGCGAGCGTCAGCAGGCCGATCTGGACGAAATCCAAGTCGTAATTGGCCTTGAACAGCGGATAGAGCGACGACAGGAGCGATTGCATGATGTCGTTGATCATGTGGCAGACGCTGACGGCCATGATGACCGACAGCGTCGTTGCGCCGTAACCCGTACCCGTATCCCGATCCGCGACGGCCATCGCTCCGCTCCTGACGAACTGTTATTTGAACGTTCGTCTAGCAGATGCGCCAACGGGCCGTAAGGCCACTCCGCCGGCAAACGGTTCGCCCCGTGGGAAAAATCGGCGGGCGGGACAGCCGCTCAGCTCCGTCCGAACGTGTCCTCGAGCCGGATGATGTCGTCCTCGCCGAGATAGGAACCGGTCTGGACCTCGACCAGTTCGAGCAGGATCTTGCCCGGATTGGCAAGACGATGGATCTCGCCCTGCGGAATGTAGACCGACTCGTTCTCGCGCAGCATCTGGATGGTGTCGCCGATCTGGACCTCGGCGGTGCCGCGCACCACGATCCAGTGTTCGGAGCGATGATGATGCTTCTGCAACGAAAGCTGCTTGCCCGGCTTGACGAAGAGCCGCTTCACCTGGAAGCGCTCGCCGATAAGGATCGACGAATAGCCTCCCCACGGCCGGTAGCTCGTGCGGTGCTCCTCCGTCAGCCGCGCCGTCACCTTGTTCCCGGCCAGTTCCTTGACCACACGCCCGACATCCTGCGCGTCGGAGAGCCTGCCGACATAAACCGCATCCTCGGACACCACCACCACGGCATCCTCGATGCCGTTGACCGCGACATGGGTGCCCTCGGAGAGAACGAAGGAATTCCTCGAATTGAACAGGCTGACCGGGCCGCGCGTTACATTGCCCGCCTGATCCGATTCGCTTTCCTTCCAGACGGCGTCCCATGCGCCGAGATCCGACCAGCGGATCGGCGACGGAACGACCGAGGCGAGCGCCGTCTTCTCGAAGATGGCGTAATCGACGGAGATATCCGGCGAGGCCGAGAACTCCGCCTCGCCGAGGCGAATGAAGTCGAGATCCTCACGGGCCGTTTTCACCGAGGCTTCCGCGGCGGCGAGCACCTCCGGCGCCAGCACGCGGCATTCCGAGAGGAAAACGGCGCTGTGGAAGAGGAACATGCCGGAATTCCAGTAATAGTTTCCCCTGGCGATCATCTCGCGCGCACGATCCTCGTTCGGCTTCTCGACGAAGCGGGCGACGTGGTGGGCGCCGCTCGGCTCCTTCTCCCCGGCTTCGATATAGCCGAAGCCGGTCGACGGCGCGGTGGGCGTGATGCCGAAGGTCACCAGACGCCCGGCGCGCGCCGCCTGCGCCGCCGTGTCGATGGCAGCGAGATAGGCCTCGTCCAGCGCGATATTGTGGTCTGAGGCCAGGACGTGGACGAGCCGCGGGCCGCCGCGCGCCGCGACCAGGGCGGCGGCGGCGATGGCCGGCGCGGTGTTGCGGGCGGCCGGCTCGAGCAGCACGGCCTCGAGCGCGATGCCGGCCTCCTGCGCCTGTTCCGCCACGAGGAAACGATACTCGGCATTGGTGACGACGATCGGCTTGTCGTAGCGCTCGGGATCGGCCAGCCGCTTGAGCGTGAGTTGAAAGAGCGAGAGATCACCGGTCAGGGCCAGGAACTGCTTCGGCCGTTGCGACCGGGACATCGGCCAGAGCCGCGTGCCCTTGCCGCCTGCGAGGATTACCGGAACGATCAGATCATTGGCCATGGATGTCTCCGCTCATCTGCGGCGGACAGGATCCGCCGCATGTCTGTTTTCTCGATAGCGCGGCCGGCCCAACCGGACCGAACCGCGCCGGGCGCCGCTGTCCGTGGGCCACTGCTTGGCGCGCGACTGTGGCGCAAAGAGGATTCCAGAAAATTAGCATCCGTCTTTTCGTCCGATTTTCTTCGCCGGTATCCTTAACGGGAGGCTTTCATCTCCGGGCGCGGCCATTTGGCGCGGACAAGCGCTTTGAAATGCTGCAAAACTGCGCCAGTTCGGATGATTCGCACAGGTGGGGATGGTGCGCATGGAACGGTTCGCGGCCTATGTCATGCTCAGTTCGGGCCTCAAACGGTTTCTCATCGCACTCGTCGCCGGTGCGCTTTCCAGCCTGTCGCAGCCGCCCTTCGGCCTTTTCGCGATCAATTTCCTGACCCTTCCCGTCCTGCTCTGGCTCGTCGACGGCGCCAGCGGCGATCCGGATCGCGGCTTTCCCGGCCGTCGGTTTCCGTCGTTCTGGGTCGGCTGGAGCTTCGGGCTCGGCTATTTCGTGGCCAGCCTCTGGTGGACGGGCGCGGCGCTTCTGGTGGAGGCGGACGAATTCGCATGGGCGCTGCCGCTCGCGATCCTCGGCCTGCCGGCCTATCTCGCGATCTATTACGGCATCGCGACCTTTGTCGCGCGGCTGATCTGGACCGACGGGCTCACCCGGCTTTTCGCCTTCGCAGCGGCCTTCGGCCTCGGCGAATGGCTGCGGGCCACGATGCTGACCGGCTTTCCCTGGAACGCCATCGGCCATGCGATGACGCCCTTCCCCGTCATGATGCAGTCGCTCGCGGTAACCGGCTCCCATGCGATGAACACGCTTGCCGTACTGGTCTTCGCGGCGCCTGCCCTCATGGTCACGGGCCGCGGCGGACGGGCGGCGGGCGGCATCGCCCTCGCCCTCGCCGCCGCCCATATCGGCTACGGCGCCTATCGCCTGCGGGAGGCGCCCGGCAAGGCGCCGGACGACGCCAGGGTCGTGCGCATCGTCCAGCCGATGATCGACCAGGCCGCCAAGATCGACGACCGCGAGCGGAGCCGCATCTTCGAGGACCATCTGCGGCTGACGGCGGAAAAGCCGAAGGACGGCGCCAGGCGGCCGGATTACGTGATCTGGCCGGAGACCTCGATTCCCTTCATCCTGACCCAGAACCCCGATGCGCTGGTGCGCATCGCCGATGTGCTCGAGGACGGGCAGATCCTCATCGCCGGCGCGGTCCGCACCGAAAACGACGGTTCGGGCACGCCGACCCGATATTACAATTCCGCCTATATGATCGATTCGCAGGGCCAGATCATCGGCGCCTCCGACAAGGTGCATCTCGTGCCCTTCGGCGAGTATCTGCCGTTCGAGGGCCTTTGGACCCGGCTGGGGATCAATGCCATCGCGGCCTTTCCCGGCGGTTACAGCGCAGCCCCCCGCTATCAGCACCTGACGGCCCCCGACGGCACGAAATTCCTGCCGCTCATCTGCTACGAAGTCATATTCCCGACGGAAAGCCGGGAGCAGGCCCACGCCGCCGACGCGATCGTCAATCTCACCAATGACGGCTGGTTCGGCCATACGCCCGGTCCCTGGCAGCATTTCCACCAGGCGCGCCTCCACGCCGTGGAGACGGGCCTTCCCGTGATCCGCAACTCCAACAGCGGCATATCCGCCGTCATCGATCCTTATGGACGGGTTGCAACCGGCCTCGATTTCGGCGCGGTCGGTGTCATCGACGGCGGAATACCTCCGAAGATTGCGCTACCCCTCACCGGATATTCGAGGGAGCTTAACTTTTGGTTGGTCGAATTATCCCTTGCGCTTAGCGCCATCTTCACTCGCCTGAGTTTTATTTTCCGGCGCAATTGACCAAAAACCCCTGAAAAGGCATAGTGTCTCTGCTGGCAGATGCCCGCTAAAGTGACGACGCGGTCGGAGGTTTCGAATCCGGAGCGCGATGCACCTTCTGCACTAGAGAGCGACGAAACGGACAACACTTCGTGCACAGGACACTCTGAAGATGGAAAACAAGAAGAAACCCAACCCGATCGATATCCATGTCGGGAGCCGTATTCGACTGCGCCGCACAATGCTCGGCATGAGCCAGGAAAAGCTGGGCGAAAGCCTGGGCATTACCTTCCAGCAGATCCAGAAATATGAAAAAGGCACCAATCGCGTCGGCGCCAGCCGGTTGCAGGCGATATCCGGCATCCTGAACGTGCCGGTGTCCTTCTTCTTCGAGGACGCGCCGGACGGCAACCCGGCCAATACGCCGGCCGGCATGGCGGAGGCTTCGAGCTCCAACTATGTGGTGGACTTCCTGTCCTCCTCCGAGGGCCTTCAGCTCAACCGCTCCTTCGTCAAGATCAGCGACCCCAAGGTGCGGCGCAAGATCGTCGACCTCGTCAAGGCGCTGGCTGCCGAGGCCGAGGGCGACTGAACGCCCAGCCTGTCCTCCATGCCAGGTAACGACGCCGCAGAAATGCGGCGTTCGTTGTTTCAGGGCCTGCCGGCCAAGGCCGGAAAATCCGCCAGGAATTCATCGCGGAGCCGCAGGCCCAGGGGACCATCGACCGGCTCGTTCCCGACCTTCATGCGCGCGAAGACCAGCATGCGCCCCTCCCGTTCCGCCCAGCCGACGAACCAGCCGACCGGCCGGGAGCGGTCGAGCCTGCCGTTCTTTCTCCTCATCCGGCCGCTTCCGGTCTTGCCATGCACCGTCCATCCGCCCGCCTCGAAGACGGGGACGACCGCCAGCGCCTTCCTGCGCGCATCCTCCCGGACGGGCAGCGTCCCAAGCAGGGCCCTGCGGATAAAGTCCGCCTGCTCGTCCGCGGAAACGACGAGAGACGAGGCGAGCCAGGAATGGGTGAGGCCGTCGCCGCCGGGATGGCCCGAAATATCGCCGTTGCCATAGCCGAAGGCGGCGACGTAGCGGGCGAAGGCCTCGCGGCCCATTTTCCGGGTCAATTCCTGCGAGTACCAGAGGATCGACTCGGTTTCCCAGATCGTCGGGTCGACCGCCTTGCGGGCGCGTTTAGGCGCGTCGAATTCCGGCCTGTATTGCCAGACGGGATCATGCGGGCCGGTCAGGATTCCGGCATCGAAACCCATGAATGCCAGCGGCACCTTGAAGGTGGACATCGGCGTGACGCGCCGGTCGCAATCCCCGTCGCGGCGCAGGACGTCCCCGCTCGCGAAATCGACGATGAGCGTGCATTCCAGCGACGCCGACCGGGCCGTGGAATGAAGGCCGAGGCAGGCGGCGAGCAGGACTGCGGAAACGAGAAGAGACTTGCGCAAACGGACCTCCTGTTCGATGCGCCGCATAGCGCCCACCAAAGACGGAAAAATTGCGGCGACGGAATCATATAAAGATATATCCATATCCTTGTGCGCTTGTTTTTCGTCCCCGAAATCACTACACCAGCAGCGCCATCTTCATTGAGGGGAATTCCCGTAATGCGCCCAAGCTATCTCTTCACCAGCGAGTCCGTGTCCGAAGGACATCCCGACAAGGTCTGCGACCGTATCTCCGACGAGATCGTCGATCTGGTTTATCGCGAAGCCATCAAGAGCAAGACTGATCCGTGGTCGGTCCGCATCGCCTGCGAAACGCTCGCCACGACCAATCGCGTGGTGATCGCCGGCGAGGTGCGCCTGCCGCACAGCCTGATGAAGAAGGACAAGAACGGCGCCGAGATCATCAACCCATCCAAGTTCAAGCAGGCCGCCCGCAAGGCGATCCGCGACATCGGCTACGAACAGGACGGCTTCAACTGGAAGACCGCCAAGATCGACGTGCTGCTGCATTCCCAATCGGCCGACATCGCGCAAGGCGTCGATAGCGCCGCCGACCAGCAGGGCGAGGAAGGGGCGGGCGACCAGGGCATCATGTTCG
>JAGRLJ010000297.1 GCA_020441805.1 Rhizobiaceae bacterium
AGACATAGGGCATGATGATCGCGGGTTTGCCGAAATAGAGGCATTCGGTGAAGGAGTTGTTGCCGCCGTGATGGATGACCGCATCCACCTGCGGGATGACGGACGGCTGCGGGAACCAGCTCTCGATCACCACATTGCCCGGCACATTGTCATATTCGCCCTTGTAGTCCCCGACATTGACCAGCGCCCGGTAGGGCAGCCTGCCGATCGTGGCGATCAGCCGCTTGAGCAGGTCGGTGTCGCCCGCGCCGAGCGAGCCGAAGGAAATGTAGATCAGCGGCTTGTCGTTGTTCTCGGCAAAGGTCGGCACCTCGTAGGGCGCTTCCTTGCGCACGCAGCCTTCCAGATACTGGAACCGCTTCGGATCGAGCGGATGCGCTCGCTCGAACTTCACCGGCTCGGGATAGAGCAGCAAGTTCATATAGGGAGATGCCTCGAAGAACTGGCCGATCGGATAGGCGGCTTCGCCGGTCGAGGCGAGGAAGGCGTTGTAGTCGTCGTGGATCGGCTTGATGACGGCGTTGAAGTGATCGCGATAGGCCTTGTGGCAGGCATGATCATGCTCGCCGCAGCCGGAAAGATGCGGCGGGATCTTCGGATCCTCGATCTCGTTTTCCGAGCAGGAAATGATCCTTATCCAGGGCTTGCCGAAATGCTTGATCGCCGGGAACAGGATGACATTGTCGACGCAGATCAGATCCGGCTGGATCTTCGCGAGAACGCCGGGCAGGTCCTTTTCGGCCCATTTGGCGCTGTCGACGATCGCCGTCCAGCAATCCTTCACATAATTGTCGACCTGGTCGTAGGGGCTCTTGCGGAAATTGGGGATGTGGCCGTTGATGAAATCCTCCCAGAACTTCGCCATCTGCTCGGGCGGCATGGGCTCCGAGAGGTTCACCGGATGGGCCTCGAAGCCATAGCCCTCATAGACGGAGACGAAGCCGGGATCGGAGAGGAACACGGCTTTGTGGCCCAGCGCCTCGACCGCCTGCGCAATGCCTACCGAGTTTAGCGCGGGGCCGAAGGCGGCCTCCGGAAAGAATGCGATCGTTGCCATCTTTGGTCCTTCCCTTGATCAGTAAATCCGGCATTTGTCGGCGTTGAAGGCGAGCTTCACCTCCTGGCCGACGGAATATTTCTGGCCCTCGTCGGCCGGGATGCGGAACTGGAGCGGCTGCTGCGATCCCCTGGTCCTGCCGTGGAGCACACGGTCGAGCCCGTGATAGGCGATGTCGGAGATGACGACGGGCAGGCCGTCCTCCCGGGCGGTGACGGAGGCATGTTCCGGCCGCACCGCGAGGACCGCCTTGCCCGGGCCGTGACGCATCGCGACCGGGTGCCGGCTGCCATCGACCGCGAAGGCGCCGCCGCCATCGATCTCGCCGTCGAGGAAATTCATGACGCCGATAAAATTTGCGACGAAACGGTCGCCCGGCGCTTCATAGATTTCCTCGGGCGTTCCGGCCTGTAGCAGCCTGCCGTCCTTGAGGATCGCCATCCGGTCGGCCATGACCAGCGCTTCCTCCTGGTCGTGGGTGACGATGATGAAGGTGATGCCGGCCTCGTGCTGGAGGCGCTTGAGCTCGAGCTGCATCTTCTCGCGCAGCTTCTTGTCGAGCGCGCCGAGCGGTTCGTCGAGCAGCAGCACCTTCGGGCGCTTGACCAGGGCGCGGGCGAGCGCGACACGCTGCTTCTGGCCGCCGGAGAGCTGGTCTGGCTTGCGGTCGGCGAATGCGGAAAGGTCGGTCGAGGCAAGGGTCTCGTCGACGCGGCAGCGGATCTCCGCCTTCGGCAGCCGCTCCATTTCGAGGCCATAATTGAGATTCTGCCGCACCGTCATATGCGGAAAGAGCGCGTAGGACTGGAACATCAGGTTCAGCGGCCGCTTCTCGGGCGACAGCGGCGATATGTCGTCGCCCGAAAGCAGGATGCGCCCGGCATCGGGCGTTTCGAAACCGGCCAGCATCCGGAGCAGCGTAGTCTTGCCGCAGCCGGACGGACCGAGAAGCGCGAAGAACTCGTTCTCGCGGATATCGAGGCTGACACCGTCGACGGCGCGCGTCCTGCCGAAGGATTTCGCGACCTGGTCGATGCGGAGCAAGGGCGTCGGGTTTTCCGTCATGCTTTTTGTTCCCGGTTGAGCCATTGCGAGATGAGAAGGATTGTGGCGGAAAGGCCCATGACCAGCGTCGCCAGCGCATTGATCTCGGGCGTGATGCCGAAGCGGATCATCGAATAGATCTGCATCGGCAGCGTGATCGAGGAGCGGCCGGCGCCGGCGGTGAAGAAGGCAATGATGAATTCGTCGACCGAAAGCGTGAAGGCGAGCAGCCCGCCGGCGATAATGGCTGGAAGGATCACCGGGAAGGTGATGCGCCAGAAGCTCGTCCATGCCGATGCGCCCAGATCGCGCGAGGCCTCGACCAGGGAATAGTCGAAGCTCTTGAGGCGCGCCCGCACGACGGAGCAGACGAAGGCGAGGTCGAAGATCACATGCGCGAGCACGATCGTATGCAGCCCGAGCGTGATGTTGAGCCGTGTCAGGAAGCTCAGGAGCGCGACCGCCAGCACGATGTCGGGAATGACCATGGGCGCGAAAGCAAGCGCTTCCAGCGTGTTCGATTTCCGGCGCCGCGCCTCCATGCCGAGCGCCAGCATCGTGCCGAGCACGGTCGAGATCAATGTGGCGAACACGGCGACGACCAGCGTGTTCCAGGCGGCATGCAGAATATCCTTGTTGGCCACGAGCGCCGCATACCACTTGGTCGAGAAGCCCGACCATGCCGTCGGCAGGCCGCTCTCGTTGAAAGACAGCATGACCAGGACCGCGATCGGCAGGTAGAGGAAGCCGAAGACGAGGACCAGGACGATTCGCCGGGTCAGCGCGCCGTTACGCATCGCCGCGTCCTCCCCGCTCGCCGGATGCATGCGCGGTGGCCCGGGCTTGCAAGAGAAGCAGCGCGATCATGATCGCGATCAGCGTCATGCCGAGCGCCGCGCCGAAGGGCCAGTCGTTCGCCGTCAGGAACTGATCGTAGACGAGGTTGCCGATCATCTGGAAGCGACCGCCGCCGAGAAGCGCGGGGGTCACGAAATTGCCGATCGACAGCACGAAGAC
>JAGRLJ010000298.1 GCA_020441805.1 Rhizobiaceae bacterium
GCCATGACCGGCGCGCCCTTGAGCCGCGGCACGCCCTCGATCCGAGCGGTGCGGTCGTTGAGCGTGATATGCGCGCCGAGACGGGCCAGCTCCTGCACATGCATGAAGCGGTTTTCGAAGATCGTTTCGGTAATATGGGACACGCCGGTCGAGCGCGTCATCAGGCCCATGAACTGGGCCTGGAGGTCGGTCGGGAAGCCGGGATAGGGGTCGGTCACCACATCCACGGGGCTGATGCCGGCGCCGTTGCGGCGCACGCGGATGCCGCGCCCGGTCTCCGTCACCTCCGCGCCGGCCCGGCGGATGGCTTCGAGCGCGGTTTCGAGATAGGCGGCGCTGGTGTCCGTGATCTCGACATCGCCGCCGGCCATCGCCACCGCCATGGCATAGGTGCCGGTCTCGATCCGGTCGGGCATCACCCGGTGGCGGGCGCCGGACAGGAGCGGCACGCCCTCGATGGTGATGGTGGAGGTACCGGCGCCGCTGATCCGCGCGCCCATGGCGTTGAGGCAGGCCGCGAGGTCGACGACCTCCGGCTCGCGGGCGGCATTGCCGATCACCGTCGTGCCTCTGGCGAGGCTCGCGGCCATCAGCATGACATGGGTCGCGCCGACCGAGACCTTGGGGAACGTATAGCGCGCGCCGACCAGGCCGCCCTTGGGCGCGGTCGCGTTCACATAGCCGCCGTCGATCTCCATCCGGGCGCCCAGCGCCTCGAGGCTTTCGAGGAAGAGATCGACCGGGCGCGTGCCGATGGCGCATCCGCCCGGCAGCGACACCCGCGCACGGCCCTCGCGGGCGAGCAGCGGGCCGATGACCCAGAAGCTCGCCCGCATCTTGGAGACGAGCTCGTAAGGGGCGGTCACGTCGGCGACGGTGCGGCAGGTGAAATGGACGGTGCGGGCATAGGAGCCGTCTTGGTGCTCGCGTCGCCCGTTCACCGACACATCGACCCCGTGATTGCCGAGAATGCGGATCAACTGCTCGACATCGGCGAGATGCGGCACGTTTTCGAGCGTCAGCGTATCGCTGGTCATGAGAGAGGCGATCATCAGCGGCAGGGCCGCGTTCTTGGCGCCGGAAATCGGAATGGTGCCGATGAGCGGCTGGCCGCCCACAATCCTGATTCGATCCATAAATATGTCCCCGAAGGCGCGAAGGAAGCATGCGCCGGAAAGTTCTGCCCCCTTAACCGATTAAACTTCGCGGTTCAAGGATAGCCGGTGAAAGCGGTTAAACCGGCAAATGGGAGAAAATTGCGGCGGCCCGACGCGGGAGGGAACGGTTGCGGATGGACCGGCCGGCGGGCGCCGCGCCGATCCGGTGGCATGCATGGAGCCCGCGACGTCGAGCGTCAGTCCCGGGCCGGCCCGACGGTGAGATCGCCCGGCCGGTCGTCCTCCGCGCCTTCCCTGCGCGCCCGGCTCTGCGCCTTGCGCCTTTGCAGGTTGGCGCGCAACTGCGCCTTCAGTCTCAGGTCGCGCTCGGTGGCCTTGCGCGCGGCGTCTTCCCTGCGCGCCCGCTTCTGCGCCTCGGCATCGCCCCGTGCGCCGCCCGCATCGTCTCCGCTCTTTTCCGTTTCCATGGCCATGACGGCTAGATACGGCAAAAGCCCGTGCTTCGAAAGGCGCCGCCGAAAAACTTTCCCCCGACAGGCCGAATGCGCTTGCACTCTCCGAAAAGCTATGGCAATAGCCAGCCCGCTTCGACGGCACGGGCGCCCCCCGCTTCGCCATGCCGGGATGCTGCGGTAGCTCAGTGGTAGAGCACACCCTTGGTAAGGGTGAGGTCGAGAGTTCAATCCTCTCTCGCAGCACCATCTATCAAATGAAATTGTTGCGGATTTAAAATCTTCTCGTTCGGCCGACCTGGACTCCATCGAAATGGTGGCTGAAGAGCCCGGCGAGCGTCCCGGCGGCTTCCATCATCCGGCCGGACGAGGCGCATTATCGCCTCTACCCCGCGCTATAGCATGAAGTCGCCCTTGGCGAAGGAGATCGGGTCGTCGAACTTGATGACGAGGTCCGCCTTGCCGTCGCCGTCGGTATCGCCGTAGACGAAGGTGTCGCCGCCTTTCTTCTCGTAGCGCAACTCGCCGGCCTTGTCGTGAAAGTCGTGCTGGCCGATGAACTTGAAGGCCTGGTTGCCGCCCTTCTTCAGATTGGCGTCGATCAGGTGCAGGTCGACCTTGTCGTGCTCGCCTCTTGAAAAATCGAGGATCGTGTCGCGGAGCGAGGCTATCTTCAGGGAATCGAATTTCTTGAAGGCGAATATATCGGCGCCGTCGCCGCCGTGGAGTTCGTCGGCGCCCTCTCCGCCGAACAGCGTGTCGTTCCCGGCGCCACCGTCGATCGTGTCCCGCCCCAGGCCGCCGGATATCTTGTCCTTTCCGTCATATCCGAAGAGAATGTCGTTCATATTCGCGCCGGATATCTTGTCATTGCCGGAAAACGCCAGTTCCAGGAGCGCCCTGTCGTCGGACAGATCTTCCGTCCGCGCCGCCGCGACGAGTTGGGCGGCGTCGATCGAAATGCCGGTCATGCTCCATTCCTTGTTCCCGAAATGCCACATGGCATAGCCGGTGAACGTGCCGGCATCGGGCACTTCCTCGGAGTCGTATTCAAGGCCGGTTCCGGTGAATCTATGGATGATTCCCTCGAAGACGGTGTCCGTTTGCGTGTGGAAGGAGGCGTTCGGCAGAAAGCTGAAATCCAGGCTTTCCATGTCGAAAGTGAAATTGGTGAATGCCTTGACAGTTGCCATGATCGTCTCCGCCTCTCGATTTCGCCTGGACAGGCCCCGACGCATCGGCCGGCATGGGGAGTGTGCGCCCTGAGGGAACGGCGGGCGCCGTGCTCCGCGCTCGGAAAGGAGCGGGCGTCCCGAATGCCGGCTGCGTCATTCCCGTCCTCCCGGACCGGATGGAAACTAGGGCATGTTGTTCCGGCGTGGCAATCACCGGAATCGGTGATGTCGCCGCCCCGCCGATATTTCTTTCGGCGCGGAGAGCGATCAAATGTGGATCGCATGGCCGAGCGCCTTCAGCGCCGCCTCCTGTAGGCCTTCGCCGCGTGTCGGATGGGCCTGGATCGTGCCGGCTATGTCCTCGAGCCGCGCGCCCATTTCGATCGCCAGCGAAAAGGCGCTCGCGAGTTCCGAAACGCCCTGGCCTACCGCCTGCAATCCGAGCACCACATGGTTGTCGGCCCGGGCCACGGCGCGTACGAAGCCGTCGTCCGATCCGGTCGTCATCGCCCGGCCGTTGGCGCTGAAGGGAAACTGCCCCAGCCTCGTCTCGACGCCCAGGCCGCGCGCTTCCTCGGGCGAGAGCCCGACGCTGACGATTTCCGGGTCGGTGAAGCAGATGGCGGGAATGGCGCGTCTGTCCCAGGTCCGCTTCTGTCCCGCGACGATCTCGGCGACCATCTCGCCCTGCGCCATGGCGCGGTGGGCGAGCATCGGTTCGCCGGTCACGTCGCCGATGGCATAGATGCCGCGCATCGAGGTGCGGCAACGGTCGTCGATACGCAGGAACCTGCCATCGCGGTCGAGATCGAGCTCCTCATGGCCCCAGCCCTCCATGCGCGGCCGGCGGCCGACGGTCACGAGAATCCTGTCGGCGGCGATCGTCTCCGCGACCCCGCCGGCCTCGACGACGAGGCCCTGTCCGTCCTCGGCAAGCCCGCGGGCGCCGGTCTCCGTCCGCACATCCATCCCGAGCTCCTTCAGCCGCCGCAGCACCGGCCGGACGAGCTCGGCGTCATAATGCGGAAGGATCCGGGCCGTGGCCTCGATCACCGTCACCCGCGATCCGAGCTTGGCGAAGGCCGTGCCCAGTTCAAGCCCGATATAGCCGCCGCCGATGACCGCCAGCCGGTTCGGCGCCGCGCGCAGCGCCAGCGCCTCGGCCGAGGAGATGACGGGACCGCCGAAGGGCAGGGACGGCAGCGCCACCGGCTCCGATCCGGTGGCGATGACGATCGACTCCGCGCGGATGAGCTGGTCCCCGGTCTCGGTGCCGACCTCCACCGTCTTGCCGTCGCGGAATCGCGCATGTCCATGGACGATCTTCACGCGGGCCCTTTGCAGGAGGGCCGTGACCCCGCCCGTGAGCCGGCCGACAATGCCGTCCTTCCAGTCGACGGTTCGTCCGAGATCGATGGCCGGGGTCGCGACCGAAATACCGAGCTTGCTGTCGCCCTCCGCCATCCGGCGCGCCATGTGGAAGGCGTCGGCGGCGTGGATCAGGGCCTTGGACGGAATGCAGCCGACGGTCAGGCAGGTGCCGCCCGGCTTGCCCGCGTCGACGATGACGGTATCGATGCCGAGCTGGCCCGCGCGGATGGCGCAGACATAGCCGCCCGGTCCCGCGCCGATGACCAGAAGCTTGCAGGTGATCTCTTTCATGGCGTCAGCTTTCGATGAAAATCAGGGCCGGCGTTTCGAGCAGGGCCCGGATCCGCTGGACGAAGGCGGCGGCATCCCAGCCGTCGATCACGCGATGGTCGAAGCTCGAGGACAGGTTCATCATCTTGCGCGGCACGAACTGGCTGCCGTCCCAGACGGGCCTGACCGCGATCTTGTTGACGCCGACGATCGCGACCTCGGGATGATTGATGATCGGCGTCGTGACGATCCCGCCCATCGCCCCGAGCGAGGTGACGGTGATGGTGGAGCCGGAGAGTTCCTCACGCTGCGCCGTGCCGGTCCGGGCCGCCTCGGCGAGCCGCGTCACCTCGGTTGCGCAGTCCCAGATGGAGCGGGCCTCGGCATGTCGGACGACAGGAACCATCAGGCCGGACGGCGTCTGCGTCGCGATGCCGATATGGACGGCGGCCGGGCGGGTGATGATGCCGGCCTCGTCGTCGAAAGTGGCGTTGACGCCGGGCTGCTCGCCGATGGTCTTCACCATGGCGCGCATGAGGAAGGGCAGGAGGGTGAGCTTCGGCTGTTCCGGCTTGCGGTTCCGGTTCATCGTCTCGCGCAGATCCTCGAGGTCGGTGACGTCGATTTCCTCCACATAGGTAATGTGCGGAATGCGCGCGGCGGCGAGCGTCATCTTCTCGGCGATCCGCCGCCTCAGCCCCGTGACCTTGATCTCCTCGGTCACCGTCCTGCGCGCCGGGCCGGGCCGCGCCTCCGGCGCGTCGCCCGCCGCGTGGGCGTCGAGATCCTCATGGGTGATGCGCCCGGCGGGCCCGGTGCCGCGCACCTGCCGCAGGTCGATCCCGGCATCCTGCGCCCGGCGGCGCACGGCGGGCGAGGCGAGCGGCCGGTCGAGCCCGCCGGCTCCGGTCCTGACTTCGATGCGCGGCGCGGCGGATGCCGCCAGCCGCTTGCCGATATCGGCGGGCCGGGCGACGAGCAAGCGTTCCTCCGGCGCGGCTTCGTGTTTGACCTCCGGCGCGGGCGTGGCGGGTTCCGCCGGCTCTCCGTCGCGCTTCGGCGTCGGGTCTCCGCCGGTATCGAGCCTGACGAGCGGCGACTTGACCGCGATCGTATCGCCGACCTCGCCGCCGAGCCACAGGACCGTGCCGGCGACCGGCGAGGGGATCTCGACGGTGGCCTTGTCGGTCATCACGGCGGCGAGCACCATGTCCTCGCGCACCTGATCGCCCGGCTTGACATGCCATTCGACAAGCTCGGCCTCCGCCACGCCTTCGCCGACATCGGGCATGGTGATCACATATTCGCCCATGGTCAGCCCTCCATCACTTCGAGAAGCGCGCGGCCGACGCGCGCGGGACCGGGAAAATAGTCCCATTCCTGCGCATGCGGATAAGGCGTGTCCCAGCCGGCGACGCGGATGACCGGGGCCTCGAGATGGTAGAAGCAATGTTCCTGCACCAGCGATGCGATCTCGGCGCCGAAGCCCGAGGTCAGGGTCGCCTCGTGGATGACGACGCAGCGGCCCGTCCGGCCGACGGACTGCACGATCGTATCGAGATCGAGCGGCATCAGGCTTCTCAGATCGATCACCTCGGCGTCGATGCCCGTCTCCTCGGCGGCCGCGAGCGCGACATGCACCATCGTGCCATAGGCGATGACGGT
>JAGRLJ010000299.1:0-1790 GCA_020441805.1 Rhizobiaceae bacterium
CGGCGAGCGCGTCGGTCCCGGCATCAAAGATGCCGGCCGCGCAGACCGGACCGGACGTGTCGATGGCGAGGATCATGATGCGCTTCGAGACGGATCAGACCGCTTCGACTTCCCGCACTTCCGGGATGAAATGGCGCAGCAGGTTCTGCACGCCGTGCTTCAGCGTCGCCGTCGAGGACGGGCAGCCGGCGCAGGAGCCCTTCATGTTGAGGAACACCGTGCCGTCGCGGTAGCCGCGGAAGGTGATGTCGCCGCCGTCCTGGGCGACCGCCGGGCGGACGCGCGACTCGAGCAGTTCCTTGATCGTGGCCACCACGCTCTCGTCGCCGGGCGCGAAGAATTCGTCGGCCGCGTCGATACCGTCCTGATCGTGCGAGGCGCCCATGACCGGCGCGCCGGACATGTAGTGCTCCATGATAGCGCCGAGAATGGCCGGCTTGAGATGCGGCCATTCGACGCCGTCCTTGGTGACGGTGACGAAATCGTAGCCGAAGAAGACGCCGGTGACGCCCTTGATCGAGAACAGCCGTTCGGCGAGCGGCGAGACGGCCGCGTCGTCGGCGGTGCGGAAATCGGCGGTGCCGTCCTCGAGCACGACCTTGCCGGGCAGGAATTTCAGCGTCTGGGGATTGGGCGTGGCTTCGGTCTGGATGAACATGTCGGGCTCCTCAGGTTGCTCGCGGGTCAAGGCCGGAGAACGGACGGGATAGTTTAGAATTGTTCCAGACAAATAATCCCATTGCCCGGGCCGCGCAAGGCATAACATGCTCCCGCTCGGGGTAAAGCGGTATCTTTTCGTCAGGAATTGCCCGCCGGCGGAACACCCGCCCGCATCACGCCAGTGCGTCGATTTCCTCGTCGGTCAGCGTGTCGGGCACGATGGTGACGGGGATCGGGAAGGGCGTGCCGCGCCCTGCGACCGCCGTGACCAGCGGGCCGGGACCTTCCTTGCCGGACGCGGCGGCCAGGACCAGGATCGCGATGTCGCGATCCTCCTCGATGAGCTGGAGGATCAGGTCGGTCGCCTTGCCTTCCCGGATCACCGGTTCCGGCTCGTGGCCGATATTCGCGCGCACGTCCTGGGCCACCTTGGCCATGATCGCGTCGGCTTCCTCGCGGGCCTCGGCGCGCATGACGTCGGCGACGCCGATCCACTGGTTGAAGTCGGCGTCGGAGATCACATAGAGCAGGACGAGGCCGCCATTGGAATTCTTCGCCCGGCGGCCGGCATAGCGCACGGCGCGCGCGCTTTCCGGCGTCTCGTCGACGACGGCGAGAAATTTCCGGCGATGGCCTTCGAGCCGCGATTGTCGTTGCGAAACCATGAAACGGCAGCCCCCGTATCCGGCCGTCGCATGTCGGCGGCGCCCCTCACCCTCCCCTCTTCCCGCATGCGGGGAGACGGACGATGGATGCCCGGCGGGGCCGCCAGTCCCTCTCTCCGAAGGCGGAAGAAGGTGGCGGCAGCCGGATGAGGGGCGGCCACGCTTCAGGCGATGGTCATTCCTTCAATAGCGTGATTCTTACCGCAGAAATCCGACGATGTCGCGCACTTCGTTCATCACCACCTCGGCCCGCGCCCGCGCCCGCTCGCCGCCCTTCTTCAGGATGGCGTCGATATGGGTCGTGTCGTCCATCAGCCGCCGCATCTCGGCGGTGATGGGCGAGAGCACGCCGATGGCGAGATCGATCAGCGCCGGCTTGAACACCGAGAATTGCTGGCCGCCGAAATCGGCGAGCACCTCGGCCTTGGAGCGGCCGGCAAGCGCGGCATAGATGCCGACGAGATT
>JAGRLJ010000299.1:1841-7243 GCA_020441805.1 Rhizobiaceae bacterium
GTCTTGGCCTTGCGGATCTTCTTCGAGATCGCGTCCTCGTCATCCATCAGATTGATGCGCGAAAGGTCGGACGGGTCCGACTTCGACATTTTCTTGGTGCCGTCGCGCAGGCTCATGACACGCGGCGCGGGGCCGTCGATCAAGGGCTCGACCATCGGGAAATAGGCATGGACCGGTTCGTCGCCGACGGCGATGTCGATGCCCTTGCCGACCTTCCGGATCCCGTCCTTGAAGTCGAGATTGAACTTCATGGCGATGTCGCGGGTCAGTTCCAGATGCTGCTTCTGGTCATCGCCGACGGGCACGTGGGTGGCGCGGTAGGCGAGGATGTCGGCGGCCATCAGCGAGGGATAGGCGAGCAGGCCGAGCGAGGCGTTCTCGCGATCCTTGCCGGCCTTGTCCTTGAACTGGGTCATGCGGTTCATCCAGCCGATGCGGGCGACGCAGTTGAAGACCCAAGCGAGTTCGGCATGCTGCGGCACGGCCGACTGGTTGAAGACGATATGCCTCTCGGGATCGATGCCCGAGGCGATGAAGGCGGCGGCGATCGACCGGATCTGGCCGGGCAGGTCCTCGTGGACCAGCTGGGCGGTGATCGAGTGGAGATCGACGACGCAATAGATGCAGTCGCTCTCGGCCTGCAACGCGACGAATTTCTTGATCGCGCCGAGATAGTTGCCGAGATGAAGGTTGCCCGTCGGCTGGACGCCGGAGAAGACGAGCCGCTTGAATTCGCCCATGTGATGTTCCTCGCTCAGGCTGGTGGAGGGCCCCAGGGCCGAAGGCCCATGTTGCTTGCGGTGGCGCTTATGCATGGGAGCGCAGCGACAATCAAGGGGATGGCAGGCTCGCGCGATCGCTCCGCATGCCGGCCGGACGCCGCATCGAGAATCGCTAATTTAGAAGCGCATTCCAATTTTCGCCTCATTCAGGATTTTTATGCCCGCCCGGCGAGGAGAACGGCCACGACGTCCCCAAGGTACGCCCAACAGGAGAAACCGTATTGCGTAACACCCGCCGCATGCTCATTGCGGGCCTGATCGCCCTGACACCTCTCATTCCCGGCCAGAGCCTCGCCGGATCCGCCAACCGGCACACCGTGAAGCTCAGGCAGTTCGAGCGCAGCTATGGCTATACGTTGCAGCGCGTGAGCGTGAAGGCCAATTGCTTCCCGAAACGGCTGAACCTCGTGCTCGCCCATATCGCCCGCAAGACCGGCGGACGGCCGGTGGTGACCTCGGGCGGGCGCCATGGCGGACGCCGCGGCTCCCAGCACCGGAGCTGCATGGCGGCGGATATCCGCGTGCCGGGCGTCCCGGTCAGCCGCATCGTCGCGGCGGCCCGCACCGCGCCGGGTATCGGCGGCATCGGCACCTATTGCAACGGCATCGTGCATGTCGATGTCGGGCCGAAGCGGCGCTGGCGCTATTGCTGAGAAGCGCTCAGGGAGCCACGTGCTCGATCAGGTCCCACCGGTTTCCGAACGGGTCGCGGAACACCGCGACCGTGCCGTAGACCTCGCGCCGGGGTTCCTCCTCGAAGACGACTCCCTTCGCCAGAAAGGCCGCATGATCGCGGGCGAAATCGTCGGTCCCGAGAAAGAAGCCGACGCGGCCTCCGGCCTGGTTGCCTATGGCGCGCGCCTGCTCGTCGTCGGCGGCCCTGGCGAGAAGCAGGCTCGCGCCGTCGCCGCCGGGCGGGCGGATCACGACCCAGCGCCTGTCGTCGGCCAGCCCGTTGTCCTCGACGAGCGTGAAGCCGAGGCGACCGCAATAGAAGGCGATGGCCGCGTCATAATCGGGGACGACGAGGGCGACGAGAAAGAGCGACTGCCGTGCCATGCGGTCAATCCCGCGTCGACTGGTCGGCGACAGCGGCCGGCGCCGCCGCGCCGCGCCTGAGATTCCGGCGCAGCATGCCGAGGCTCGCGCCGCCGATGGCGAAGGCGGTGCCGAAATAGACGACCATGGCGAGCCCGATCAGCGCGAAGACGGCGAGCACCTGCTCGACGATGCCCGATTCCGACCGGAGATAGGGCGCGGTGTAGGCGGAGGCATATTCGAGCGCCGCCGCCATGATGCCGGCCGCGACGACCAGCCGGACGAGCCGGAAGGCGAAAGCCCGGTCCATGTCGAAATGACCGCGCCGGACCAGCGTCACGAAGAGCATCGCCGTCGTCAGCCAGCCGGAGACGACCTCCGCCGTGGCGATGCCGCGTTCGGCGAAGAAGGGAAAGAGGCTGATCGCGCAGGCGCAGTTGACGGCGACCGAGATCATGGTGAAGCGCATCGGCGTCTTCGTATCCTCGCGGGCGAAGAAACCGGGATTGAGCGCCTTGATCATCACGAAGCCGGGAAGGCCGAGCCCATAGATCGCAAGAATGCCGGCCACCGTGTCGGTCATGTCCGGATTGAAGGCCCCGCGCTCATAGACGACACGGATGATCTCGTCGGACAGGACCCAGAGCGCGGCCGCCGCCGGCAGCGTGAGGAAAAGCGAGAATTCCAGCGACCGGTTCTGGATGTTGGAGGCTTCCCGGAGATGGCCGGCGCGGAGCGCCCGCGACAATTCCGGCAGCAGCACGACGCCGACAGCGATACCGACCACGCCGAGCGGCAGCTGATAGAGCCGGTCGGCATATTGCAGCGCGGCGATCGCGCCGTCCTTGGTCGAGGCGATCATCTGGCCGATGATCTGGTTGATCTGGGTGATGCCGCCGGTGATGGCGGCGGGCAGCGCCAGCATCAGGAGCCGCTTGACATTGGGCGTCATGCGCGGCCGTCGGAAGCCGATCGACATGCCGGCATGGCGCACCCCGGCATAAAGCACGGCCATTTGCAGGAGTCCGGCCGCGAGCACGCCCCAGGAGAGATACCAGGCGGTCGTCAGCGGGTCGGCGCCGGTCCAGAGGCCGTAGCCGAGCGCGCCGATCATCATCACGTTGAGGAAGATCGGCGCCACGGCGGCGGCGAAATAGTGATGCAGCGAATTGAGCATGCCCGACAGCATGGCGGTCAGCGACATGCACATGAGGTAGGGGAACATGACGACGGCGAGCTTCACCGTCACGTCGTATTTCTCCGACCCGGCCTCGAAGCCCGGCGCGATGATCGTGCGCACGATCAGCGGCATCGCCAGTTCCATGACCACGGTGATGATCAGCAGAACCGTGAACAGGACGCCGAACACTTCCTCGGAGAAACGCTTGGCGGCGTCGCGCCCGCCGCCCTCGATTTCCTTGGCGAAGAGCGGCACGAAGGCGGCGTTGAAGGCGCCCTCGGCGAAGAGGCGGCGGAAAAGATTGGGAAAGCGGAAGGCGGCATAGAAGGCATCCGCCATCGGCCCGGCGCCCAGCGCCATCGCCATCAGCATCTCGCGGGCGAAGCCGAAGAACCGGCTGCCGAGCGTCGCGCCGCCGACGGTCATGAATTTTTTCACGAGGCTCATGGGCTCTTCCTGCGATCGAGCGCGGCGCTGCGGCGCGGATGCGAGGCCGAGCTGGTTCTTTCGGCCATGGCGGGCGGCACACCCCTCGCCGCGATCCCCGCCTGCCTCACGACTGCGCCACCGGTTTCTTCACCGCCCTGGGCGGCAGCGGCGTCACGACGCCCGGCGCGAGGCGGATCTTGCTGTCGGCGGCCTCGTCGGAGATCACCGTCTTGAGATGGGCGGCGATCAGGGCCTGGCGGTTTTCGTTGTTGATCTTCTCGCCGGTCAGGTCGGTGACGTAGAATGTGTCGATGACCTTCTCGCCGAAGGTGGTGATGCGGGCGGAGGCGATGTCGAGCGAGAGGTCGGCGAGGATCGAGGTGACGTCGGAGAGCAGGCCCGTCCGGTCGAGGCATTCGATCTCGATGACGGTGAAGCGGTTCGACAGCGCATTGGTGATGGTCACGCCCGGCACCACCGTGAAGGTCTTGTCCTTTTTCTTGAACTTGGTGCGGGTGGCGATGACTTCCGGCAGGCGGCGCTTGCCCGACAGCACGTCCTCGATCATCTTCGAGATCGTGCCGGCGCGCCTGAGTTCGTCGTCGTCGTCCTTGAACTGCCGGCTGATATGGATCGTATCGAGCGCGCGGCCGAAGGCGGTGGTGAAGATCTGCGCATTGGCGATATTGGCGCCGGCGGCGGCGCAGGCACCGGCGATGATGGCGACGAGGCGCGGATGGTCGGGCGCCAGGATGGTGATCTCGGTGATCGCCTGGAAGGCATTGGTGCGCACCATGGTGTTGAGCACCTTGCCCTCGCGGTCGGAGTCGCGGATGAAGCGCGTATGCCGCACCTGGTCCTCCAGCGGCACCGAGAGCAGGTAGGGCTGGTAATGCATGCGCACATAGGCCTTCCGCTCGTCCTCCGGCCAGTCGGACAGGGCCTCGGCGAGGCTGTCCCGCGCATGCTGGACGCGCTCGTTGCGGCTGACCTCGGAAAAGCCCCCGGACAGCAGGATCTCGGTTTCGTAATAGAGGATGCGCAGCAGTTGGCCCTTCCAGCCGTTCCAGACGCCCGGGCCGACGGCGCGGATGTCGCAGACGGTGAGGATCAGCAGCAGCTTGAGCCGGTCGAGCGACTGGACGCGCGCGGCGAAATCCGAGATCGTCTTCCAGTCGTTGAGGTCGCGCGTCTGCGCGGTCATCGACATGGTGAGATGTTCCTCGATCAGCCAGGCGACGAGCTCGGTCTGCTTGGCATTCATGCCGAAGCGCGGGCAGAGCTTGCGGGCGACGCGGGCGCCGCCGATCGAATGGTCCTCGGCGCGGCCCTTGGCGATGTCGTGCAGCAGGACCGCGACATAGAGCACGACACGGTCCTCGATCGTCTTGATAAGGCCGGCCGAGAGCGGCACTGCCTCGACATCCTCGCCCTTCTCGATCTTGGAGAGGACCCCGACGGAGCGGATCAGGTGCTCGTCCACCGTATAATGGTGATACATCGAGAATTGCATCATCGAGACGATGCGGCCGAATTCCGGAATGAAGCGGCCCAGGACACCCGCCTCGTTCATCCGGCGCAGCATCAGCGCCGGATCGCGCCGCGAGGTGAGGACCGCGATGAAGAGGCTGTTGGCCTCCTCGTCGGCGCGCAGCCTGTCGTCGATCAACGCGAGCGAGCGGGTGACGCTTTTCAGCGCGTCGGGGTGAAATTCGAGGCCGTTGAGCTCGGCGATGTGGAACAGGCGGATGAGGTTGACCGGATCGCGCCTGAAGACGTCCGGGGAGGCGAGCGCGATGCGGCCCCGGTCCTCGACGAAATCCTGCGTGCCGGCGATCTTGCGCTTGCGCGCGGTGAAGCGCGAGAAGACGCCCGAAAGGCCCGGCTGGTCCTTGACCTGCTCGTCCTCCAGCGCGGCGCAGAGGATGCGGGTCAGGTCGCCGACATTCTTCGCCACGAGGAAATAGTGCTTC
>JAGRLJ010000036.1 GCA_020441805.1 Rhizobiaceae bacterium
ATGATGGTCGAGGTCGGCTCGCTCGATGCGCTCGACGTGCTGTCGACGGCCGCCACGGTCATCGCCGAGGGCGAGGTGCTTCAGCTTTCCGTCGCCAAGAACATGGAGACCACCGAGGACGACTATCTCCAGGTGATCCGCGCCAAGACCGCGGCCCTCTTCGCGGCCGCTTCGGAAGTCGGTCCGATCATCGCAGGCACCGGCAAGGCTGACCGCGCCGCGCTCAAGTCCTACGGCATGAATCTCGGCCTTGCCTTCCAGCTGGTGGACGACGCGCTCGACTATGGCGGCAAGGCCGCCGAGCTCGGCAAGAATACCGGCGACGACTTCCGCGAGGGCAAGATCACCCTGCCGCTGATTCTCGCATGGCGGCGCGGCACCGGCGAGGAGCGCCAGTTCTGGCGCGACGCCATCGAGCATGGCAAGAACGACGAGGCGAGCCTCGAACGGGCGATGGGGCTGATCACCAAATACGGCTCGCTCGCCGATACGATCGCCCGGGCGAACCATTACGGCACGATCGCCCGCGACGCGATCGCCGCGCTTCCGGCGTCTCCGTGGAAGTCGGCGCTGATGGAGGTCATCGATTTCTGCATCGACCGGGTCAATTGACGGCCCGCGGCCCCGCCTGCGATCGTGAACCGCTGCAAGCAAATGTGATCGCGACGCCACAATATCGCGGCTGTCTTGTGGCGGAATCCGATTTATGGTTTCTAGAGCGCTCGATTTGCGCCCTTTCGAAAGGCTGAAGAATGGGACTGAAGTACAACCACAGGATTGTGGCTGGATCCGCTCTCGCGTTGCTGATCGCGCTGACGGGCGCCGTCCGGGCGGAGGACAAGCCTGCCGTTGCGGCGCCGCAGGCCACCTTCGACGCGACCTCGGTCGATACCTTCGCCGGCGCCTTTCTCGCGGCGCGTACGGCCGACAACGATTATGATTATGCAACGGCGATCTCGCTCTATCGCACCGCGCTCAAATATGAGCCGGACAATGTCGATGTCCGCGAAAGGCTGATGATCTGCCTGTTCATGAACGGCGAATTCGATGCCGGCGTCGTGGAGGCGGAAAGGCTCAAGGACGATCCCGTCGTCGAGCGGATCGCCACGATCGCGCGCGGTGTCGAGGCCATCCGCAACAAGGAGTTCGCCAAGGCCAGCGCATTGCTCAAATATAGCGGCCCCAACGAGCTCGACCGCATGGTCAATACGCTCCTGATGGCCTGGGGCCAGTTCGGCGAGGGCAAGACCGCCGATGCGCTCAAGACCGTCGAGAAGATGCGGGGACCGGAATGGTACGGCATCTTCAAGAATTACACGATCGGCATGATCGCGGCGGCGGCGGGCGAAACCGAGACGGCGCGGCGCAAGCTTACCGAAACGATAGCGAATCGCGACGAGGGCGTCTCGGCGACGGATACCTATATGCGCGCCGTCTTCGCGCTCGCGACGCTGGAGGCCAAGGCCGGCAACCACCAGAAGGCGCTCGACGCGCTCTCGGTGGGCGAGCAATTCGCGCCCGGTTACCTGCCGCTCCAAGCCTTCAGGAAAACGATCGAGTCAGGCGCCAAGCCCGATATCCTCGTGAATTCCCCGACCGACGGCATGGCCTCGGTCCTGTTCGCCGTCGGCGGCGCGCTCAACCAGTCGGTCGCCAACGCGCCGGACCGCGAAAGCGCGCAGGACATCGTCGCTTTCTATCTCGTCACTTCCTATGCGCTCGCGCCGAGCGCGGATGCGGCCGTGCTGCTCGGCGGCCTCGCCGAGGGCATCGACAAGCCCGACAGGGCGATCGAGTGGTACCGGCGCGTTCCTGTCGATTCGCCGCTCCGCCGGGTGTCGGAGTTGCAACTCGGCCTCAATCTGGTCAATACGGGCAAAGTCGAGGAAGCGCGCACCCATCTCAAGGCGGCGATCACCGCCGATCCGCGCGATATTCGCGGCTATCTCGCCTATGGCAGCCTTCTGTCCGACCAGAAGGACTATGAGGAGATGGCGAAGGTCTACGACAAGGCGATCGAGATCATCGGCCCCATGCCCAAGCGCAACGACTGGTCGATCTTCTTCCAGCGCGGCATCGCCTATGAGCGGCTGAAGAGGTGGAATCTCGCCGAGCCGAATTTCAAGAAGGCGCTCGAACTCTATCCCGATCAGCCGCAGGTGCTCAACTATCTCGGCTATTCCTGGGTGGACATGAACATCAAGCTCGAAGAAGGCCTGGGCATGATCCGCAAGGCGGTCGATCTCCGGCCGGACGACGGCTATATCGTCGATTCGCTCGGCTGGGCCTATTATCGCCTCGGACGTTTCGACGATGCCGTCAGCGAGCTTGAACGCGCCGTCGAGCTGCGCGCCGCCGACCCGACGATCAACGACCATCTCGGCGATGCCTATTGGCGCGTCGGCCGCCGTCTCGAAGCCATCTTCCAGTGGCGCACGGCGCTGTCGATGAAGCCCGAGGAGGCCGAGATTCCCAAGATCAGGATGAAGATCAAGGCCGGCCTGCCGGAGATCGAGGTCAAGAAGGCGTCGCAGGACAAGACGGCCGACGACGCGACGCGCAGCCTGGCCGTCGCGGCCGCCCTGCCGCGAACCGAGTTCAAGAAAGGCGCCGGTGCCGAACAGCCCGCCGCCGAGACGGAAAAGACCGCCGAAGAGGCGCCTGAGCCCGGCGAAAAAGCGCTTCGGCCAGCCGTCCATACCGTCAACCGGGGCGAATCGCTCTGGGAGATCGCCCGCGAGGTGCTCGGCGACGGCCACCGCTTCCATGAGATCATCGAGCTCAATCCCGAGCTTCGGCGTTTTCCCGACCGTCTGAAGCCGGGCCAGATGCTGAAGCTGCCGGCGGCGGCGGACTGACCGGCCGCAGGGCGATCGCCTATGGCAGAGGGCTTCGGTGCCGCCATGATCGAGGAATTCGCCCCGGCCAAGGTCAATCTCGCGCTTCACGTCACCGGCCGACGCGCCGATGGCTATCATCTTCTCGATTCGCTGGTGGTCTTCGCGAGCGCCGGCGACAGGCTGGATTTCGAACCGTCCGGAGAAGACCGGCTTTCCATCTCCGGCCGCTTCGCCGCTTCGCTTTCCGACCATGCCGCGCCCGGCTCCGGAAATCTCGTCATTCGGGCGCGCGACGCGCTGCGCGGCTGGGCATCGCGCAACGGCATGCCGGCGCCGCCCGTGCATGTCCGGCTCGAGAAGAGCCTGCCCGTGGCGTCCGGCATCGGTGGCGGCTCGGCGGATGCGGCGGCGGCCTTGCGCGGCCTCGACCGGCTCTGGGGTCTCGGCGTGCCGCGTCGCGAACTGCATGAGATGGGCCTTGCGATCGGCGCCGATGTGCCGATGTGCATCGAAAGCCGGCCGCTGGTGGCCCGGGGCGTCGGCGAGGATATCCTGCCGGTCGGGGATTTCCCCGAATTCTTCCTGTTGCTCGTCAATCCCCTGGTCGAAGTGTCGACGCCCGAGGTTTTCCGGCGCCTGTCGAACCGGCGGAACCCGCCGATCGAATTGCCGCGGGAAGGCGCGCCGCCCGAACAGTGGCTCGCAACGCTTGCGGTGTCCCGCAACGATCTCCAGGAGGCCGCTTCGGCGCTGGAGCCGAGGATTGCCGAGGCGCTCGAACTGATCCGCGAGGCCGATCCGATGCTCGCCCGCATGTCCGGTTCCGGCGCGACCTGTTTCGGCGTCTATCGCAGCCGTTCGAGCCTCGACCGCGCCCTGGCCAGGCTTGAGGCCCAACGACCCGGATGGTATCTCGAAGGAGCAACCATTCTGAGGCCCTGACAGATGTCGCGACACGATGAAACCCGCCCCTTCATCCCGCTCGGTATCGCCGTGCTGACGGTCTCCGACACGCGGACGCTCGCCGATGACAAATCGGGCGACACGCTCGTCGCGCGGATCTTGGATGCCGGCCACAGGCTGGCTGACCGCGCCATCGTGCCGGACGACAAGGCGGCGATCCATGACAGGGTGCGCGACTGGACCCTGCGCGAGGATATCGACGCCGTCATCACCACCGGCGGCACCGGCTTTACCGGCCGGGACGTGACGCCGGAAGCGCTCGAACCTCTGTTCGAAAAGGTGATGGACGGCTTCTCGGCGGTGTTCCACCGCCTGTCCTACGACAAGATCGGCACCTCCACGGTCCAGTCGCGGGCGACGGGCGGCATCGCCAATGCGACCTATATCTTCGTGCTTCCCGGTTCGCCGGGGGCCTGCAAGGACGCCTGGGACGGCATCCTCAGGGACCAGCTCGACTACCGCCACATGCCCTGCAATTTCGTGGAGATCATGCCGAGGCTCGACGAGCATCTGCGGCGCGGCGGCAGCTGACCGGGCGCACCGGTCCGTCATGACGGCGGCACGCTTCGTTCACCGGTTTCACCCACTTGTCCGACCGGCCCGAAGCCTCAGTTGAGCCGGAGTTCCAGCTTTCCCGGGTCGAAGGTGGAAATCCTGGGCTTCACCTTCACCTCGGCGCCCATATCCGCGGTCACGGCGGCGGTCGTCGATTTCTCGTCGATCATGTCGGCATCCGCCGCGATGGCCGGCCGATCGGCAGCCGCATCCGGAGCGGCGGCGACGTCGTCCGTCTTCTCGGCCGGGTCTTCGGCCTTGGCCTGAGCATCCTCCGGCAGGGCCTTCGAGACGAAGACGACCGGCGAGCCCCCAAGCCATGCCTCGGTGCGATAGACCTTCCGCACGCCGCCGACATCCCGGATTTCGACCTTCTGCGTTCCGGGCGCCAGTTCGGTGACGGACGCCGCCTTCTTTTCCACCTTCGGGGCGCAAGTGGTGCAATTGATCGTCTCGATGCTGCGGACGGTATCCCGGCCGGTTCTGATCGTGTCGATCGACCCGGCATGCGCCGTCGCTGCCGATGCGAGGAGGGCGGAAAGCAGGATTTTCAGACGCATGGCGCAATTCTCCCGGGGGGATGGACCCGGAGAGAATATGAAGAAAGCCTTAAGATTGACTGAGGGAGCGTGGTTATGAAAGCGTTAATCGGCCTGCTCGCGCGACACGGCGCGCCAGCCGATATCGCTGCGGAAGAAACCGTTCTCCCAGCGGACCTCCCCGATCGCGGCATAGGCGCGGTCTCGCGCCTCCGAGACGGTCCGGCCGGTCGCCGTGACGTTGAGAACGCGCCCGCCGGTCGCCACCAGCCTGTCGTCCTTCATCGCCGTGCCGGCATGGAATATGCGCAGCGTTTCCCCATCCTCGGGCAGGGCTTCGATCGCAGTGTCCCTGCGATAACTGCCCGGATAGCCCTTCGAGGCCATCACCACCGTCAATGCCGGCGCTTCCGTCCATTCGGCGACATGGCCGGCAAGCTCGCCCCGCGCGGTCGCGAGCAGCAGGTCGAGAAGATCGGATTTCAGCCGCATCATCATCACCTGGCATTCGGGATCGCCGAAGCGGACATTGTATTCGATGAGTTCGGGCCCGCGCGCGGTGATCATCAGGCCCGCGAAGAAGACGCCGCTGAACGGGTGCCCCATCTCCGCCATGCCGCGAATCGTCGGTTCGACGATTTCCGACATGGTCCGGGCCACCATGTCCGGTGTCATGACAGGGGCCGGCGAATAAGCGCCCATGCCGCCGGTATTGGGTCCGGTATCGCCGTCGCCCACGCGCTTGTGGTCCTGGGCGGAGGTGAGCGCGAGCGCGGCCGTTCCGTCGCTGAGCACGAAGAAGCTCGCCTCCTCGCCATCGAGATAGGCCTCGACCACGACCTCGGCGCCGGCGGCGCCGAAAGTGCCGGAAAAGCAGTCGTCGATGGCGGCATGCGCCTCGGCGACCGTCATCGCCACGGTCACGCCCTTGCCGGCGGCCAGCCCGTCCGCCTTGACGACGATGGGGGCGCCCTCGGCGCTCACATAGGCCTTGGCCTCGACGGCATTGTCGAAACGCCGGTAGGCGCCGGTCGGTATGCCGTAGCGGGCGCAGAGATCCTTGGTGAAGCCCTTCGAGCCCTCGAGCCGGGCCGCGGCCTGCGACGGTCCGAAAACGAGAAGGCCGGCGTCCCGCACCCTGTCGCCGACACCGGCGACGAGTGGCGCCTCGGGGCCGAACACCACGAATTCGACATTGCGGTCGCGGCAGAAATCGATGATCGAATCGGCGTTCATCACGTCGAGATCGATGCAGAAGGCATGCTTTTCGATGCCGGGATTGCCGGGCGCGCAATAGAGTCGGCCAAGGCGCGGCGATTGCGCCAGCTTCCAGGCCAGGGCGTGCTCGCGGCCGCCGGAGCCGATCAGGAGGACATTCATGGCAATTCTCCCAGCTATCCAGTCGCAAGCGCTTCGCCTTAATCAGCGGCGCGCCGCGGGTCAAGCGAACTCGGATTCCCGGCGTGATCGCGGCTGTGCATTTCAGCAACGCGCATCGACGTTCATCGGTTGATAACCATGCCTGGTGTTGATCCGGTAACCAAAGATGAATAGCCTTGCCGCAATCTTCGAGGGAGCTTGTCTTGCGCAATGGAATTCTGACGGCCCTGTCCGGCCTTTTCGTCCTGTCGGCCTCGCCGGCGCTTGCCGATGCCTGGTGGTCGGGCGACTGGTATCTGAAGGTGGGGGGCTCGGCTTTCGTCGCGCCGCGTTACCAGGGCGACAACAGCTACCTGTTCCAGGGCACGCCGATGATCTCGCTGGGCCGTGCCGACCAGACTGTCCGATTCACCTCGCGCAACGACAATCCGTCCTTCTCGGTCTATGACAACGGCGCCGTTCGCGCCGGTATTGTCGGCAAGCTCATCCTGCCGCGCGACAAGGATACGTCCTCCGACCTCAAGGGGCTCGATCCCGTCCGGCTGGGCGTGGAGGCCGGCGTCTTCACGGAAGTCTATCCGACCGACTGGATGCGCATCCGCGCCGAGGTGCGGCGCGGCATCCGCAGCCATGACGGCATCGTCGCCGATGTCGCCGCCGATGCCTTCACGGATGTGACGGACACGGTGCGTCTCTCCGCCGGCCCGCGCCTGTCCTTCGCGACCAAGGGCTACATGGACGCCTATTACGGCGTCGACGCCAAGGAAGCGGCGCGTTCGGGCCTCAAGAAATACAAGGCCGACGGCGGCATCCAGTCCGCGGGCCTTGGCGCGGCGATCGACTGGAAGGCGACGGAGAAGGTCGATACCAGCCTCTTCGCCGAA
Organism: Rhizobiaceae bacterium; assembly: GCA_020441805.1. GTDB lineage: Bacteria > Pseudomonadota > Alphaproteobacteria > Rhizobiales > Rhizobiaceae > Rhizobium_E. The sequence goes on from JAGRLJ010000036.1 coordinate 7,162, forward strand.
TATTCCCGGCTTACAGGGCCTGCGGCCGATTCCAGCCTGGTGCGGGAACGCGGCAACAGGAACCAGTTCCTGATCGGCGTCTCGGCGACTTATCGTTTCGACTTCCACCTCGACTGAAGCTGCTTCGAAACGCCGCTTGACTGGCGCTTTCTTTCGGCTACAGCCTTGGCGGCATGAGCTTTTCCATGATCGACAACGGTCGCGTCGCCGACGCGCCCTCGGGCAATTGGGTGTATCGGGCGCTGCCGCGTCCGCTCTGGCCCTATGCGCAACTGGCCCGCTGGGACCGGCCGATCGGTTGGCAATTGCTGATGTGGCCATGCTTCTGGTCGGCGGCGCTCGCGGCGAACGCCGCCGCGGTCACCGGTCATTTCTCCTTCTGGCGGCTCGTCTGGCATCTTTTCCTGTTCTTCGCGGGCTCCGTCGCCATGCGGGGGGCCGGCTGCGCCTATAACGACCTGGTCGACCACGAGATCGACATGGCCGTGGCGCGGACACGCTCGCGGCCGCTGCCCTCGGGCCGGGTGACGCGGTTTCAGGCGAAGGTCTTCATCGTGCTCCAGGCGCTGGTCGGGCTGGCGGTTCTCCTGAGCTTCAACTGGTTTTCGGTGGCGCTCGGCATCCTGTCGCTGGCTGTGGTGGCGTTCTATCCCTTCGCCAAGCGGTTCACGGACTGGCCGCAATTTTTCCTGGGACTGGCCTTTTCCTGGGGCGCGCTCATGGGATGGGCCGCGGAATTCGGGGCGCTCTCCGTCGCGGCGGTCGCGCTCTATCTCGGCTCCGTCGCCTGGACCATCGGTTACGACACGATCTATGCCCATCAGGA
>JAGRLJ010000300.1 GCA_020441805.1 Rhizobiaceae bacterium
CCGGACCGGTTCTATGTCGTGGAATGCTCCTCCTACCAGATCGACCTCGCGCCGACGATCGATCCGACCGCCGGCATCCTGCTCAATCTCACGCCGGACCATCTCGACCGCCACGGCACGATGCAGCACTATGCCGATGTCAAGGAACGGCTGGTTGCCGGCTCGCAGACCGCCATTGTCGGCGATGATGACAGCTCTTGCAGCCTGATCGCCGACCGGCTGGAAAAGGCGGGCGTCGAGGTCCGCCGCATCTCTCGGCGCCATCCGGTGGAGAACGGCTTCTTTGCCGAGGGCCGGAGGATCATGGGCGCCTGGGGCGACCGCGCCGCGGCCGTGGCCGATCTCGACGGCATCCAGACGCTGCGCGGCGCGCATAATGCGCAGAATGCCTGCGCGGCCATCGCCGCCTGCTTTGCCGTCGGCGTCGGCGAGGACGAGATCCGGTCGGGGCTCCGGTCCTTTCCCGGCCTCAAGCATCGCATGCAGCCGGTCGGCCGGCGCGGCGACGTGACCTTCGTCAACGATTCCAAGGCGACCAACGCCGATGCGGCCGCGCCTGCGCTTTCCTCCTACGACCGCATCTACTGGATTGCCGGCGGCCTGCCGAAGGAGGGCGGCATCGCCTCGCTCAGGCCGCTCTATTCCCGGATTGCCAAGGCCTATCTGATCGGTGAGGCGGCGCCGCAATTCGCCGCGACGCTCGGAACGGACGTGGCTTACGAAATTTCCGACACGCTGGAAAATGCCGTCCTGCACGCGGCGGCCGATGCGGAGCGGGACGAGGTTCCCGGCGCGGTCGTGATGCTCTCTCCCGCCTGCGCCAGCTTCGACCAGTTCAAGAATTTCGAGGTGCGCGGCGACCGTTTCGTGGCCCTCGTTGCTGGGCTGGACGGCGTCAGCATGCTTGTCTGAACGCCCGTCGGTCAGGCTGACTCAGGATTGCTTGCCTAGTGTTCCACGGCGGTTCGATCCCGCCCGCGCGGCGGTGTGGTTAACAGCAAATTAAATGATTGCCGGCATCATGGCAAAAAAGAGGATTTGCATATGGTAAGCAGAGCGGAGCGAGGACCACTGGCCGAGTGGTTCTGGACCATCGACCGGTTTTTCCTGGCGGTTTTCGTCCTGCTCATCGGCACGGGTTTCATGCTTTCCTTCGCGGCGTCTCCGGCGGTGGCCGAGCGCATCGGCCTCGACAGCTTCCATTTCGTCGAGCGGCACGCGCTCTTCCTCCTGCCCTCGCTGGTGGTGATGATCGGGCTTTCCTTCCTGTCGCCGAAGCAGGTCCGCCGCACGGCGATGATCATGCTCGTCGTTTCCCTTCTCATGATGGTGCTGGTGCTGTTCGTGGGCATGGAGGTCAAGGGCTCGCGGCGATGGATCACGATTTCCGCGCTGTCGATCCAGCCGTCCGAATTCATGAAGCCGGCCTTCGTCGTCGTCTGCGCCTGGCTGTTCGCCGAGCACCAGCGCCAGCCGGACATTCCGGGCAATCTCTTCGCCATGATCCTGCTCGTCATCGTGGCGGCGCTTCTGGTGGCCGAACCCGATCTGGGTCAGACGATCCTGACCACGGCGGTCTGGGGTTCGATGTTCTTCATGGCCGGCATGCCGTGGATCTGGATCATCCTGATGGCGGGCGCCGGCGGCGGCGCGATCTTCTTCGCCTACGGCTTCTTCCCGCATGTCGCGGCGCGCATCAACCAGTTCCTCACCGGCGAGGGCAACACGTTCCAGGTCGATACCGCGCATGAGGCCATCCTGCGCGGCGGCTGGACCGGCGTCGGCCCGGGCGAGGGCATCGTCAAGCGTATCCTGCCGGACAGCCACACCGACTTCGTCTTCTCGGTCGCCGCCGAGGAATTCGGCATCATCTTCTGCCTGGCGCTCCTGGCGCTCTACATCTTCGTCGTCATGCGCGGCCTGTCGCATGCGCTGCGCGACCGCAATCCTTTCACCCGCTTCGCGGTTGCGGGCCTCGTGCTCCAGATCGGCCTGCAATCGATCATCAATATCGGTGTCAACCTCCAATTGCTGCCGGCGAAGGGCATGACGCTGCCGCTGATTTCCTATGGCGGTTCGTCGCAGATTGCCATATGTGTCACCGCCGGATTCGTACTGGCCCTGACACGCCAGCGGCCCGAGAAGCGCGCCCAGGAACGCAGCTTCTTCCGCGGCGGCAGTGCGGTGCCCGCGGAGTGATCGAATGGAAGACAAAGGTCTGATCGTGCTTGCCGCCGGTGGTACCGGCGGCCATCTCTTTCCAGCGGAAGCGCTGGGGCACGAGCTGAAAGCACGGGGCTATCGCGTCCATCTGGTGACCGACAGCCGGGCGGAACGCTTCGCGGGCAAGTTTCCCGCCGACGAGATCCATGTCGTGCCCTCGGCCACGATCGGCTCGAAAAATCCGGTCGCGCTGGCGCGGGCATTGCTCAGGCTCTGGTCCGGCATGCGCGCGGCGCGGCGTCTCTTCGAGAAGATCAAGCCCCGGGCGGTGATCGGCTTCGGCGGCTATCCCACCGTTCCACCGCTGCTCGCTTCCACGACAATGAGGATTCCGTCGCTCGTCCATGAGCAGAATGCGGTGATGGGGCGGGCCAACAAGCTGCTCGCCGCCCGCGTCCAGGCCATTGCCGGGGGCTTTCTCCCCGAGGGGCAGGGCGCCCACGCCGCGAGGACCGTGGTGACGGGCAATCCCGTCCGCCCCGACGTGATCGCGGCATCGGCCGAACCCTATCGGCCTTCGGGGGGAGAGAATCCGTTCCATCTCGTCGTCTTCGGCGGCAGCCAGGGCGCCCAGTTCTTTTCGAGCGCGGTTCCCTCGGCGATCTGCCTGCTCGACGAGCCCTATCGCAGGCGGCTGAGGGTCACGCAGCAGGCCCGCGCGGAGGATCTCGACGCCGTCAAGGAAAGCTATGCCAAGCTGGGCCTGGCGGCCGAGGTCTCGCCCTTCTTCGGCGATATGCCGCGCCGCATCGCCGACGCCAATCTCGTGATCAGCCGCTCCGGCGCCTCGACGGTGTCCGAACTGTCGGTCATCGGCCGGCCCGCGGTCCTCGTGCCCTATCCGCATGCGCTGGATCACGACCAGTCGGCCAATGCCGCGGCGCTCAAGGCGGCCGGCGGCGCCGACGTCATCGCGCAGGCCAGTCTGTCGCCCGAGAAGCTGTCGAAGATCCTGCGCGCCGCCATGGACGAGCCGTCGCGGCTCGCCGGGATTGCGGGCGCGGCGCGCGCCACCGGCAAGCCGGATGCCGCCTCGCGCCTCGCCGATCTCGTGGAAAGCATCGCCAAGGGCCGGCCGGCCGGCGGAAACAAGGCCAATGGAATCACAGAGGGTCCAAACGCATGAAAATGCCCAAGAGCATCGGCCTCGTCCATTTCATCGGCATCGGCGGC
>JAGRLJ010000301.1 GCA_020441805.1 Rhizobiaceae bacterium
CCCGAGCATCTCGACCATTACGGCACCTTCGACAATGCGCGCGCCGCCTTCCGCCAGTTCGTCGAGAACGTTCCCTTCTACGGTTTCGGCGTGATGTGCCTCGATCACCCCGAGGTGCAGGCGATGGTGTCCAAGATCGAGGATCGCAAGGTCATTACCTATGGCGAGAACCCGCAGGCCGACGTGCGCTTCAAGAACGTGCATTTCGAGGGCGCGATGTCCTATTTCGACGTAGAGGTGCGCCGGCGCCGGACCGGCGAGACGATCGAGCTCGCCGATCTCAAGCTGCCGATGCCGGGGCGCCACAATGTCTCCAACGCCACGGCGGCGATCGCGGTCGCCCAGCGGCTCGGCATGTCCACGGACGATATCCGGCGCGGGCTTGCCGGTTTCGGCGGCGTCAAGCGGCGCTTCACCTTCACCGGCGAATGGAACGGGGTGCAGGTCTTCGACGATTACGGCCACCATCCGGTCGAGATCAAGGCGGTCCTCAAGGCCGCGCGCGACGGCTGCAAGGGGCGGATCATCGCCGTCCACCAGCCGCATCGCTATAGCCGCGTCGCGAGCCTGTTCGAGGAATTCGCCTCCTGCTTCAATGATGCGGATACGATTTTCATCGCGCCCGTCTACGCGGCGGGAGAGGATCCGGTCGAGGGCGTGACCTCGGAGGAACTCGTGTCGCGCATCAAGTCCGGCGGTCATCGCGACGCGCGCTTCCTCTCCACGCCCGACGCGCTGCCGGCCTACGTCGCCGCCATTGCGCAGCCCGGCGACTATGTGGTTCTCTTGGGAGCCGGAAACATCACGAATTGGGCGCAGGCGCTGCCCAAGGATCTGGCGGCGCTGTCGGGAAAGAAGCAATAATGAAGCAGGTTGACGGGGAAAAGCTCCTCGCCGAGTTGGGCGAGGGCGTGAAGGCCATACGGGGAAAGCTGACGCCGAATGCGCCGATGGACCGGGTGACATGGTTCCGGGCCGGCGGCCTCGCCGAGCTGATGTTCCAGCCGCATGACGTCGACGATCTCATCGCCTTCCTGAAGATATTGCCGGATCATGTGCCGCTGACGGTGACCGGCGTCGGCTCCAATCTGCTGGTGCGCGATGGCGGCATCAAGGGCGTCGTGCTGCGCCTGTCGGCCAAGGGCTTCGGCGATGTCGAGCTTGCCGGCGAGAACCGGATTCGCGCCGGCGCCATCTGCCCGGACAAGAACATCGCCGCCATGGCGCTCGACCATTCGATCGGCGGCTTCGCATTCTATTATGGCATTCCCGGCTCGATCGGCGGCGCGCTGAGGATGAATGCGGGAGCGAACGGAACGGAGACCAAGGACCGGGTGGCCGAGGTCGAGGCCGTGGACCGGAACGGGAACCGGGTCGTGCTTTCGAATGCCGACATGCACTACAGCTACCGGAAATCGCAGGCGCCAGAAGGGCTTATCTTCACGCATGCAACCTTTCAGGGTTATTCCGAGGACAAGGCGAAGATCCGCGCCGAGATGGATGCCGTGCGGCATCATCGCGAGACGGTTCAGCCCGTGAGGGAGAAGACCGGCGGCTCGACCTTCAAGAATCCCGAAGGCCATTCGGCGTGGAAGCTCATCGACGAGGCCGGATGCCGGGGCTTGCAGATCGGCGGCGCGCAGATGTCGCCGCTTCATTGCAACTTCATGATCAATATCGGCCATGCCACGGGATACGATCTCGAAAATCTCGGCGAGACGGTGCGGCGACGGGTCTTCGAGCATTCGGGAATTCTTCTCGAATGGGAGATCAAGCGGCTCGGCGAGTTCATTCCGGGCGCCGAAGTGTCGCGTTTTGCCGCCTGAGGCCGTGATTATCCGGGAATGGCTCGGATCGTAACGACTGGCGCAACGGGCCTTTAAGGATTAGGACCCTATAATATTCGCGTCACGAAAGCGAATATCATGGTTTCCTGGCTGCAACAGTGGATCGTCAGGCATATCGCCGCGGGCGCCTTCTCGGCGCATCGCGACGTGCTGGGCTTTGCCCTGGTCCGCTCCGCCTGGACCACGCTTGCGGCGACCGTCCTCAATTTCGTCGTCTATCAGGTCTTTGGAAGGCTCGGCTTTCTGAATGTCACGCTGCCGCCCGACCCGTGGTCGGATATCGTGGTGACGGCGTTCGTCGCCGGGCCGATCTGCTTTCTTGCCTATTATCTCGTGGGGCGGGCCATCCGCGATCTCGCTGTGTCGCGGGACGCGTTCGAGCGATTGTCGCGCATCGATCCGCTGACCGGGCTGCTCAACCGGCGCGCCTTCATCGAGTCGGTCGCCGACCTCGATATGCCCTATGTCATCGCGGTCATCGACATCGATCGCTTCAAATCGATCAATGACAGCCATGGCTATGCTGCCGGCGATAAAGTGCTTGTCGAAGTCGCCGCTGAACTCGGCGGATCTTTCGGCGAGGGAGCGGTCGTCGCCCGGCTCGGCGGCGAGGAATTCGGCGTGGCCATGCCGGATCGCGGCCGTGACGCCGCCTTCGGAGCGCTGGACCGCGTGCGCAGCCTTCTGGCCCGCCGTCGGTTCGAGGTTGGCGGCGGGGCGATTTCCGTGACCTTCTCCGCCGGCCTTTCGCGCGGCGGCAGCGAGCAGGGCTATTCCGGAATGCTGACCGATGCGGACAACGCGCTCTATCTCGCCAAATCGGCGGGGCGGAACCGTATCGTTCATGCCGACGACGTGGCGGCGATATTCCCACTCCCGGATGCCGCCGGGCGGCAGTTGGCGGGGTGAGCGTCCTGGACGGATTATGGCTCAGTGGCCGAAGGCGGCAATGATCGGGCAGGGGCCTTCATCGCCATGGACGCAATGCCGCGCGAGCCGGGCGAGGGAAGCGCGCGCCACCTGCAATTCGGCGATTTTCGCATCCAGGGCCGCGATGCGCGCCACGGCAAGTTCGCGCGCCCGGTCGCGGTCATCCGTGGCGTCGAGCTTCAGCAATTCCGCGATCTCGTCGAGCGTGAAACCGGCCGCCTGCGCGGAGCGGATGAAGCGCAGGCGCCTCATATCGGCCTCGCCATAGCGCCGTGTCCCGCCGCCGGGCCGTTCCGGCGTGTCGAGAAGCCCACGCCGCTGGTAGTAACGGATCGTCTCCACCCCGACGCCGCCCTCCCTCGCAAGGCCGGCAATAGTCATTGGTTTCATCGCTTGACTCCGTACTATGGTACGGCTGCTATATAGTCGGACATCCGCTGAAAACCAAGAGGATCCGGATGATGATGAAGAAGACGATCGGAATGATGCTGACGCTGGCCGTAACGGCCCTGCCGGCCGTGGCGCTCGCCCAGGACATGGATCACAGCCAGCATGACATGTCGGCGATGGACATGCCGAATGCGGCGGATGGAGCGGCCAGGGCCTATATGGACGGCATGGCGAAGATGAGCCGGGACATGAACGCGCCGATGACGGGCGACGCCGATGCGGATTTCGCCACGATGATGATCCCGCATCACCAGGGCGCGATCGACATGGCGAAGGTCCAGCTCGACTATGGCAAGGACCCGGCGCTGCGGAAACTCTCCGAGGCGATCGTCTCGGCGCAGGAAGGCGAGATCGCCTTCCTGAAGGACTGGCTCGCGGGCAGGGACAAGACCGCTGACGACGATGCCGCTGCCCGTCATGCGCACGACGATCCCGCCGGCGTGGCCTATATGGCCGGGATGGAGAAGATGGACAGGGACATGAAGGCCGCCATGACGGGTGATGCGGACCGGGATTTCGTGACCATGATGATCCCGCATCACCAGGGCGCGATCGACATGGCGAAGGTCCAGCTCGAATACGGCAAGGACCCGGCGCTGCGGAAACTCTCCGAGGCCATCGTCTCGGCGCAGGAAGGCGAGATCGCCTTCATGAAGGATTGGCTCGCCAAGCATTGATGCGAGGCGGCCCGGAAAACAAGAGCCCGCGGCGAGGGATCGCCGCGGGCTCTTCGTTGAGATCGATCGGGTCTCAGGCCGCCAGATCGAAACGGTCCGCGTTCATGACCTTGGTCCAGGCCGCCACGAAGTCGTTGACGAACCTGGCGCCGGCATCCGACTGGCCATAGACTTCGGAAATCGCGCGAAGCTGAGAGTTCGAGCCGAACACGAGATCGACGCGCGTGCCCGTCCATCTGGGTTCGCCGGTGGCGCGGTCGCTGCCTTCGAACAGGTTCTCGGCGGCGTTGGTCGCCTTCCACGCCGTGCCCATGTCGAGCAGGTTGACGAAGAAGTCGTTGGTCAGCACACCGGGACGGGCGGTCAGCACGCCGTGCCTGCTCTGGCCGACATTGGTGTCGAGCACGCGCAGGCCGCCGACAAGGACGGTCATCTCGGGCGCGGTCAGGGTCAGCAGCTGGGCGCGATCGACCAGCAGCGCCTCGGAGGAGACGGCATATTCCGCCTTCTGGTAGTTGCGGAAGCCGTCGACGACCGGCTCCAGCACGTCGAAGGTCTCGGCATCCGTCTGCTCCTGGGTCGCGTCCACGCGGCCGGGTGCGAAGGGAACCGTGACGTCGTGGCCGCCAGCCTTGGCCGCCTGTTCGATGGCCGCATTGCCGCCGAGCACGATCAGGTCGGCGAGCGAGACCTTCTTGCCGCCGGTCTGGGCGTCGTTGAAGGCCGTCTGGATGCCTTCCAGCACTTCGAGCACCCGGGCGAGCTGGGCCGGCTGGTTGGCTTCCCAGTTCCTCTGCGGTTCGAGCCGGATGCGCGCGCCGTTGGCGCCGCCCCGCTTGTCGGAGCCGCGGAAAGTCGAGGCGGAGGCCCAGGCGGTCGACACGAGTTCGGAGACCGTGAGGCCGGAGGCGAGAATCCTGGCCTTGAGGTCGGCTTCGTCGCCTGCGTCGATCAGGGCGTGATCGACGGACGGGAGCGGGTCCTGCCAGATCAGGTCTTCCGCCGGAATTTCCGGGCCGAGATAACGCGACTTCGGCCCCATGTCGCGATGGGTCNNGTCAGCTTGAACCATGCGCGGGCGAAGGCGTCGGCGAACTCGTCCGGATTTTCCAGGAAGCGGCGCGAGATCTTCTCATAATCCGGGTCGAAACGCAGCGAGAGGTCGGTGGTCAGCATTGCCGGCGCATGGCGCTTGGACGGATCATGCGCATCCGGCACGGTGTTGGCGCCCATGCCGTGCTTCGGCGTCCATTGCTGCGCGCCGGCCGGGCTCCGCGTCAGTTCCCATTCATAGCCGAACAGGTTCCAGAAGAAGTTGTTGGTCCACTTGGTCGGCGTGGTGGTCCAGGTGACTTCGAGGCCGGAGCCGATCGTGTCGCCGCCCTTGCCGGTGCCGAACTTGCTGGACCAGCCGAGGCCCATCTCGGCGAGGCCGGCGGCTTCCGGTTCAGGGCCGACATTGGCCGCGTCGCCCGCGCCATGGGTCTTGCCGAAAGTATGGCCGCCGGCGATCAGGGCCACGGTCTCCTCGTCGTTCATCGCCATGCGGGCGAAGGTCTCGCGAATGTCCCGGGCCGCCGCGAGCGGATCGGGATTGCCGTTGGGACCTTCCGGGTTGACGTAGATCAGGCCCATCTGCACGGCGGCGAGCGGATTGTCGAGCTGGCGGTCGCCGCTATAGCGCTTGTCGCCGAGCCAGGTTTCCTCCATGCCCCAATAGACATCCTCTTCCGGCTCCCAGACGTCGGCGCGGCCGGCGGCGAAACCGAAGGTCTTGAAGCCCATCGATTCGAGCGCGACATTGCCGGCGAGAATCAGGAGGTCGGCCCACGAAATGCCGTTGCCGTATTTCTGCTTGAT
>JAGRLJ010000302.1 GCA_020441805.1 Rhizobiaceae bacterium
GTGGGACTGGCTGACGCCGTTCTCGATGGCGACGGGCGTCGCACTCGTCATCGGCTACGGGCTGCTGGGCGCGACCTGGCTGGTGATGAAGACGACGGGGGACCTCCGGGAAAAGGCCCGCCGCATCGCGCTCGCCGCCGCCGTCATGACGCTCGCCGCCATGGGCGTGTTCAGCCTGTGGACGCCGTTCCTCGAACCGATCTACCTGCAACGCTGGTTCGGCTGGCCGACGGCCGTGTTCTCGGTCATCGTGCCGGCGCTGGTGCTCGGCTGCTTCGCGGTTCTGTTCCACGGCCTGAAGCAGGGACGCGACGCGCGGCCGTTCCTCGCGGCACTCGGGCTCTTCGTGCTCGGCTTCGCCGGGATCGGCATCAGCTTCTATCCCTATATGATCCCGGCCTCGGTGACGATCTGGGAGGCGGCGGCGCCGGAATCCAGCCTGAAATTCCTGCTTGCCGGCGCCGTGGTGCTGGTGCCCCTCATCCTCGCCTATACCGGCTATTCCTACTGGGTGTTTCGCGGCAAGGTCGATCCCGAGGAGGGCTATCACTGATGGCGGGCGAAACCGGCCGGCGGCTCCTCTGGTTCGTGGCGCTCTGGGCGGGCGGGGTGCTGGCGGTCGGCCTTGTCGGGCTCGTCATCAAGCTCGCCTTGTCGTGACCCGTGCCGGCATTCGGGCCGCCGGCGCCGCGAACTGCATCGAAACGATACGGTTCGACGGCAAAAGCATGACCGGTTTCCGCTGGTTAACCAAGGGTTTCACGAAAGGTTGCATTCCCTTCCCCGCCGGGCAATCTGCCGCCATGCAGACCTTCGGAAAACGCCAATACGGCCATATGGAACTCGACCCTTGGGCGAGAAAGAAGACGCCGCGCGGGGAAACCGCGCGCGAACCCGCCATCCCCTCCAACCGGATCACCGCCTATATGATCGCGCTCGCCGCCATCGGCGTGATCGCCTTCGCTGGCTTCGAGATTCTGGTTCTCGCCTGAGACGGGATAGTGCCGGATCGGCAGACGCCGCTCATGCCTTCACGAGCTTGAGCGACAGCGCCGCCTTCGACGGCCGGAAGACATCGTTGCTGTTCGATCGCTGAAGATCGAATGTTCCGCACTTTGCCACGAGCTTCTTGATGCCGGCGCAGCCATATTGCGTCGGCGTGAAGTCCGGATGGCTTGTCTTGATATATTGCATCGCACGTGAAAGCGATGCCCAGCCATCGACCGCGCAGGCATCGAATGCCTGCGCCAATACGCTCTCGGCATGTTTCAGATTTTGCGTTTGCTTCGCCGCGGGCGGCTCCTCGCCGATGAGCTGAAATATGTCGCAGGCGCGGCGCAGGCTGTCCGGCGCTCTTTTGTCGCCGAAGCCGAAAACGAGCTTGCCGCCCTCCCGCAGCCGGATGGCGAGCGAGGTGAAGTCGCTGTCGGAGGAAACCAGGCAGAAGCCGTCGATATCGTCCGAAGCCATGATGTCCATCGCCCCGATGACCATCTCGATGTCGGTTGCATTCGGTCCCCCGGCATGGAGATGCCGCCGGCCCTGCGACAGCGCGAAACGCGTCGCCGCGTCCAGCCACTTCTTCCTGTCGGCCTGCGAGCCGTAGACGTTGCGGATCGCCGCATGACCGAGACCGGCGATCCCGGCGAAAACCTGCCCCATGATGTCGGGCGAGATATTGTCGCCGTCGATCAGGACCGCAAGCTTCGGGGATCGGCCGGCCATGCACATCTCCAAGTGGTTTCGGCCCCTTATAGACCAATTCCAGCGGGAGGGACGGGCAATCCTTCCGGTTGTTTAACCAAGCATGAAATTCACGCCGCTATCCCGGACTGTCGATGGACTGCGCCGCGATCACCGAGAGCTCGGCCATCGTCAATCCCGTTTCCTCCGCCCATTGGTTGAACGCCGCCTGGATCGCCCGGCGCTCGGCCTTGCCGGAGCCATCGCCGGTGATCGCGACGCCCGCGTCCTTCAGGCAGGCGACGACGTCGCGGGAAAGGACGAAATTCTCCTTGCCGATGGCGCGCAGCACATATTGACCGGTCGAGCCGCCCAGCCGGTCGCCGCGTTTGGCCAGGAATTCGTAGAGTCCGACGAGGTCGTCCGACGGCCAGTCGAGCAGGAACCGCACCGCGCCGCCGTGCTCCTTCGCCAGCTGGCTGACGAAGGCGGCGTTCCTGCGGATCGCCTCGACCTTGGCGCCGTGGCGGATGATGCGGGCGTCGCCGAGCAGGCCGTGCCAGAAATCGTCGGGCTGGATGTTGAGCAGGTTGGGATCGAAACCGAGAAAGGCCTGCTCGATGCCCGGCCATTTGCCCTCGACCACCTTCCAGGAAATACCCGACTGGAAAATATAGCGCGCCATGCCGGCGAGCAGGCGGTCGTCGCCGATCACGGCGCCGTCCGGCCTACCCATATACTCGGCCAGCCGTTTTTCGATCGCCTGCCTGCCCTTGCGGGCCTCGGCCCGCGCCCGGATTTCGCTGAACGGTTTGATCGCCATGGTCCCCTTCCCTCAAGCCTTCGTGATTGCGGATGCAATATCCGCGCCGCAAGACTATATTGGGCTCATCCGATGACAACAAAGAGTTTGGAGGATCCCTTGCCTGGCTACCAGAAGAGCGCCGAGGCCATTGCCCGCCTCACGCCCGAGCAATATCGCGTGACCCAGCAGAGCGGCACGGAGCGCCCCGGCACCGGCGAACTGCTCTACAACAAGGAACCGGGGATCTATGTCGACATCGTCTCCGGAGAGCCGCTGTTCGCCTCCTCGGACAAATTCGAATCCGGCTGCGGCTGGCCGAGCTTCGTCAAGCCGATCGAGCCGGCCAATGTCGCCGAACTGCGCGACACGACCCATGGCATGATCCGCACCGAGGTGCGCTCGAAACACGGCGACAGCCATCTCGGCCACGTCTTTCCGGATGGCCCGCGCGACCGCGGCGGACTGCGCTACTGCATCAATTCGGCCTCGCTCCGCTTCGTCCATCGCGGCGACATGGAGGCGGAAGGCTATGGACAATATCTCGACCAGGTGGAGGACGTGACATGACGACCGAACGCGCAGTGCTTGCCGGCGGCTGCTTCTGGGGCATGCAGCAGCTGATCCGCCGTTTCGACGGCGTGGTCTCGACCCGCGTCGGCTATTCCGGCGGCGATGTGGAGAACGCCACCTATCGCAACCACGGCACCCATGCCGAGGCCATCGAGATCGTCTTCGACCCGGAAAAGCTCAGCTATCGCCGGCTCCTGGAATTCTTCTTCCAGATCCACGACCCGACCACGAAGAACCGTCAGGGCAACGATCTCGGCCCGGGCTACCGTTCGGCGATCTATTACGAGAACGACGAACAGAAGCGCGTGGCGCTGGACACGATCGCCGATGTCGACGCGTCCGGCCTCTGGCCGGGCAAGGTGGTGACGGAAGTGGAGCCGGTGGGCGACTTCTGGGACGCCGAGCCGGAGCACCAGGACTATCTGGAGCGCTATCCGAACGGCTATACCTGCCACTTCATCCGCCCGAACTGGCGCCTGCCGGTGCGCGGCAAAAGCGCCGCCTGAGGCCCGGTCGGCGGAGACGGGACGGTGCCGGCCACAATCTCCGCCGGCACCATGCGCCGCGCGCTTCCCTCTCACGGCGGAAAGCGCGCGGCATGCGCTCAGACCACCTCGAAATCGACCTCGCTGAGGGCGGCCATGTTGTCGAAGCGGGCGAAGAGGACCCTGTCGCCAGCGCCGCTGCCGTCCGCGTCGTAATAGAGGTCCCCGGTCGAGGTGTCGTAGAGAATGCGCTGATCCGCCGTCGTGGCCGTGCCGCCGGCATTCGCGGCGAAAGCGTCCGAGGATAGCGCGCCCGTTCCGCCGAGGGCCGAGAAAATCGCCATGTCGAGCTGGACGATGTCCTGGCCGGGCTGGAAATCCACGATCGTATCGACATTCTTGTCCGCATCGAGAGCGGTGTCGAAGACGAAGAAATCCGACCCGTTGCCGCCCTCGAGCTGATCGTTGCCCCGCCCGCCCGAAAGCCTGTCCGATCCTCCGTCGCCGCGCAGATAATTATCCGCCTTGCTGCCGATCAGGATATCGTCATAGTTAGTGCCGCGAACGCCTTCGATGCTGACGAGCTTGTCCTTCCGGCCGAAACCGTCGATCGCCCAGCCCTCGCCGAGATTGACCTCTACGCCCTGGGCCAGGCCACCCTGGTTCTCGTCTCGGTTATAGGCCACGAGATCGAAGCCCTTCTTGCCGTCGATCTTGTCCCGTCCGCCGAGGCCGACGAAGTCGTTGTTTCCATTGGTGCCGATCAGCACGTCCGAGAAATTCGTCCCCCGGACCGCTTCTATGTTCTTGAATGTCTCCTTGTTGCCATAGGGATCGACGACCGTGCCCTTGAGACCGTTGAAATTCACGCCGCCGATTGCGTCGGGATTGGACTTGGAGTCGGCGAAATTGAGCGTATCGAAGCCCTTGCCTCCGTCATAGGTGTCCTTTCCCTCCCCGCCGGTCATGAAATCGTTGCCGTTCTTGCCGTTCAACACGTCGTTGCCGGCACCGCCGGACATGTCGTCGTCGCCGGCGCTGCCGTTCAACTTGTCGTTCCCGTTGAGGAGCCAGTCATTCATGTTCCAGGTATCGAAATTGGAGGCCGCCTCGGTGAAGGTCACGAGCGAGAGCTTGGAGAGGGTCATCCGGCCGACAAGCGTCGTGCCGTCCTCCTGCAAGAGCTCCAGCTTGGAGATCTTGCCGCCGACAGCCTCGTCGTCCTGGAAGGAGAAGCCGGAGCCGCTCAGTTTCAGAACGAGACCATTCGCAAGCTCGTAAGTTATAGAACTCGATGAAATATTAGCGATCGCGGCGCTCTGGATATCGACCAGTTCACCCCATGTGGGATTGTAGTCAAACCCAGGAATACCCGGAACATAATTCTCGGGATATACGCCGCCGGGAAAAAACATCGTCAATGTAGCCATGATATGCCTCCTGTATACTGGACAACGTTAGCATGGTCTCGCCGCGACGCAACGCGTTTCCTGAACATCTGTCAAATTAACAATGCGGCGGCCGAGGCATTGGATCGATCGGGAAGCCGACACCGCATTCCGGTCGCAAATACTTCTTTCCAATATACGTATCTTCGTATATATATAAATAAGGAACTTTCTGGAGGAATTATCCAATGGCGACAATCGCAGTTCTCGGCGCGGGGCTCGGCGGCACGATCATGGCCTACGAGTTGCGCGACCAGGTCTCGAAGGACGACAGGATCGTCCTGATCAACAAGGGGTCACGTTATGCCTTCGTGCCGTCCAATCCCTGGCTGGCCGTGGGCTGGCGGAGCCGCGAGGCGATCGAGGTGGATCTCGAACCGGCCTGCAACCGGCGCAATATCACGCTGATGCCGCAGGGCGCGGAACGGCTGTTTCCGGACGAGAACCGCATCCAGCTTCTCGACGGCTCGTCGGTGTCCTACGACTATCTCGTGATCTCGACCGGTCCGGAACTGGCCTTCGACGAGATCGAGGGCTTCGGCCCGAAGCATTTCACCCATTCGGTCTGCCATGTCGATCACGCCCTGATGACGAAAGAGGCGTTCGAATCGCTGGTCGCCAATCCGGGCCCGGTGGTGATCGGCGCGGTGCAGGGCGCGTCCTGCTTCGGCCCGGCCTATGAATTCGCCTTCATTCTCGACAAGGCGCTGCGCGACGCCAAGGTCCGCGACCGGGTGCCCATGACCTTCGTGACCTCGGAGCCCTATATCGGCCATCTCGGGCTCGACGGCGTCGGCGACACCAAGGGCCTGCTCGAAAGCGAGTTGCGCAACCATCACATCAAATGGATCACCAATGCCAGGGTGCAGCGTTTCGAGGCCGGCAAGGTGGTGGCCGAGGAGATCGACGGGGACGGCGGCGTCAAGGCGCTGCACGAGCTGCCGTCGGTCTTCACCATGATGTTGCCGGCCTTTCGCGGCGTGGCGGCGGTGCGCGACATCGAGGGGCTGACCAATCCGCGCGGCTTCATCCTCGCCGATCCGCACCAGCGGAATACGAGATATCCCAATATCTTCTCGGTCGGCGTCTGTGTCGCCATCCCGCCGACGGGCAAGACGCCGGTTCCGGTCGGCGTGCCGAAGACCGGCTTCATGATCGAATCCATGGTGACGGCCACCGCCCACAATATCGCCCGGCTCCTGGCTGGCGAGAAGCCGAACGCGCAGGGCACCTGGAACGCGGTCTGCCTGGCCGATTTCGGCGACGGCGGCATCGCCTTCGTCGCCCAGCCGCA
>JAGRLJ010000303.1 GCA_020441805.1 Rhizobiaceae bacterium
AGGACGGAATAACGGCCGGCGAGCGAGAGATAGGTCGTCAGGGCCGCGCCCTTGTTGCCGCGCTCTTCCTTGGCGACCTGGACGAGAAGGATCTGCCGGCGCTTGATCACTTCCTGGATACGATACTGTTTCCGGGGCTTGCGGACGACGCGGTCGGGAACTTCCTCCATCGCATCCTCGGCGCCGACAGATTCGATGACCTCCTGCTCCTCATGGTTATCGTTATCGTCGTCGTCCTCCTCGTCGCGGCGGCGGGGCGCATCCTCGGAAACGGAATCGACATGGGCCGCCATGGCCATGGCCGGGGGCGTCGAACCGTCGTCGCTGTCGGCCGCGGGCTGCTCCGATGCGGCGGTCTCGTCGGCCGCCGCCTCGGTCGCCTTGGCCTTCTTGGCCCTGGGCGCACGCGGCTTGCGGGCCTTCTTGGGCTTCTCGACCGGCGCGGCCTCGGCTTCGGTGGAGGCCTCGGCGACCGGCACGGCCTCTTCCGTGGCCTCGACCACCTCCACGCTCTCGACGACGGCGATCGCCTCCTCGCCCGGCCAGGATTCGACGGCGGGCTGCGGAGTGGATTCATCCGTATCGTCCGGAGAAACCGGCCAGTCGCCGGCGGTCGTGGCCGGCCCCGCGGACTCGAAATCGTCGTCGCGGCGATGTTCCTCGGCTTCCGCCTTCAGGAGAGCCTGCCGGTCGGCGAGCGGGATCTGGTAATAGTCCGGATGGATTTCCGCAAAGGCGAGGAAGCCGTGGCGATTGCCGCCATAATCGACGAAAGCCGCTTGCAGGGATGGTTCGACGCGGGTGACTTTCGCCAGATAGATGTTGCCGCGGATCTGTTTCTTGTGCTGCGATTCGAAATCGAATTCTTCTATACGGTTGCCGCGAACGACAACGACGCGCGTCTCCTCTGCGTGAGACGCGTCGATAAGCATCTTGTCAGCCATGTGAATACTGCTCCTCGACCATAGGCGCGTGACTGCCGCGCTTCATCCTCAGGAAGAAGCCGGGAACGCAGGCGGCTAGGGCCGATTATTTCAGGTCTCGCGAGCGGGGGACGGACGTCACGCGGGACGCGGCAGGAAACCGGCTGGCCGGTCCATTCCTTCAATGCCGCGACGAATGAAAGTCCCTGTGACAACGCCCTGTACCAGCGAGAAAGCCAATGTCCAAGACCTTTGGAGGTCCAATGAATTTGCCCGGAAGCCGGGCGGTCGGCGGCAAGCCGCCAGTTCGAGAAACATGAGGCGGGCCTCATGGGAGAAAGCTAAAGGGTGAGCACGTGCCGACGGCAGATGATGTCGCGAACATGGCGCCAATCTCAAGTTGCAGATGGCGGCCTTCCAGCAACTCCAATCCCGTCATCGCCTTTCACCCTTTTTCTTTCTAGGGTTTATCTTGTTGAATATCAAGAGGTGACGCAAATCCGTCACATTGTTGATCAACTGCTTGGGGTGTCTCGGCGAAGTCCTTGATTTCCTTGGCCGCGATTTCGATCCGGAGGCATGTGCCGGAAACGGGCCTTGCCACGGCGGCGGCGAATCATGTTGACCCGGCCGGGATGGCGAATGCCGCCACCTGGAATTCGCGATGCCTATGGGGTGGCGATCCGGATCCTGAAAGATGCGGTTTGAAATCGGAGATGATGTGACGGCGGTCGCGTGGGACATGGCGAATTGGAATCGGAGGAATTCGGTTCGGCGGTGGCCGCGAGCCGGTCGCGCCCTTTGCGTTTTCCTGACCTTCGCTGCGCTCATGGCGCTGGTATCCGCGCCGGCGGGCGCCGGGGAGGCGCCCAGGCCGCTGATCGCTTACGCGGCGCGGATCGCCGGCGACGGAGCCCGCACCCGGATCGTCATCGATTTCGATCGCAAGCCGGATTTCACGCTTCATTACACGGCCGATCCCAATCGCATCGTCATCGATGTTCCCGAGACGGATTTCGGATTTGGCGAGCATGATCTCGCGGCGACCGGGCTGTTCGGCGAAATCCGCTACGGCCGGATGGGCGAGGGTGCCTCGCGTATCGTGATGACCGCCAAGAAGCAGGCGCGCGCGGTGCTGGCCGAAGTCCAGTCCAACGGCGAGGGCAAGGGGTTCCGGCTGGTCATCGATTGCGAGCTGGTGACCCCCGAAGCCTATGTCGCCATTCTCAACAAGCAGCAATGGACGGGTTCCGAGAAGGTCGTCGGCGGAAAGACCGACAGGCCGAACCGGGAGACGGTCGACAAGAAGCCGGCGGACGGCTTCGTCGTGGCGGTCGATGCCGGCCATGGCGGCATCGATGCCGGCGCCAAGGGCGTTTCCACCAGGACCGAGGAAAAGGTGATCACCCTCGAATTCGCGCGCACGCTGGTAGAGCGGCTGAACAGGGAAAAGGGCATCCACGCCTTCCTGACGCGCGACAAGGACGAGTTCATATCGCTGTCCGAGCGGGTGGTGATCGCCCGCCAGCGCGGAGCGCAGCTCTTCATCTCGCTTCATGCCGACACGCTGAAGCAGAAGGACATACGCGGCGCGACCGTCTATACGATCTCCGACAAGGCCTCCGACGCGCTGGCGGCCAGCCTCGCCGAGCGCGAAAACCTCTCGGACGGCATCGCCGGTATCGAGATCACGGATGAGCCGGCTGAGGTCACGGATATCCTGCTCGACCTGACGCGGCGGGAGACGCAGGCTTTCTCAATCCGGATGGCGGAGACGGTGCTCGAATCCTTCGAGGGCCAGATCGGGCTGATCAACAATCCCCTGCGCCATGCCGGCTTCCGCGTCCTACAGGCGCCGGACGTGCCTTCGGTGCTGCTCGAACTGGGCTTTCTATCCAATCCGCGCGACGAGGCCCTGCTGACCGACCCCGAATGGCGGGAAAAGGTGGCGGAGCGGTTGGCGGAGGCAGTGGGCAAATATATGGAAAGCGCGGGCATCGCGCGCGGCGGATAGGACGCTGGCGCGAAGGGGATTGCCGGCTTCCTGTGGCCCGATTGCTACGGAATGGCCCTATTTTCCTCACATTCGCGCCGGTATGGACGTATCGTGACGGCCGCAAATTCGCTATAGGTCGAATCCGGCTCGAAAGGCAGCGGCGGGGCGTTCCCGCGGAAGAGACAATGATAAGACTGATCGGCTACTTCTTCGGCTTGGGCACGGTGCTCTATCTCGGTGTGGCGCTCGTCGTCTCGGCCTATCTCGACGAGGTCACCCGCGATCTGCCGGACTATCAGGTGCTGGAGCGCTATTCGCCGCCGGTCATGACGCGCGTTCACGCCGACGATGGCTCGCTGATCGCCGAATATGCGCACGAACGCCGTCTGTTCCTGCCGATTCAGACCATTCCAGACCGCGTGAAGGCGGCCTTCCTGTCGGCGGAAGACAAGAATTTCTACCAGCATCCCGGCGTGGATTTTCAAGGCCTTGTCCGCGCGATCGCCACCAATGTACAGAATATGGGCTCGGGCCGGCGGCCGGTGGGCGCCTCGACCATTACCCAGCAGGTCGCCAAGAATTTCCTGCTGACCGCCGACCAGACGATCGACCGCAAGGTCAAGGAAGCGATTCTCGCCTTCCGCATCGAGCAGGCCTATTCGAAGGACCGGATCCTCGAGCTCTATCTCAACGAGATCTTCTTCGGTCTCAATTCCTACGGCATCGCCAGCGCGGCGCTCACCTATTTCAACAAGCCGGTGACGGAGCTGACCATCGCCGAGGCCGCCTATCTCGCGGCGTTGCCGAAGGCGCCGTCGAACTACAATCCGTTCCGCAACCATGACGCCGCGCTCGAGCGCCGCAACTGGGTCATCGACCGCATGGTCGAGAACGGTTATGTGACGCCGGAGGATGGCGAGAAGGCCAAGAAGACGGATCTGGGCGTCAATCCGAAGAAATCCAATTCCTATCTCTTCGCCTCGGAATATTTCGCCAGCGAGGTCCGTCGGCAGATCATCGACAAATATGGCGAGAAGGCGCTGTTCGAAGGCGGGCTTTCCGTCCGTACCTCCATCGATCCGGCGCTACAGCGCTTCGCGCGCAAGGCGCTTCAGGACGGCCTGATCAACTATGACGAGACCCGCGGCTTCCATGGCCTGATCTCGACGATCGACACCGCGACCGACTGGGGCGTCCCGCTTTCCAAGATCCAGCCGATGACGGACGTGCCCGAATGGAAGCTCGCCGTCGTGCTCGCCACCGACGAGGCCGGAGTCGATATCGGCATCCGGCCCACGGTCGATGCCGCCGGCCGGATCGACGATGCGCGGGTGACCGGCCGGATCTCGGCCAAGGCGATGAAATGGGCCTATCGCTCGGCGGCGGGCGACCGGAAGTCGGCGAAGAATCCGACCGGCGTGCTCAATACGGGCGACGTGGTCTATGCCGAGCCGCTCGCCGACGAACCGGGCGCCTACCGGCTGCGTCAGCCGCCAAAGGTGCAGGGCGGTTTCGTGGCGATGGATCCGCATACCGGCCGCGTGCTCGCCATGGTCGGCGGCTTTTCCTTCAGCCAGTCCGAGTTCAACCGCGCGACGCAGGCGATGCGCCAGCCCGGTTCGTCCTTCAAGCCTTTCGTCTATGCCGCCGCGCTGGACAATGGTTATACCCCGGCATCGGTCGTGCTTGACGCGCCGATCGAGATCGTTTCCGGCGGCACGGTCTGGCGGCCGCAGAACTATGGCGGTGGCTCGGCCGGACCGTCGACCCTGCGCCTGGGCATCGAGAAGTCGCGCAACCTGATGACGGTGCGCCTCGCCAACGACATGGGCATGAATGTCGTGGCGGAATATGCCGAGCGCTTCGGCATCTACGACAAGATGATGCCGGTCCTGTCGATGTCGCTCGGTTCAGGCGAGACCACGGTGCTGCGCATGGTGTCGGCCTATTCGGTGCTGGCCAATGGCGGCAAGCAGATCAAGCCGACGCTGATCGACCGTATCCAGGACCGCTACGGCAAGACGATCTTCAAGCATGAGGAAAGCATCTGCCAGGCCTGCAACGCCGATACATGGACGGAGCAGGACGAACCGGAGGTGATCGACAACCGGGAGCAGGTGCTCGATCCGATGACCGCTTACCAGATCACGTCGATGATGCAGGGCGTCATTCTGCGCGGCACGGCGGCGGGCAAGATCAAGCTCGACAGCGACGTGGCCGGCAAGACCGGTACGACCAACGACGAAAAGGACACCTGGTTTGTCGGCTATACGCCCAATCTGGTGGCCGGTGTCTATATCGGCATGGACGATCCCAAGCCGCTCGGCCGCGGCGCGACCGGCGGGTCGCTGGCGGCGCCGCTGTTCAACGAATTCATGCAGGCGGCGCTCAAGGGCCACAAGCCGTCGAAATTCATCCTGCCCGAGGGCATGAAGCTCATTGCCGTCAACCGCAAGACCGGCATGCAGGCCTTCGGCGGCGACCCCGACACGATCATGGAGGCCTTCAAGCCCGGAACGGGGCCGGCGGATGTCTTCTCGGTGATCGGCGGCGAGGAATATGCCACGCCTGAGCAGATCCTCAATTCCTCGCAACAGGCCAAGGATGCCGTCGAGGGCGGGCAGGGCGGTCTGTTCTGACCCTTCTGCGATTCACGAGGACTTCGAACTAACATCGGCCATGGCAGCGCAGCTAGGAGGTTGTGGCCCATGCAGGTGTTTTCAGATTTGAAAGCCCTCGACGCCGTGTGCAGAAAATATGGCGTCGTGCGACTTTCGCTTTTTGGCTCGACTCTCAAGGGGACCAGCCAGCCGGAAAGCGATGTCGACCTTCTCGCGGAATTTTCATCGGATGCTTGTCCGACCCTTTTCGATGTCGTTGGCCTCGAATTCGACCTCTCGGACCTTCTTGGGGGGCGCAAGGTCGATGTGCGCACAGCCGGGGACCTGAGTCCTCATTTCCGAAACGACGTGATCGCCGCGGCCGACCTGCAATATGCAGCCTGACGATCGCGTTCGTCTTCGTCATATGCGTGAGGCCGCCTCGTGGGCAGCGAGCTTCGTGGGGGGCGATCGCGTATGGATGTCGATGAAGAAGTTCAATTGCGGTTCGCGCTCGTTCGCGCGATAGAGATCGTCGGAGAGGCGGCATCGAAAATCAGTCCCGAAACGAAGGCGTCGTTACCGAATATTCCCTGGACGAAAATCGTCGGAACTCGCAATCGACTGGCCCACGCCTATTTCAGCGTCGATCACGCCATCTTGTGGAACACCGCAACAGTGGCGATTCCGGAGCTTCTCGATCTTCTTGATACCGTTGAACTCGATTGAAGGCCGCCTTTACATTGGGGGCCAGCGCAACTAAACACGGCGCACAAATCCAGAAATCTCCATGGAATGCAGCATGCGCAACGAAATCGTGAATGTGGTCGATGAAATCAAGCAGGGTGTGACCCTGCTGAGGAGGCATCTTTGACTGGGATCAGGCTGTAAGGCGGCTGGACTGGCTCAACAACAAGTCCGAAGATCCCACGCTGTGGAACGATCCCCAGGAAGCGCAGAAGCTGATGCGCGAGCGCCAGCAGCTCGAGGACGGCATTTCGGCGGTGCGCAAGTTCGAGGCGGACCTTCAGGAGAATGTCGACCTCATCGAGCTCGGCGAGATGGAGGGCGATCAGGAAATCATCCAGGTCGCGGAAGAGGCGTTGAAATCCATGGCGGCCGAGGTCAACCGCCAGCAGGTCGAGGCGATGCTGTCGGGCGAAGCCGACGGCAACGACACCTATCTCGAAGTCCATTCCGGCGCCGGCGGCACCG
>JAGRLJ010000304.1 GCA_020441805.1 Rhizobiaceae bacterium
TCGCGACCGAAACCCGCGAGGAGCTTTACTACGACAAGGAGAAGCTGCTCGAGAACGGCGACAGGTGGGAGCGGGAAATCGCCCGAAACATGGCGATGGACGCTCCCTACCGCTGAGCGTCGCATGAGACTGGTCCGGCCCGCCGGACATCGATTGGAAGAGCCACGGCCGTGGGGAACGCATCCGCGCCGGGCAGGGAAGGGCAGGGCCGCCAGGCCTGTCGCCCGGGGATGAAAAAGGCGCCGATATGAGTCTACAGGCTCTGTTTTTCTATCTGTTCGCTTTCGTCGCGGTGGCGTCGGCGTTCATGGTCATCTGGGCGAAGAACCCGGTACATTCCGTGCTGTTCCTCATCCTGACCTTCGTCAACGCGGCAGGTCTCTTCCTGCTCACCGGCGCGGAATTCCTCGCCATGATCCTGCTGGTCGTCTATGTCGGCGCGGTCGCGGTCCTCTTCCTCTTCGTGGTGATGATGCTGGATATCGATTTCGCCAAATTGAGGGCGACGGCGCTCGAATATGCGCCGGTCGGCGTTCTGATCGGCCTTGTCGTCGCGGCCGAGCTCGTCATCGTGGTCGGCGGCGCGACCATCGATCCTGAGCTTGCCAAGACGCCGGCCATGCCGATCCCGTCGCTTGCGGAGCGCACCAACACGGCCGCCCTCGGCGACGTTCTCTATACGCACTACGTTTATTTCTTCCAGATCGCCGGCCTCGTTCTCCTCGTCGCCATGATCGGCGCGATCGTGCTGACGATCCGGCATCGCGAGGACATCAAGCGGCAGAATATCGCGCGTCAGGTGGCGCGCACGCCCGAAACCGCGATCAGCGTCGTCAACCCGAAGCCCGGCGAAGGCCTCTGAGGGAAGGATCGGAACCATGGAAATCACTCTCGGCCATTATCTGACGGTCTCCGCGATCCTCTTCATGCTGGGCGTCTTCGGCATCTTCCTGAACCGGAAGAACGTGATCATCATCCTGATGTCCGTCGAGCTCATGCTGCTCGCGGTCAACATCAACATGGTGGCCTTCTCGTCGTTCCTGAACGACATCACCGGCCAAGTCTTCGCGCTGTTCATCCTGACCGTCGCGGCGGCGGAAGCCGCGATCGGCCTTGCAATACTCGTCGTCTTCTATCGCAACCGCGGCACCATCGCGGTCGAAGACGTCAACATGATGAAGGGCTGAGGACGCCATGCTCATCTACAAACTCATCGTCTTCCTGCCCCTGCTCGGCGCGCTGATCGCGGGCCTTGGCGGCTCGTCCATCGGCGCCAAGGCGTCCGAATACATCACCACCGGCCTGATGCTGATCGTCGGCGTGCTGTCCTGGATCGTGTTTTTCGATGTGGCGCTCGGCGACCATGAGCGCATCACCGTGCCTGTGATGCGCTGGGTGCAGTCGGGCGGCGTCGACGTCGAATGGGCCTTCCGGATCGATACGCTCACCGCCGTGATGTTCGTGGTGGTCAACACCGTGTCCAGCCTCGTGCATGTCTATTCGATCGGCTACATGCACCACGATCCGCATCGTCCGCGCTTCTTCGCCTATCTCTCGCTCTTCACCTTCGCCATGCTGATGCTGGTGACTTCCGACAACCTGTTGCAGATGTTCTTCGGTTGGGAGGGCGTGGGTCTGGCCTCCTATCTTCTGATCGGCTTCTGGTACAAGAAGCCGTCGGCGAGCGCCGCGGCGATGAAGGCCTTCATCGTCAACCGCGTCGGCGATTT
>JAGRLJ010000305.1 GCA_020441805.1 Rhizobiaceae bacterium
CAATGGAAGTCACCTCGGGTTGCGAGGAGCCTCCCGCCGATGACCGGGCAACGTTCGTGCGCAATGTGCAGTGATTGCTCCGGCCACCAAACGCGCGAAATGGCGGAGAAGTTCCATGCAGACGGTTGAAATCGCGGCCCGGCCCGGCGAACGCCGTTCCCGCGAAGCCAGCAAATGCCGCTCACGATATTCTAAATTTGCCACCGGGCGCCTATATTGAGCGGAAGAGCCGAGGAGGCCGATGTGACAGAGAGCAAGCCAGCCACCGACAGACTCCGAGTAATCGCCTGCGGCGCCATCGCCCGCGAGGTTCTCGCCATCAAGCAGGTGAACGGACTCGATCATCTCGAACTGGAATGCCTGCCGGCCATCTGGCACGTCTTTCCGGAAAAGATCGCTCCCGCCATGCGCCAGAAGATCGCCGAGGCGCGCGCCGAGGGCGTCGAGCGCATCTTCATCGGCTATGCCGAATGCGGCACGCAGGGCGAGATCGACAGGATTTGCGCCGAGGAAGGCATCGAACGCATTGCCGGGCCCCACTGTTATGCCTTCTTCACCGGAACCGAGAAATTCCTGGCCGAATGCGAATCGGAATTCACCGCCTTCTATCTTACCGATCTCATCACCCGCCAGTTCGAGGCCTTCGTGATCGAGCCGCTCAAGCTCGACAGGCATCCGGAACTGCGCGACATGGTTTTCGGAAATTACACGAAGATCGTCTATCTCGCCCAGACCGAGGACCCCGCATTGCAGGCGAAGGCGAAATGGGCGGCGGACTATCTCAAGCTCGATTACGAATACCGCTATACCGGCTATGGCGACCTGACCGCCGCCCTGACGACGGCCGCAGCTTGATGCATCGCCCGATGCGGGACGCTCTTCCGGGTCGAGCGCCGCAAATAAGCGGCATTTCTCATACGTTGTCTCATTCGAAGGATAAACGGGCGAATGATAAGCGGGCCTTAAGCGGTCGGGCTTAGCCTCGCCGGAACGGGATCACGGGTGCGGCGTGTCGGATTTGGGAATGGGTATCGGCTTGAGTCATCGCGAAGCCGCCGAAAGGCCGGAAAAGCTGTCCGAACTCCTGCGTCAGGTGTCCGACAATGCCGGGGAAAAGATCACGCTCGGCCAGATCGCCGACGCGATGGACGACCGCTCATTCGGCGCCTTCCTCGTGGTCTTCTGTCTTCCCAATCTGGTGCCGCTGCCGCCCGGGGCGACGTTCATCCTCGGCCTGCCCCTGGTCTTCATCGCCAGCCAGATGGCCTTTTCGCGCCTCGATACGATCTGGCTGCCGCGGCGGCTGCGCGACTATGCCTTCGACAACGGCGCTTTTTCCACCGCGCTCGACAAGTTCGTTCCCTGGATGAACAAGGCCGAACGCTATATCAAGCCGCGGATCTTCACCGGCAACCGGCTGGTGGAGCGCATCCTGGGCCTGTTCGCGCTCATCCTGGCGATCATCGTCTTCCTGCCCATTCCGCTGGGCAATATGGGGCCGTCGCTGGCGCTCGCGCTGATGGGCCTCGGGCTGACGGAGCGCGACGGACTGATGATGGGCCTCGGCGTGCTCGTCGGCGTGATCTTCACCGCCATCGTCGGCTATGTCGGCTACGAGATCTTCACCAACATCCCCTATTTCATCCAGCAGATCCCCCATTACTGGCAGGGCTTCCTGGACTTCTTCGGCTGAAAAGCCGCTGCCGTATCGACGGCCGCCGGGGGCTGTCGCAATAAGACGATTGCGACGTCGTGACTAGCCGTGCAGACCGGCCCGTTCCTCACCATTGTGCCGGAAAAGGGAGCATGATTTCCATGGCCGACCGTATCATCGTCTACTGGCGCGACATTCCCGCGCAGGTGATCATCAAGAAGGGGCGCGCGAACGCCAAACGCGAGCTTTCGCTGCGTTTCACCGAGGCGATCGACATGTGCGCGATGCGCACGGGCGCCGCCGAGACCGACGACTATCTCGCCGAATGGCGCAAGGCCGATCCGGTGTCGGTCTCCGACGATCTCGAGGCGGAAGCCGACAAGGCCGCCGCCGAGCTGGAAAGCGCCTATGGCCGCGAACGGCTGGTGGCGCTGGTCAAGACGGGAGGGCGCGAAAATGGCTGAGTCCCGGCCGGGCAATGCCAATGCCGCAAAGAAGGCCGCGACGGGCGCCTATACGCCGGCGGGCGTGTCGGCGGTCGCCCGCCGCAAGCGCAGCTACACGATCCGTCTCTGGTCGATCCGCCATTCTCGGATGCTGGAATGGCTCTACGACAAGTTCTCCCGCTTCTTCCTCATGCTGCACCCGATCTGGAAGGGGATCGGCTACAGCCGCGTCGAGTGGCCGGTCAAGGCTGTCGAAAAACGGGTCAAGGGCCTGATGTTCGACTGCCGGATGTGCGGCCAGTGCGTGCTGTCGTCGACGGGCATGAGCTGTCCGATGAACTGTCCCAAGCAGCTTCGCAACGGACCGTGCGGCGGCGTTCGGGCAAACGGCAATTGCGAGGTCGAGCCCGACATGCCCTGCGTCTGGGTCAAGGCCTGGGAAGGATCGCGCAACATGGCGCATGGCGACAGGATCATGACGGTGCAGAAGCCGGTCGATCAATCGCTGCG
>JAGRLJ010000306.1 GCA_020441805.1 Rhizobiaceae bacterium
TCGGCGACGGGGTGAACGTGCTCTGCGCCGCCAACGAATACGGCAAGTCGACCAGCTTCGAGGCCCTGCACGCGCTTTTCTTCCAGCCGCATTCCGGCAAAGCCGGCGACGTGCAGCGTCTGCGGCCCTATAGCGGCGGCAGTCCGCTCGTCGAAGCCGATATCGTCACTTCAGAAGGTCGTTTTCGGATCACCAAGCAATATTACGGCGGCGGCTCGGCGCGGGTGACCGATCTCGAGACGGGCCGGCTGCTGGCCCAGGTCGACGAGGCGGAGAACTTCATTTCGAGCCTGATCGGGGGCGGCAGCGCCGGGCCGGCCGGGCTGCTCTGGGTGCGGCAGGGCATCACGGGCATCGAGAAGCGCAGCCGAGCCGAGGAAGACAGCGAAAAGCAGGTGCGCGCCGGCCTGCTCGAATCCGTGCAGGGCGAGGTCGAGGCGGTGACGGGCGGGCGGCGCATGGCCGAGATCATGGCCGCGGTCGAGGACGCGCTTGCGGAGCTCGTCACGGCGACAGGCCGGCCGAAATCGGGCGGGCGCTATGCCGGCGCGATCGAGACGCGCGACCAGCTCGCCGGCGAGGAAAAGCGATTGGCCGGCGAGGTGGCGGTCCTGCGCGAGGCGCTGGACAAGCGGGCCACGGCTGCAAGACGGCTCGCCGAACTGGACGGGCATGAGGACAGGCAGGAGCGGCGGCGGGCAATCGAGGTGGCGCAATCGGCCCTGGATGCCGCCAGGGCGCAGTCGGCAACGCTGAAGACGGCGGAAGCCGAACTGGCGCTCGCCCGCGAACGTCATGCGGCGGCGGCGCAGGATATCGCGGTATTTCGGGACGCTCTGCATCGGGCGGACGGCATCCGGCGACGGCTCCGCGACGCCGAACAGCGGCGCGGCGATGTCGTCGACGGGCGCCGGAGCGCGATCGAGACCGTGGAGCGGGCGCGGGCGGATGCCGAGGCCGCCGAGGCCGAGGAGCGGGAGACCCGCGACCTGCTTGCACGGCTCGATACCGCCGCGCGGGCGCGCGCCGCCCTGGAACACCGGGCGGCGCTGATGGAGCGGCTGGGCAAGGCCGAGGCCGCGCGACAGGCTCTGGAAGAATGCGAAGCCAGGCTCGCGTTGCTTCATGTCCCGCCGAAGGCGCTCGACGCGCTTCAGGCGCTCGAAATCGAAATCGCCAGGATCCGCGCGGTGGAAGACGCCGCGCGCCCGTCCGTCTCGATCGCTTATCGGGACGATGTCGCCGCGCGCGTGACGATGGACGGGACGGTGCTGCCGGATGGCGAGGAGCGCGGTTATGACGGCCATGCGAAACTTCTCGTACCCGGCCTCGGCGCGATCACGCTCCGCTCGAACCGGCCGATAATCGGCGACGACAGCCTGGAACGGGCCGAGGCACGGCGGCGGGCGCTTCTTTCCTCGATGGGTGTGGAGGACCTCCCCGCCGCGCGCGACCGCCAGCTTCGCGCGCAGGAAATGGAAGCCGACCGGCACGAATTGCGCGGCCGGCTTTCCCAGCTTGCGCCGGATGGCCTGCCGAAGCTGCGGGAGATGGTCGCCGAACATGCCGCGATCGATACCGGCCTTCTCGAACTCAAGGACGATCCTGCGCAGGTCGGGACCGCGCTGGCTGAAGCCGAGGCGCGGCGCGCCCGCGCCCGGGAGGCGCTGCGCGCGGCGGAGCCATTGCGGATCCGTGCCGACGAGGCTTTCGTGTCCTCGGAAACGGAGCTCGCGGCGCTCGGGATCGAACAGGCCCAGCTCGATGCGATCCTCGGCCCGGAGGGCGAGCGTGGGCAGCGCGAGGCGGCGCTGTCGCACTTCTCCGAGTCCATGCGGACGGCCTTCGCGGCCGCCGAGACGCATGCCGCGCGGCTCCGCGCCGAGGCGGTCGATCTCGAAGCCGTCGAGGCGGCGCTGAAGCGCGCGCGCTCGGTCAACGACGCTGTCGAGAGCGAGATCCAGGCGCTGCGCGAGACCGTCGCCGGCCTGAATTCCGATATTCGCGCGCGGTCGGACGAGGCGGTGGAGGAAAAATGGCGGGAGACCGGGGAAGCGCTGTCGGCCGCAACCGCGCGCGCGGCGGCCTTCGGCAAGGAGGTCGCCGTCCTGCGAAAGCTGTCGTCGGCGCTCGAGGCTGCGCGGTCCGAGGCGCGGGAGCTTTATCTCAAGCCGGTCATGACCGAACTGAGACCGCTTCTCGGAATGTTGTTCGACGATGCGTCGATCACCTTCGACGATAGGACGCTCCTGCCGCAGACGCTCCTGCGCAGCGGGCAGGAGGAGGATGTCGACCGCCTGAGCGGCGGTATGCGGGAACAGCTCTCGATCCTGACGCGGCTCGCTTTCGCGCGTTTGCTCGCCCGTGACGGCAGGCCCGCGCCGGTCATCCTCGACGATGCGCTCGTCTATTCCGACGACGACCGCATCGAGAAGATGTTCGATGCCTTACACCGGCAGTCGAAAGACCAGCAGATCATCGTCTTTTCCTGCCGCCAGCGTGCCTTCCAGCGGCTCGGCGGAAACGTTCTCCGGATGACGGACTGGCAGCCGTAGGGTTCGACCTCCGGGCCGCTATCGCGGGAACAGGTCCTCGACGATGACCGTCAGGTGGTGGTGCATCGCGGCGGCGGCGCCGTCATTGTCGCGGTTGGCGATGGCCTCGACGATCTCGGCGTGATGGCCGCAATATTCCCGGCGCTTGGCGTCGGTGATGACCTTGTGCTTGAGACGGAGCCATGGCGGACGGTTGCGGATATCGCCGATCAGTTTGTTGAGGCTGATCAGCAATTCGTTGCGGGTGGCCGTGTAGATGCGGCTGTGCAGTTCGGCATCCCATTTCTCGAAGGTCGCAAGATCTTCCGCCGCCGATGCCATATCGTGCGCCTCGCGGATCATCTTGAGGTCCGCGCCCGTCGCCGAGGACACCGCCGCCGCCGCCGCCTGCGGCTCGACGATCAGCCGGACATCGAGGATGTCGGCGGGGCTTGCACCGGTCAATCGCCTGACGATGCCGATGAAATCGCGCGTCGTGCCGGCATTGGAGATAATCGGGCGGAGGATCTGCTTCGGCGCGTTCATGCTCGTTTCCTCCTATTGGCCGAAATAGTTGCGGCGGCGCGACAGCAGGTGGTCGCGCATGGCGCGGGCGGCCGTCTTGCCGTCCCAATTGGTCAGCGCCGTGGCGATTTCGGCATGTTCGCGGCTATATTCCGCGCGCCGTTCCTCCGTGAAGGCGCGCCGGCGCAGTTCCATCATCGGCAACTGGTAGCGAAGGATGGCGAGAAGGTCGAAGAAGTCGGCCAGGAAGGCATTGTGTCCGGCCTGGTAGATCCGCTTGTGGAATTCGTTGTCCCAGAATTCGTAGCGGGCTATCTCCGTCGCTTCCGCCGCCTTCGCGCCAGCGGCGAGGATGGCTTCGAGCTCCGAGGCGGAGGCGTGCCGGGCCGCGGCCTCCGCCGTGAAGGGCTCGATGAAGATGCGCAGGTTCAGGATGTCGATCGGGCTCGCATCCAGGAAGTTGTCGAGGATGCCGGCAAACTGCATGTCCGGGCGCTGGCTGACGATCGTGCCCCGGCCGACATGGCGCTCGATGAGGCCGTCGCTCTCGAGCTCGGCGAGGATCTTGCGGACCGTGTTGCGGGCGACACCGAAGCTGGCGGCGAGGCTTCGCTCGTCGGGCAGCATGTCGCCCGGCCGCCATTCGCCGGCATCGAGCCTCTGCCGGATTTCCGTCAACAGGATGGAGGATTTTCTGGGCGGCATGGTATACTTTCAAGATGATCCAATGGATGCCATTTCGAAGAGAAATGAACCATTATTTTTTAAAACATGCATATTGGATCACAAAAATCAAATGTTTCGCTCTTGCATTGGCATTTTCTCTCTCCTAAGCTGGATCAAGATAATAAACCAAGGCGTAATTGGTTCATTTTCGGGAGGATTGCATGAAAGTCGCTGCATTCAGGCAGGCGGGTGAGCGCCGCGTCGGCGTCGTCAGCCGTGACGGCCGGATGATCGCTCCCTTCGCCCTGACCATGGATGAGGCCAGTCAGGGCATTGCCGGACTGATCGGACGGGATGCCGCCGGGATCGGAACGCTTTCTCCGGTCGCGCTCGACGAGGTGGAGCTGGAAGCGCCCTTGCCGCGACCCGCGCGCAACATTTTCTGTGTCGGCAAGAACTATCATGCCCATGCCCGGGAATTCGCCCGCAGCGGCTTCGATTC
>JAGRLJ010000307.1:0-3687 GCA_020441805.1 Rhizobiaceae bacterium
AAGAAATCGGGCGCGCGCAGGTCGGCGGCGAAGGAAAGCCGGAAGGACGGCTGGATCTCGCTTCCATCCGGGAATTTCATCACCCGCGAGAAGCTGAGTTGATCGCCGGCCGACAGTCCGGCGGCGCGAAAAGCGGCATGATCGGCATCGGCATCCGGCGTCGCCATCACGATGGCCGACAGGCCCTCCGCGCCATTGCGGAAGCGGAAGGCGCTGTCACGGGCGACGAACTGGTTGCCGGCGCGCATGGCGGCCTCGGTCTCTACATGGCTGACGACGGCAAGCGGCTCGAGATAGATGCCGTCTGGCAGGAACACGCAGGCATTCCCGGTTCCGAAGGGATGACGTCCGTCGGCGGCCACTGAGAAGCCGAGCCTGGTCAGCCGGGCGCGCGCGGTCGACAGATCGGTCACGGGCAGGACGAGATGATCGAGAAATCGAACGTCGGTCATGCCGCCATTTCGCATGATTGGGCGCGGCGAACAAGTGCGGGCGCCGCGCCGAACCGCTCCCGCAGCGAATCGTGGATTACAGGGGCGCATGCGCTGGCCTGAAATTCAGGACATGGATCGATCGTCCAGGAAGAGTGGCGCCGGCTCCAGCCGGCTTGCCGATCAGCAGGCGCGAAGCGATTTCACCAGCCGGCTGACCACGGGATCGTAGGCCTTACGGTTCGAGCGATCATATTCGAGCCGGAAAAAAGCGGTGGAATCGTCGCAGCCCTTCACCGCGCGTGTATAGGCGATGCGGCTGCCCTTGCTGCCCGACCAGCTCGCGCTGTCCGCCCTGCGCCGGTCATAGGAGATCGACCACCCGTCGTCCTTGTCGGACCCGACCCGGCCGGCAATATCGGATGGGAAGTCGCGATCGACGAGATAGGCGCCCCAGATGCTGAGCGTGGCGTCGCCATCCGCGCTGCGGGAAATGCCGCCGTCGCTGTTGTCGGCCTCGGCCACATCGCTGAAGCCGGGCGGAACGTCGACCGCATAGCCGAAACGCGCATTGCGATAGCGGCTCCAGCCGTCTGCCGCCGTGGCCAGGGCCGCGCCAACAAGCAGCAGCCCCGAAAGCGCGATGACGATTACGCGGTGCATTCCTTCACCTATTGCTTCTTGAGCCTTTCCTTGAGGAGTCTGAGATAGTCGTCATTCTCCTCCGGCTGATCCGATGCGGGCTCGGTGACCGATGCCGTGCAGGTTGGCTTGTAATCGGCGGCGAGCCCTTCCTTGACGCAGACGCCGACCTTCCAGCCGGGCGGCAGCGCCGTCAGATCGACGGTCTTCCATTTGGGATGGCCGGTCGCCTGAAGCTTGTCGAGACCGGTGATGATGTAGTTCGAGAAATCGGCGACCGCCTTGCATGAATCGCGATGATAGGCGTTGCGCTTCTTGTCGTAGTCGAAGGTCATCAGCACGGCTTTCACCGCGACCGTGTCGACGGGCTCCCGCTCGAAGGCATAGGTGCCGGCCGGGATCTTCGCCGGGATATAGGTCGCCAGCAGCGGCGCCTCGGTGATCGGGACGAGATGGAACTTCGATCCGTCGATCGCATCGCCCTCGAACAGAGAGGCGGGCGCGCCGGCGACATAGAAGAAGGCGTCGATATCGCCCGCCCGCAACTGCGGCAGCGCCTTGTCCGGATTGAGTTCGACCTTCTGCACATCCTTGATCCGCAATATGTCGAGCATCAGCGACGCCGTCAGATAAGTGCCGCTGTCCTTGACGCCGATCGCGACCTTCCTGCCGGCCAGGTCGGCCATCGACTTGATCTCCGTCCTGGCGAGCACATGCACTTCCTCGTTATAGAGCGGGAACATGATCCGGACGCCGCGCAC
This sequence comes from Rhizobiaceae bacterium, assembly GCA_020441805.1. Taxonomy (GTDB): domain Bacteria; phylum Pseudomonadota; class Alphaproteobacteria; order Rhizobiales; family Rhizobiaceae; genus Rhizobium_E. The sequence goes on from JAGRLJ010000307.1 coordinate 1,835, forward strand.
CGCCTGCTGGATCTCGGCGTCGTTGGCTTCGAACGTCTTGAGATATTCGAGCACGTCGTTCTGCACGATGCCGAACTGTGTGTTCCTGCGATTGCGCACGCCGATGAAGTTTTCGAGCGAGCCCGCGCTTTCCACGACGGTAAGCGACTGGCCGCAGGCCTTGCCCAGCGCGGCAATGTCCCGGCCGATCTTGATATAGGTGCCTGTCGGGCCGCCCGTCATGATGTTCTTTTCGAGCTCAGCGGCAGGAGCGGACCCGGCGAGCGCGAGCACGATCGGCACGACGGCGAGGAGTTTTTTCAGCATCGACTTCTCCCAAAGATCAGCATTTGCTTCCAAGGTCGCGGATCAGGTTCCGGAGCGCGATCGCCGGCACCCGGCCTAGCGTGGCCTTGAGAGCGTCGGCGACACATTCGCCGTCTTCGAGCCTGCGGGCAAGCTCGCCCTTCTTGCCGGCCGACAGACGGTCGAAGCCCGGCATGTCCGCGAGGGCCGCGCGAACCGCGTCGCCGTCGCGCCGCATCGACGCGTTATCGTCGTTCTGGCCGCTATCCGGCGGCGTGTCATCGCCATGCGCCGCTTCGAGCGACTTGATCCGTTCCCTGAGGGCATCGGTATCGGCGGCGAGCTTTTCCTTTTCGTTCCGCATGGCTTCCAGCGAGGCCTGCGTCGCCTTCCGCTCGGCTGAGGCGCTCATCGCCTCGGCCCGCGCGGCGGCGAGCTGTTTCCTGAGGGCGGCCGATTCGCCGCTGTTCCCGGTATTTGCCGCCAGAGCCGCGTCGAGTTCCTTCCGGATCGACGACGACCGGCGCTCGGCGGCGCTCAACTCCGCCGTCTTCTGCGCGAGCCCGTCCTCGAGTTGAGCGATGCGCTTGGCGAGGTCGGCCGCGCCCGCGGCCTTCTTGCGGCTTTCGGCCAGGGCCGCCTCCAGCGCCTTGATCTGGTCGCCGAGCGCCCTGTTGCCGGCATTGCTCTGGGTCGCGGCATCGGTCAGGCCGGCTCGCAGCTTGTCGATCTCGGCGCGCTGACCCTTGATCGTGTCCTCCAGCTCGATGATCTGGAGTTCGGACACCTGGAGCGAGCGGCGGGCGCGGTTGAGATCCGCGCGCAGGTCGCCCGCCTCCTCGATCGTCTTCTTGAGCGCGGCGATTTCCGCGCGGGCATCGGCGCCAGCCTCGTTCGTCCTGTCGTCGGCCAGCGCCTTCAGTGTCTCGTTCGCCTTGGCAAGTTCCTCGACCCGCGCGCGCAACGCACCCGTCTGGTCGCTATCGTCCGCATTCCTGAACTTCAGGTCCGAGACCTGCTTTTCCAGGTCGGCGATCTTCTCGTCGCGGCTCTGGACGTCGGAGAGCGAAACGCCGCCGAAGAGACGCGCCGCAGTATAGCCGCCGCCCGCGCCCAGCAGCAGCGCGACCAGCGCCGCCACGACGATGCCGGCGGCGCCCGACGAACGCGCCCCCGAGGATGAGAAATTGCCGTCCCGACCCCATTGATTGACCAAAATCCATCCTCTGCATGTTCCAGCCCCGGGGGGACCGTCGATTTCCCGGAAACGGGCGAAGGAGGCGTCAGCCGGCCCGGTCCCTTTCAGGCGCGACGCGCGCCCTGGGACGGCACTGCGCCACGAACATCTTGAAAAGGGGTAAATTCATCCCAATTCTATTGTCAATCGGACACGGTATAAAGATGCGCGAGCGTTACGCCAAATACAAGATCGGCCAGGTGGTCCGCCACCGGATGTTTCCATTCCGCGGCGTGATTTTCGACGTCGATCCGCAATTCGCCAACACGGAGGAATGGTGGAATTCCATTCCCGCCGAGGTGCGGCCGTCGAAGGACCAGCCCTTCTACCA
>JAGRLJ010000307.1:3772-15345 GCA_020441805.1 Rhizobiaceae bacterium
TCCGCCATCCGGCCGTTCTGGCCAATTTCGAACCCGAATCCGCCGGAGCCTACCGCCCCAAGGCGCTCCAGACCCATTGAGGCGGAGCCGACGCGCGGCTTTTGTCACGCCCGGCACCGGATTGTCGCCGGATCGCCCTTGACCTTTTGAAAGGCCGCTGGTTTACCGCCCCGCAACATCAGCTTTCCAGCAAGGTCGATCTCCCATGGCGCTTCTTCCCGTGCTCGACGATGCCTTCATTCCGGAACTGCCGAATCGCTACAAGGGCAAGGTGCGGGAAAATTACGATTTGCCGGACGGAACGCGGATCATCGTCGCCACCGACCGCATCAGCGCCTTCGACCGCATCCTCGCCTGCATTCCGTTCAAGGGCGCCGTCCTGACGCAGACGGCGCGCTACTGGTTCGAGCGGACCTCGGATATCTGCCCCAATCATGTCCTGTCCTATCCGCATCCCAATGTCGTGATCGGCACCCGGCTCGACATCCTGCCGATCGAGATCGTCGTTCGCGGCTATCTCGCCGGCACGACCTCGACCTCGATCCTCACCAAGTACCGCGCCGGCGAACGCGAAATGTACGGGGTGGCCCTGCCCGACGGGCTCCGCGACAACCAGCAGCTCGCCGAACCCATCATCACCCCGACGAGCAAGGCCTTCGACGGCGGCCATGACGAACCTCTGTCGCGCGCGGAAATCCTCGACAAGCGGCTGGTGACGCCCGAGCAATGGGATACCGTTTCGCGTCGCGCGCTGGCGCTTTTCCGTCGCGGCCAGGAGCTGAGCGCCCGAAACGGCCTCATTCTCGCCGACACGAAATATGAATTCGGCACGGACAGGGACGGAAATGTCGTGCTGGCCGACGAGATTCACACGCCCGATTCGAGCCGGTTCTGGATCGCCGACAGCTATGACGCCGCTTTTGCGGCCGGCAAGCGCCCCAGGAGCTTCGACAAGGACTTCATCCGCGCCTGGGTGGTGGAGCGCTGCGATCCCTATCGCGATCCCATTCCCGAGATCCCGCAGGAACTCATCGTCCAGACTTCGGATGTCTACCTTCAGGCCTACAAGACCATCACCGGCAGAGCCTTCGTCCGCGACATGAATCCGCATCCCCTGGACGCGATCCGCCACGCATTGACCCCCTATTTTTCATAGGGCGCGGGCCGGCAGGTAAGGTTAAGCATTGATTGCGGTTGCGGGCGCACGCAACTGTGCGAGGATCGCGTCATGAGCTTCCACCCGCCCAGGCACGCCCCGAACGATCCCCGGCGAGCCCGCGATGCGCGCGAGATCTTCAGAACGGCGACGCGCGACATGCTGCTGGATGCCGTCGGCGCCGGATGGCGCGAGTCGGAAGCCGCCCTCGCGCTCGCCGATGCGGCCGACGACTATGTGATGTTCCTGGCCGAACGGCCGCGACGCAACCATGTCGCGGCCAATTCCAATAGATAGTTCAGCAATCGAATTCGACGACCATGCCGTCGAAGGCCGGCTCGATATGATCCGGCGTCTCCCGTCGCACCGTGTCATAGTCGAGCGGAATATGCATATGGGTGAGGATCGCCCGCTTCGGCTCGAGGCGCTCGATCCAGCCGAGCGCCTGTTGCAGGGAAAAGTGGGTCGGATGCAGGCGGTATTGCAGGCAGTCGATCACCAGCGTATCGAGGCCGGCAAGTTTGGGCAGGCTTTCCGCCGGAAAATCGCTGACATCGGTGCAATAGCCGAAATCGCCGATGCGGAAACCCAGCGAATGGCCGTCGCCATGGTGCTGAACGACCGGCAGGAAGGGCACCGCCCCGCCCGGCCCGTCGACATCGAAAGCCGCGTTGAGGTCGCGGATGATCATCGCCCGGGCGATCGGCGGGTAGTTGCTTCCCTCCGGCGTCTCGAAGCAATAGCGGAAACCCTCCATCGCCCGCTCCATCGTGGCCGGATCGGCCCAGACAGGCATGCGGTGCTCGTTCCTGTAGACGAAGGAGCGGATGTCGTCGATGCCATGCAGGTGGTCGGCATGGGCATGGGTGAGGACGACGGCGTGAAGCGCGCGCGCGCCGGCGGCGATCATCTGGCCGCGGAAATCCGGGCCGGTATCGACAACGATCGAGGTCAGGCTGCCGTCATCGGCGATCTGCTCCACCAGCAGGGCCGCGCGGGTGCGGCGGTTTTTCGGATTGGCGGGATCGCATGCGCCCCAATCCCCGGTAATCCTCGGCACGCCTGGCGACGAACCGCAGCCGAGTATGGTGAAGCGCCGTTTCGCCATCAGGTCGCGAGCCTCGGCATCTTGGAGAAGCAGCGCAGCGCGTTTTCGGTCGTGATGTCGGCGATCTCCTCGCGCGAAACGCCGATCGTGTCGGCCAGCACTTCGGCGGTATTGACCACATAGGACGGTTCGTTGCGCTTGCCGCGCCACCTCTTCGGGGCGAGATAGGGCGCATCGGTTTCGACGAGAAGCCGGTCGCGCGGCACGCTGCGCGCGATATCGCGGATGTCGTCGGATTTCGGAAAGGTCAATATGCCGGAAAAGGACACATAGCCGCCGAGCTCCACCCCTGTGCGCGCGAGCTCGGCGCCGGAGGAGAAGCAATGCAGCAGGAAGGGAAACGCGCCCTGCCCCGCCTCGTCCTTCAGGATCGCGATCATGTCGTCATCCGCCGCGCGGGCATGGATGACGAGCGGCAGCCCGGTCAGGCGCGCGGCGGCGATATGGCGGCGAAGTCCCTTTGCCTGGATCTCGGGCGGCGCATAGTCATAGAAATAGTCAAGTCCGGCCTCACCGATCGCAACGCATTTCGGATGCTCCGATAAGGCGACCAGTTCCCCGGTCTCGATATCGGGCTCCTCATGCGCATTGTTGGGATGCGTCCCGACCGAGCAGAAGACGCGTTCATGCCGTTCGGCGAGGCCCGCGATCTGGTCGAACTTGCGAACCCGCGTCGATATGGTGATCATCTGCGCCACGCCCGCATCGACCGCGCGCTGGATGATCGCATCCCTTTCCTCGGCGAAATCCGCGAAATCGAGATGGCAATGGGTATCGATGAGCATCCCGGCATCACTCCTTGGGCGGGAAGTATTTCGGGAAGACCGGTTCCGGCTTGTCGATGGCGACACCGCTCGCAAGACGGCCTGCCTCGCCGAGATGGGCGAAATCGCGCGCATCGGTCGGCACCTTGAGAAGGTCGAGCAGCCTGGCGGCCGAAGCCGGCACGAAAGGCTGGAGCAGGATGCCGATCTGGCGCACCACCTCCGCCGTCACATAGAGCACCGTCGCCATACGGGCGAGATCCGTCTTGGCGAGCGCCCAGGGCGCCTGTGCCGCGAAATAGCCGTTGGCCTCGGAGGACACGGCGAAGACCTGCGCGGTGGCCTTGTGGATCTGCTGGTGCGCCATCTCTGTCCGGCAGGCGTCGATCGCCGCGTCGGCGAAAGCGATCAGCGCCTTGTCCTCGTCGGTGAAGGCGCCCGGCTCCGGCAGCCGGCCGTCGCAATTCTTCACGATCATCGAAAGCGAGCGCTGCGCCAGGTTGCCGATATTGTCGGCGAGATCCGCATTGATGCGGTTGGCTATCGCTTCCTCGGAATAAGAGCCGTCCTGGCCGAAGGACACTTCGCGCAGGAAGAAATGCCGTACCTGATCGACGCCGAAATGCTTCACGAGGTCGAAGGGATCGACGACGTTGCCGACCGATTTCGACATCTTCTCGCCCTTGTTGAGCAGGAAGCCGTGGGCATAGATGCGCCGGGGCAGCTCGATTCCGGCCGACATCAGGAAGGCGGGCCAGTAGACCGCATGGAATCGGATGATGTCCTTGCCGATGATGTGCGTCGCCGGCCAGAACCTCCAGCGCGGATCGGTCGTGTCGGGATAGCCTGCGCCTGTAATATAGTTGGTCAACGCGTCGACCCAGACATACATGACGTGTTTCGTCTCGTTCGGCACCGGGATGCCCCAGTCGAAGGTCGTGCGCGAGATCGACAGGTCCTTGAGGCCCGATTTCACGAAGGAGACCACCTCGTTGCGACGCTCGTCGGGACCGATGAAATCCGGATGGCTGTCGTAATAGGCGAGCAGTCTGTCGCCATAGTTCGAGAGCCGGAAGAAATAGCTTTCCTCCTCGACCCATTCGACCGGCGTACCCTGCGGCCCGTAGCGGACGCCGTCGGCGCGGAGTTCGGTCTCCTCCTCCTGGTAATAGGCTTCGTCGCGCACCGAATACCAGCCGGCATAGCTGTCCTTGTAGATGTCGCCGGCCTCGGCCATCCTGATCCAGAGATCGGTGACCGACTCGTGATGCCGCTTCTGCGTGGTGCGGATGAAATCGTCGTTCGAGGCGTTGAGCAGCGTGGTCATGCTCTCGAATTCCGCCGCGTTGCGGTCCGCGAGCTCGCTCGGCGTCAGCCCCGCGTTCCGTGCCGTCTGCTGCATTTTCTGGCCATGTTCGTCGGTGCCGGTGAGGAACAGGACCTCGCGGCCATCGAGCCTCTGGAAGCGGGCGAGCGCGTCGGTCGCGATCAGCTCATAGGCATGACCGATATGCGGCCGCCCGTTCGGATAGGAAATCGCGGTGGTGATATAGAAGGGTGAAGTGTCTTTCATTCGGTCGCAATGCCTGGAAACGGAAGGATGCTGCGGCTTCTATCGCATGTTTCCACGAGGGGAAACATCAACTTTGCGCCGCAGCACGAAATATGCCGGATGCCGGGCGATCCACACCGGCGGCAATCTGCCCGCATCGGCCTTGCTTGACTCGATCCGCCTCACTCTATATCGCCCTTCGGTGGTCGTCAGGGGATCGCACATTGGAATTTTTGAGTTCGTTGAACCCGCTCTATTCATTGTCGGGTCTGCTGGTCGGCATTTTGGTCGGCATCACCGGCGTGGGAGGCGGGTCCTTGATGACGCCCCTTCTCGTCCTGCTGTTCAACGTGCATCCGGCAACGGCGGTCGGCACGGACCTGCTCTATGCCGCGATCACCAAATCCGCCGGAACCGCCGTCCACAGCCACAACAAGACGGTCAACTGGCGCATCGTCGGTCTGCTGGCGCTCGGCAGCCTGCCGGCCGCGATCATCACGCTCTACCTCATGGCGGGTGTCGACCGCGACAGCCTGACATTCAGGACGGTCCTGACGCATGCGCTCGGATGGATGCTTTTCCTTACCGCCATCCTCCTGATCTTCCGCAAGCCCATCGTCGACAGGGTAGCCGATTGGCGGCGCCATCACCCGCCGGTAAAGCCCGGCACGATCGCGGCCGCGACCACGGTGCTCGGCGTGCTGCTCGGCGCGCTGGTGACGATGACCTCGGTCGGCGCCGGCGCGCTTGGCGTCACCGCGCTGCTGATGCTCTATCCCCGCCTCGAGATTCGCGACGTCGTCGGATCCGACATCGTGCACGCCGTGCCGCTGACATTGATCGGCGGCATCGGCTACTGGGTGATCGGCGAGATCGACTGGGCCATGCTGGTTTCCCTGCTCATCGGCTCGATTCCCGGCATCGTCATCGGCAGCCATCTCGCGCCGCGCATGCCCGACAAGCTTATCCGGCCGATTCTCGCCGTCACACTGGCCCTCGTCGCCCTCAAGCTCGTGACGTCATGATGCGCTCGCGAGATCGGCAAGCAGGCTGAGCACGGTCTGCTTCCTGTCGAGATTATAGGCATCCCCGATCGCGATCCGTTCGGCCAGCGCCGCATGCAGGGTCGACAGGCGATAGGCGCGGTCGAGATCGCCTTCGCGGGCGGCCCGGGCGGCCTGCATGGACAGATAGTCGCCGGCCTGCTCCACCAGAAAGGCATAGAGCGTATCGTTGCCCCGCGCCGCCACCGCATCGGCGATCTTGTGCATCGCCTTGCGCTGGTCGGGGCCTTGCGCGTCCAGAAGCGCCTGCAACGCTTCCATGATATCCAGCCCGCCATAGTTCAGGAGCTTGATCGCCTGTGACACGCTGCCGCCGGCCGCATCGAGCAGCTTGCGCTCCGCTGCCGGCGCGACGGCGAGCCCGAGGCCAGCCAGCGCCTGCTTGAGAAGATCGTCGGTCAGTGGCCTCAACACCAGCGGCATGCAGCGCGACCGGATGGTCGGCAGGAGCCGTCCGGGTGCATGCGAGAGAACGAGGAACATCGACCGCCGTGGCGGCTCCTCCAGCATTTTCAGAATCGCATTGGCCGCGCTGCGGTTCATGTCGTCGGCGGGATCGACGATGACGATCCGCCAGCTTTCGGTGCCCGACGTCTGGGAAAAGAACTTGCCCGCCCGCCGCACCTCGTCGACGGTGATCGCCGTCCGGAACCTGCCGCTCTTGGCATCGAAGGGCCGCGTAATATGCAGGAGGTTGTGCGAAGCGCCGGCGACGACCTGCCGGAAGGCCGGCGACGCGGGATCGGGATCGGCGAGGCTGTCCGGCGCCTCTTCGGGCCGGGGATGGGCAAGGACGTGATGAGCGAAGCGGAAGGCGAGCGTCGCCTTGCCCACGCCTTCCGGCCCCTCGATCAGGACCGCATGATGCCCCTTGCCTGAACGATAGGAGCGCGCAAGGAAATCGGCCGCTGCCTCATGGCCGAAAAGATGCCTGTTGGCCGCGGGATGGACGGCGCCTTCCAGGATCAGGGTGTCATTCTCGCTGCTCACCCCTTTCCGGCCTCCTTCGGCCGGGATGCCTGGATGGGAAGCAGCGGTTCGATGATGGCGAACACCTTTTCCGCGATCGCCTCCGGCATGCCGCCGGCATCGACGACGCGGCAGCGCAAGGGATCCGCCTCCGCTATGTCGAGAAAGGCCTCGCGGCGCTTCTCATGCGTGTCGAGTTCTTCCTTCTCGAAACGGTCGGGCTCGACCTTCTCGCCGCTGTCGCCGGTCCTGAGCCGAGCCCGCCGGAGTCCCTCGGCAGCCGGTACGTCCAGAATGATCGTACAATCCGGCACCACGCCATTGACCGCCACCCGTTCGAGATTCTGCACGAAAGCCGGTTCGAGATTACCGGTAATGCCCTGGTAGACCCGGGAGGAATCCATGAAGCGGTCGCAGAGCACGACCGCGCCGCTGGCGAGCGCAGGCCTGATGATTTCCTCGACATGGTCGTTGCGCGCCGCCGCGAACAGCACCGCCTCCATCCGCGTGCCATATTCTTCCGCCGCGCCCGACAGGATCACGTGCCGCACCGCTTCGGCGCCCGGCGACCCGCCCGGCTCGCGCGTCATCAGGACATCGACCCCGCGCCGGCGCAGGCGGTCGGCCAGCAACCTGATCTGGGTACTCTTGCCGGTCCCCTCGCCGCCCTCGAACGTCACGAACAGTCCTTGTTTCGGCACGCGCTATCCTTGCTCAAACCATTTTTCCCGCAGGCCTACAGCACCTACAGCCAGAAGAAAAGCAGCTCCTTGAATCCGTCATAGGCCTTGCTGGTCAGCGTACCGATACCGATATCGGCCGACGCGCGGACGGGTACGGTGCGCACCGGTTTCTCGCCGAGCGATATGACGAGCGTGCCCACCGTGTCGCCCGTCCTCAGGGGCGCCTTCAACGGCCATCTATAAGCGATTCTCGCCCGAACTCTGTCCGGGTTGTCGTTGGGCAGGTAGATACCGATATCCTCCTCCGCCACGAGCGGAACCCGCCCCCTGTCGCCGCCGAAGACCGGCGCCTCGGCGATCAGGTCGCCTTTCCTGAAGACGACCTGCTTGCGAAAGCCGGTCAGGCCCCAGTCCAGCACCCGCCGGGCTTCCTCGAATCGCTCCTTGTCGGTCTTGAGGCCGCCCATGGCGAGAAACAGGCGAACGCCGTCCCGCTCCACGGTCGCTACCGCCGAATAGCCATAGCCCTCGGCGAAACCGAGCGCCATCCCGTCTATGCCCGTCTTGAGATGGACGAGCGCGTTCTTGTTGCGCTGGAAAATTTTGTTCCATTCGAAGGCTTCCTCCGCATAGAGCGGGAAATAGTCCGGATAGTCGGCCTGGATGCGGCGGGCGAGCATGACCAGTTCGCGCATCGTCGTCTTGTTGCCCGGATCGGGCAGGCCGTTGGAATTGACGAAAACGGATTTCGCGAGGCCGATCGCGCGCGCTCGCGCCGTCAGCTTCTCGGCGAATGCCGTCTCGGAGCCGGCAAGCCCCTCCGCCAGCACGATGCAGCCGTCATTGGCAAGCTGGACGATCACGCCCCGCAGGAGGTCGATCACCCGGATCCGCGAATTGAGGGCGGCGAACATGGTCGAGGTCCGCGACAGGGCACCACCCGTCCGCCAGGCATATTCGGACACCTTGTATTCGGTATTCTCGGAGAGTGCCCCCGATTTCAGTTCGTGGAAGACATATTCCGCCGTCATCAGCTTCACGAGCGATGCCGGAGGTATGATCTCATCCTCCCCCCGCGCATAGAGCACGGTGCCGGTCGAAGCCTCGACGAGATAGATCTGCGGCGCCTTGGGCTCGAAAGCGCCGGCCGGCTGGGCGGGCGCGGAAACGGTTCCGACGAGGGCGAGCGCCAGGCCGGCCAGAAAGGATATCAAGTAACGCGTCACGGATCGGTCCCGGTTTGCTGACATCGCATAATGTCGCGAAAGACGCGCGGCAACAAGGGCGGCGAACGCCAACGGCAGCCTAATAGAGCCCTGGAACGCGCCTGGCCGCCGCCTTGCGGATCATATCGGCATCCAGCCGGTCGCCGTCGGCGAGCACATATTCGAAGGGTTCGGAAGCGGTGTCGATCCGGGTGGCTGCATAGGCCGAGAGCGTGACCTTGTCCGCGCCGAGCCGCGACGGCCGTTCGGCGGGCACCGGCCCGATCTCCGGAAGCTGGACATAGTCCAGCATCGATTCGAAGGACGTGGCGACGGCCGGCACCCTGGTCGACTGGAGGGCGGTGGTCGTGGTGAAGTCCACCGCATCGTCCGCATGCGTGTCGCGCGGGACGCTGAAGCGCTTCTCGCTGGAGGCGACCATCACGCCGGTCGCGATCTCGCCGCCGGGATTGAATCGCTTCAGGCGATCGCCCTTGCGTGTGAAGGACGCCATCAGGAAAGGCATGTCCTTGCCGTCCATCCGGGCCCGTCCGACATATTGCACCCGAACCTTCACCGTGCCCTTGTTCTGGACCTCGAGCATCTCCGCAGCCTTGTTGGACAGGTCGATGATGCGGCCGGGATGATAGGGCCCGCGATCGTTGACGCGGACGATCACCGAATCCCCGTTTTCGAGATTGGTGACGCGCGCATAGCTCGGCAGAGGGAATGTCGGATGGGCGGCGGAGAGGTGATACTGGTCGTAGACCTCGCCATTCGCCGTCAACCGGCCGTGGAAGGCCGATCCGTACCAGGAGGCCAGGCCGGTCTTGTCATAGGATTTGTCTTCCTTGGGCACATACCACTTGCCCTTGACCTTGTAGGGTTTGCCGGTGATGTTGCGACCGCCGCCCTTGGGAACGTTGCGGCCGTAGACGACGCGCGGCGAGGCCTTCACGCCATATTCCCGTTCGGAGAAATATTCCTTGCTGCGATGCTTCTTTCGCGGCGCGGGCTCCTTCGTCGAAGCGCAGGACGCCGCCAGCGCGCATATCAAGGAAACCGTAAGCAGGCGCGCCGCGCCACTCCAGAATCGTCCGTCCCGGTCACCGGTCATACGCAACACAGTCTTGTTTTGGGCCACAGTCCGGCGACTATCGCTTCGCGCCTCTGTGCCATCATTAACCACACTTGTCCGAACAATGCCAAGAACGGGACGGAATTGCGAATGATTTCCGGATGTTGCACCATATTTCACCGTCTATGGTTAGCCATTGGTTAAACGCGGCCGCGAACCGCGTGCGCCGTGGTCTCCCGGTCAACGCGATGCGGGCCGTCGATAGGGTTCCGGACCCCACGGGCGACAGACGACCGCGCTATGCCTGACGGATGTCGAGCATCAGCTGGTTCATGGTTTCGACAAGGTCGTCCGCCCGCTCGAAGTCGAGGCCGAAAAGCAGCTGGTCGTTCCAGAAGGCCGGCATGTTGGTCGCCTGGTCCATGACGGTCCACGAGCCGTCCTCCTCACCGGCGAGCACGAAGCGCGGACCGGTGTCCCTGAAGTCGAGAAGATCGATATCGAGCCAATTGAGCGGGCCGTCGGGCATGATCTGGACCGGTTTGAGCATTCCTGTTGCGAAAGAGCCCCAGATACGCGAGCGAACGGCTGCTTTCAAGATGGTCAAACCAATCGCAGACCGGCATTTGCCTGCAAGTTGACGTCGCTATCAAAGCTGTTAAAGAGACGACACACCGAAGCGGCGGCGAAAACCGACGGCAAAGCCCAGCAGGAAACAGCCCCGGCACAACCGCATTCCGCCTTCGATGCAATGATGGATGGGTGTCCGAGTGGTTTAAGGAACCGGTCTTGAAAACCGGCGTGCGGGAAACCGTACCGTGGGTTCGAATCCCACCCCATCCGCCACTTCGGAACAAAACCGGGAACGCCGATTCCCGCCGACTTCCCTCCGCCAGTGGCAATCAGCGTTCTCAACAGCGTGCTTCTCGTGCCCATGATGCGGATTGCATCATCGGCGACCTCGACGCGCTGGGCGAAGGCCCGGACATGCTCCCGCCGATAGCCGCCCTTTCCGACCCGGAGCCGACTGCGGGCCTGATGCGTTAGCTCGCGCACGGCCGCGCCTGTCAGGGCGTTATGTGATGAGCTTTGCAACATAGCTTCGATGCGGGCGGCATCCGTTCGGGCCTGATCCCGAATCGCTATGAGACCAGCTATGCGCTCGCCGAGAGCGGATTCGGCCGGATCGAGCGAACCCGCCTCAATGGCATCATAGAGTCGTTTTAGGCGATTGTCGGCCTCTGCGGCGCGCTGGTTCAGTTCCGTTATATGCTGCCCGCGCCGTTCGACGTCTTCCTGTCGGCGGTCGAGAAGCGAGGCAAGCACGTCTTCGATCCGTTCCGGGTCGAGCAAGCGTTCCTCGATATGGCCGACCACCATGCGGTCGAGCTTGTCCATCGGAATCGCGCGGCCCTTGCAGCCGGTGTCGCCCTGTCGTGCCCGGATCGAACAGGCGTAGTAGCGATAACGGCCGTTCTTGCCGGTGCGCAACGTCATGGCTCCGCCGCAGTTGCCGCAATAGCAGATGCCGGTGAGCAGATTCGGGCCGCTGACCACGCGCGGCGGCGTTACCTTGGGGTTGTTGGCCTGCAAGCGCTGCTGGATAGCCTCGAAGGTCTCAGCGTCGATCAGTGGAGGCACCTCCACCGTGACGATCTCCTCGGCCGGCTTCAATTCCTTGGCCTTGGTGCGCTTGTTGAACTGATGCTCGCCCATGTAGGTGCGCCGGGTCAGGATACGGTGAAGCTGACCGATGCCCCAGCGCCCGCCATTGCGGGTAAACATACGATTCTTGTTGAGGTGGTTGACGATCGCCTTCACGCCCATGGGGCCGGACGCTCCGTCGCCTTCTAGCGCGAGGCGGAAGATCATCCGCACCGTGTCGGCGTGCAGCGGGTCGATTTCCAGCTTCTTTTTCATCTTCGCGCCGCGCTGCTCGGCATCGACCACGCGATAGCCGATGGGCGGGAGCGAGCCGTTCCAGAAGCCTTGCC
>JAGRLJ010000308.1 GCA_020441805.1 Rhizobiaceae bacterium
CCATTGGCCAGCGCCTCGTCCATCTTTTCCTTCGGCCAGTCGTCGAGCAGCGCCGTGACCACGGGGCCCGGAAGAACCGCGCCGACACGAACGCCGTGTTGCGCCACCTGCCGGCGGGTCGAATGCACGAAGGCCTGCACGGCGAATTTCGAGGCTGTATAGATCGGCTCCCAGACGACGGGCACGACGCCGGCGACCGAGCTGGTGAAGAGGATGTCACCCGCTTTCTTCCCGATCATATGGGGTAGAACCGCATGGACCGAGCGGAAGGCCGCGTTGATATTGAGGTTCAGCATGCGGTCCCAGGCGTCCGGATCGCCTTCCGCGACCGGCCCGCCGATATAGGAGCCGGCATTCGCGTGGAAGACATCCAGCCCGCCGGCGATATCGAGGATGCGCGGCAGCATGCCGGAGACATCCGACGGCTTGAGCAGATCGACCACGAGCGGCAGGGCGTTCGGGCCGAGCTCGCCGCACAATTGTTCAAGCCTGTCCCGGGCACGGTCGACGAGCACCACCCTGGCGCCTTCGGCCAGCAGCGTCCTGGCGCATTCGAGGCCGATGCCGGAGGCGGCACCGGTGATGGCGGCGATCTTGCCCTTCATGAGGTCAGCCATTTCAAAAACTCCATTCCGATGAGGTTACGCGCGGCCGTGGCTGACGCGAGAGCGACGGGCGAGCGAGTCGACGATGACGGCGATGGCAAGGACGCCCCCCGTGATCATGTAGCGCAGCGAGGAAGACAGGTTCAGCAATGTCAGGCCGTTCGAGATCGCCTGGATGACGATGATGCCGAGCAGGGCCGAATAGGCGCTGCCGCGTCCGCCGAACAGGCTGGTGCCGCCGATGACGGCCGCGGCGATCGCATTGAGGTTGACGTCGCCGGTGCCGGCCTGCTGGCTGGAAGAGGCAAGACGCGAGGCCGAGAGAATGCCGCCGAGAGCCGCCAGCGTCGAGCACAGCATGAAGGCGCTCATATAGATGCGGCGCACATTGATGCCCGAACGGCGCGCCGCTTCCTTGTTGCCTCCGACAGCGAACATGGAGCGGCCCCATTGGGTACGCGTCAGCGCATAGTTGAGGATGACGGCAAGCGCCACGAAGAGAGCGAACATCCAGGGAATGCCGCGGCCGAGATTGAGATAGAAGACGGCGGCTTCCAGCGCGACCGTCAGCACGGCGGCCTTGAGGATCAGCGCGCGCATCGGCTGGGCCGAGAGATTGGCCGCCAGGCGCTGGCTGCGGGTACGGAGCCCGCGGCTGATCATCACGAGCCCGGGCACGAGGGCGAGTGTATAGGACAGCCAGTCGGGCATGATCAGGATCTGGCCGAAACGCACCAGCGAGGAAGCATAGGGCAGGTTGATCGAACCGGTGGGCCCAAGGATATAGAGCTGCATGCCGAGCAGCGCGAGCAGGCCGGAGAGCGTAGCGACGAAGCTCGGCATGCCCAGGCGGTTATAAAGCGCGGCGTAGAGCAGGCCGACACCCGCGCCGGCCGCGAGTGCGACGAGGATGGCGCCGACGACCGGCCAGCCCTGGTTGACCCAGAGCACGCCGACCGTGGCCGACGCCAGGCCGCTCATCGAGCCGACCGAGAGGTCGATTTCGCCGAGGACGAGCACACAGACGATGCCAAGCGAGATGACGCCGCCGGTGGCGCAATCGAACAGGAGGTTCACGAGATTGTTCGGCGCGAGGAAGATCGGATTCAGCGCGGAGAACACGACCGAGATGACGACGAGGCCGACGGCGACGGGCAGCATGCCGAGATCGCCTGAGCGCACGCGGTCGACAAAGCTCCTGGCCATGGCGGCGAGACTGTCATCGTGGCGCACGCGCTCGTCGCTGCGGTCCAGCATCGGCTGGGATGAATTCCGGTTCATGCTGTCCCCCCACGGTTTTCCTGTGCTTCGCCGGCCTTGCGGTCGGCCCGGCGCGAGACGGAATTGTCCGTCGCGCCCGTGATGGCGGAAATGAGTTCCTGGTTGGACGATTGGGGCGTGAAGACGCCGTTGTTCTTGCCCAGGCGCAGCACGACGATGCGGTCCGCCACGGCGCGCACGTCCTCCATGTTGTGGCTGATGATGATGACGCCGAGGCCTCGGTCGCGCACGCGCTCAATGAGGTTCAGCACCTCGGCGGTCTGCGCCACGCCGAGCGCGGCCGTCGGCTCGTCCAGCATGATGAGCTTCGGATTGAGCAGCAGCGAGCGGGCGATGGCGACGGTCTGTCGCTGGCCGCCGGAGAGGGAGGCGATGGGCTCGCGCACCGACGGGATGCGCGCGGCAAGCTCGCGCAGCAGCGTCCAGGCGCGCACTTCCATGGCGACCTCGTCGAGCGCCCAGGGCGACAATTCGCGGCCGAGGAAGAGATTGGCGACGACGTCGAGGTTTTCGCAGAGCGCCAGATCCTGGAAGACGGTGGCGATGCCCATGTCCAGCGCCTTGGCGGGACTGTCGAGCGAAACCTGCCGGCCGCAGAATTCAACGGTGCCGGACGAGGGCTGATGCACGCCGGCCAGCACCTTGACCAGCGTCGACTTGCCGGCGCCGTTATCCCCCACCAGGGCGACGACCTCCCCGGCCTTCACGTCGAGCTCGATATCCGTCAGCGCGGACACGGCTCCGAAATTCTTGGATACGCCGCGAAGGCGCATCACCGATTGCCCCTTGGCGGGAAGACTTTGCGTGGCTGTCATGGCCTCTGGAACCCTTGGAAGGACCTTTCGATTGGCCGGCGCTGTCCGGACGCGAAAGGCGCCCGGACACGATGGGCCGGATTACTGGATGATGCCGAGTTTACGGCAACCTTCGACATATTCGCCGGTGCAGACCTCTTCCGGCTTGTTGATGCCCTTGTCGAAGATCTCGGCCTTGATGTTCTCCGCCGTCACCACCGCCGGAACAAAAAGCTGCGAGGGCGTGTCGTAGAGCGTGTGGGTCGCTTCCGGCGTCTCGCCCTTGAGAAGCTTGACGGCGATGTTCGCGGCGGCGGCGGCCACGATTTCGGACGGCTTGGAGATCGTGTTGTACTGGTCGCCCGAAATGATCAGTTGCAGCGCCGCGATCGTCGCGTCGTTGCCGGTCACCGGCGGCATTTCCTTGACGCCGGCGGCCTTCAGCGCGGCAATGGCGCCGCCGCCCGTGCCGTCATTGGCGGCCACGATGCCCTTGATCTGGTCGCCGAAGCGGGTGATCTGGCCTGCCGCCCATTCCTGTGCCTTCGGCGGCGCCCAATCCGGCGTGTCGAACTCGGCAAGCGTCTTGTAGGAAGAGGCGGAAAGCGCCTCATGGATGCCGTCGCGGATCAGGCCGGCGGCCGCATCGGTGGGCGAGCCGTTGATCTCGAGCACGCCGGCGCCGTCGGGAACGCCCTTGGCCTTCAGGTGATCGACCAGCGACTGGGCGATGGCCTTGCCGATGCCCTGGTTGTCGAAGGAAACGTAATAGTCGGCCGGCTTGTCGGGGATCGGCCGGTCATAGGCGATGACCTTGACGTCCTGCGACTGCGCGATTTCGACGAGCGCGGCCGCGGCTGCGGAATCGACCGGGTCGAGCACGATGACCTTGGCGCCCTGGGCGATCACCGAATTGAACTGCTGCTGCTGGAGCGCGACATCGGCATTGGCGTTCTGGTAGATCACCGTGCAGCTCGGGCAGAGCTTCGCCATCTCGGCCTTGAAGCCCGGAAAGTCGTGCTGCTCGTAGCGGGTCGAGGCCTGGTCGGGCATCAGGAAGGCGATGGTCGCGTTTTCCTGGGCGAAAGCGGCGCTGCCGAGCGACAGGGCAAGGCCGGTCGATACGAGCAGGGTGGTAAGCGTTTTCATTGGGTTCCTCCACGGTTGATTTCAATTTTCTTCACCGGCGACATCAAGCCGCCAAGGGCCGCAAGCCTCGACCGGCCCGCGCGCCGTGAACGCGCGGATCTTCGTCCGCCGCGGCGTGGCCACAGCGTCCGGTTCGTCGATGCCTTGCCTGACTCCTCCCTTGGGGGTCAGCCTGCCGTTCGGGCGACTTCATCGATTGAGCACACTTGCTCAATCGATGAAGCATCAATTGCCACCAAACGCTATTGGTGTCAAGGTGGCTTTTGAAACGGAGATGAAATGTGAATCGGACAACGCTCGCGAAACGGACGACCATCTACGATCTGGCAGAACTGGCGGGCACATCCGCGAGCGCCGTGAGCGCCGTTCTCAACGGCAACTGGAAGAAGCGGCGGATCAGCGCCAAACTCGCGGAGAAGATCACCAAACTGGCCGAGGAGCAGGGCTACGCGGTCAATATGCAGGCAAGCGTGCTCCGCCGCGAGCGGTCGAAGATCATCGGCATGATCGTGCCGAAATACGACAATCGCTATTTCGGCTCGATCGTCGAGCAGTTCGAGAATCTGGCCCGCGAGCGCGGCCTGTTCCCGATCATCACCTGCACCCGGCGCGATCCGGCGCTGGAGGTGGAGGCGGCGCGCGCCATGCTCTCCTACCAGGTCGACTGCCTGATCGCGACGGGCGCCACGGACCCGGACCGCATCGTCGACCTCTGCGCCGCCGCGGGAGTCCGCACCATCAATCTCGACCTTCCGGGCTCGCGCGCGCCCTCCGTCATCTCCGACAATTATGGCGGCGCGCTGGAATTGACCCGCCGCGTGCTTGCCAGTTGCGAGCGGGAATATGGCGAGAAGTCCCCTCTCCTGTTCGTCGGCGGTCGCGGCACGGATCACAACACGATGGAACGCGCACGCGGCTTCCGGGACGCCCATGCGGAGGCCGGCGTCGCGGTGGACGAGACGCTGGTGCAGACCTGCGGCTACGCGCCGGAAAAAGCGGAAAGCGCCATGCGGCAGCTTGCCGAGCGCAGAAGCGTCCTGCCGCGCGGCATGTTCGTCAATTCGACCATTTCACTGGAAGGCGTGATGCGCTGGATCCGTCGCTCCGGTCACTATGCCCAGCGCATGCCGCATCTCGGCTGCTTCGACTGGGATCCCTTCGTCGCCATGCTGGGCGACCATATCGAGATGGTGCGGCAGGACGTGCCGAAGATGCTGGAGGCCGTGTTCGACATCATCGACTCGGGATCGACGGATATCAGGGCCGTCGAAATTCCGCCGATCGTCGAGAAAGCGGGGTAAGCGCCCGATGGGCTCATCACAGCCATTTCGGCTGTTCGAGTGGACGCCTCGCGGCCCTGAAAGCCGTTCCCGACACCCTTCTCTTGGATACCCGTGAGCGCGTCGACCGTCGCGAATAGCGCGCCCGTCCCCGCCGGCCGGCCGTCGCGGGCAGCTCGTCCGTCAAACCATTGTCGTTGAGGACGTAGAACTGGAAATCCCGGTTTCCTCCCGCGACTCGGGAGGTTCCGCGCCGAGAACTGCCGCCGTCGATATCATCGAAAATATCTTTGGACGGCGTCGCTTCGCGGCAATTCGGAAATCTTCGGCACGCACCATCGTCTGTTATCAACCCGTCTATGTCCCGGCCGGCTCCAAGTCGGACCGGCCCCATGTTACGCGCCGGCGCGCGGGTCGATGGCGTCGAAGAATTCCGTCAGGAAGTCCGTTCCCGCCACGGGCTCGCTTCCGGCCATGACGGCCAGCGAAAACCCGATCAGCGACGAGGTGGGATTGTGGAACGTCGCGCCGGCGCGCAGATTCATCACCAGGGTCGGACACAGGAACAGGCTCAGCTTCACCACGCGGCGCCAGTCGTCCGGCAGAATTCCCCGGTCATCGAGCGCCTTGAGCAGAAGCTTCCACATGTCGGCAGCCTTCACGCCAAGCAGGTCCTTCCGCACAGGGCTCGGCGTCCAGTTTGTCGTCACGTCGAGGACACCGCCTGACAGTTCCGCCTTGGCATCGTATATCTCAGCCGCCACGGCGGGATCGTAGAGCCAGAGGGGATGGGCGAGCACATTGTGGAACGTGGTCTTCACCTCGGCGAGCAGCGTGGGAACATGTTCGCCGGCGAAAGCGGGATCGAAGAACGACAGGGAGGCTGCGTCCCCGCTTTCCGAGAACCAGACATTGGCGTTATGCGCATCGCCATGCGCCGTGACCCCGCCTGCGTCGGCGAGCCTGCGTGGGTCGATGCGGGCGTGCGAAGCCACGAATAGATCGCCAACGGTCTCGGCATATTCGACGCCGTTGATCCGGAAACGCGTGTTCGAGAACTCGTCCCAGGACAGCGACGCGCCCGGGAACGCAAATTCCCTGTCGACATAGAAGCTCTTGAAGCGACCGCCGGGAAACGCGCCCGTCGCGGGATCGATCAGTCGCTCGAAGAAGAGGCGGTTGACGGGTTCGGCAGCCGCTTGGTCGGGCGTAATGGGATGAAGGGTTTCAAGATAGACGTCGAGAACCTCGTGGTTGAGTTTGCGCTCGGCCGCGACGGCCATCGCACGGCGGCGCGGATCGTCGCTCAGATCCAGTTCCCGCAGAACGTCGGAGAAGCGGGGGTCCCGGCGGCGGCGATAGACCAGAATCTGCTCGCCGGGCAGGACGGACATGAGCACGGGCTGGTCGACCGGAAGCCCGGCTTTCGCGAGGATGTCGGCGCGATAGTACTCGCCGCTCATCACTTCTTCGCCTTCCTCCTGGTGGAACTTGAAGAAGAACTCGCCGTCCTCGGTATCGAAGAAGCCGTTCAGCGAGTTGAGGCTGTACTGGTCGTGGTTGATCTTCACGTTGGATGCATCGACCTGGAACAGATCGCGCAGGAGGTCCTTCAGCAGCGCCTCCGCCGTGCCGTCCCGGCTTTTCGCGCGATGCCGGATCTCGGCTGTACGGCTGGATTGGGCGGTCATCGTATTGCTCCCGGCGATTTGGATCGTTTGCGGAACGGGACGGGGCCCGAGCCAATGGTTATCTTCTGGCCCGGGCGCGCCGGACCCACATTCAATCAAGTTCGACGACCGACTTGAGCTTCGAGGAACCGCCGTCGAGGAGTCTCTTATAGGTGCCGGGAACGTCGTCCAGGGTTGGGATCGGATCACAAAGCCGGTCCAGGCTTCGCGCGAAGGCAGGCAGGAGCGAAACCGCTTCCGGCAGTTCATCGTTGAAGGCATGGCATCCCAGCAGCCCGATCTCACGTTCGACCAGGAGATTGGGATCGAGATCGATCCTGCCGTGGCTTATTCCGACGAGCGCCAGGGCCCCGCCGCCTGACAGAAGATCGAGCCCGGCGCGAATCGCCTGCACGCTTCCCGTCGCATCCAGCGCGTATCGCAGGCGCCGGCTGCCCAGTAGCGACTCGATGGAGACCTTGTCGAGTTCCACGCGGCGCCCGCCCGTCACTTCCTCGACGAGGGCCAGCCTTTCGGCATTGAGGTCGGCGAGAAGAAGCGGACCGTCATGGAGCTTCGAAAGCAGCAAGGCGCTCAACCCCCCGATAGTGCCGCATCCCATGACGAGGATCGGTTCTCCGGCTGGCAGCGCGAGCCGGCGCACGGCATGCAGCGCGACCGCCAGGGGCTCCGCCATGGCAGCTACCCGCGGGGCGAGCGACCTGTCGTGACGCACCAGAAGCCTTGCCGGCAATTGGACCACTTCCGCAAAACCGCCGTCGCATACCTCTCCGACGAAGCCGAGACTCTCGCAGACATGGGGCCGGCCGCTCAGGCATGCCAGGCATGTGCCACACCAGACGCGCGAGTCGGCGGAGACATAGTCGCCGGCCTTCAGATCGGCCACGCCATCGCCCACGGCGATCACCTCGCCGCAAAATTCGTGCCCCGCGGTCGAGGGACGGCGGCTGATCCACTGTCCCGTGCGGAAATTGTGCAAATCCGAACCGCAGATACCGGCCGCGCGGACCTTGAGGTTCACATGGCCCGGCGGCGGAGGCGGAGGCGTTTCCACCTCTTCCACCCTCAGATCCAGCGCATCATGGAGCCTGACCGCCTTCATCCATTCAGCCCTGCCTGGTCAGGTATTGTTCGCGGACCGGCGAGACGGCGTTCGCGTGCGAGGAAAACCCTTCGTAGACCGCCAATTTATGGGCATGCCCGGCGAATAGCGGGTAGGCGCTCTTCGTGACGTAACCGATGGAGCTGCGCTTGACGAAGTCGTTCACCGAGAGCGGGCCAAAGGTGCGCGCCCAGCGGCTGGTCGGCAGGACGGCATTCGGCCCGAGGGTGAAGTTGGCGATACTGACCGGTGTATGCGGCCCCATGAGGATTTCCGATGCCTCGGTGATGTGGCCGAGATGGGTGAACGGGTCTTCGGAGAGGATTTCCAGGTGTTCCGGCGCATAGGCGTTCACGAAATCGTAGCTCTCTTCGAGCGACGATGTGAGCACGATCCCGCCGTTCCTGCCCGTGAGAACGGTGGTGGAGAAACCGACACGCTGCTCCGTCATCCGCGACCAGTGGTCCGGAAGGGAGGCAAGGGCTTCTTCCGCGACGCGGCGGCTATGCGTGACGAGGTAGGCAGACGAGTCGGGACCGTGCTCGGCCTCGATGAGAAGGTCCATGGCCGCCAGGCCGCCATTCACCGTCTCGTCGGCGAAGATCATGCCTTCCGACGGGCCGGCAGGCAGACCGGTGTCGATCACCCCCGCCAGCAGGCGCTTTGCGGCGACCACCCACGGGCTGCCGGGACCAACGATCTTGAGAGCCGGCTTGATCGTTTCCGTACCATAGGCGACGGCGGCCACGGCCTGCGCGCCGCCGACCTTGTAGACAGTCTCGACGCCGGCGATGCGCGCGGCGACGAGCGTGGCGGCATCGACCGCGCCGTCGGGACCCGGCGGCGTCACGATGGCGAGGTTCGGAACGCCGGCGACGACGCCCGGCACGGACGTCATCATGGTGACCGAGGGAAAGGAGCCCTTCCCGCGCGGAACATAGAGCGCAACCGAGGAAATGGGCGTGAAACGGTCACCGGCAAACGCACCGGGACGGATTTCCTTCAACCACATGGCCTCGGGCTTCTGCTCTTCATGGAAAATGCGAATATTCTCGACGCCGAACTCGATGGACTTGATGACGTCGGCATCGACTTTCCTGAAGGCATCGTCGAATTCCGCCGGCGTGACCTTGATGTCCTTTTCGGTCACGTTCGACTTGTCGAGATCGCGACCGAAGCGGGCGACGGCGGCGTCACCTTCGGTTTTGACGGCTTCGATGATGGGTTTCACCTTTTCGATGAAACCGGAGATGTCGGCCTCCGAGCGACGAAGAAGTGCGGCCTTCTGCTCGGCGTCGAGCCTTGCATATTCATGGAAGGAGACGTTGGTCATTTCAATTTCCACCTTAGTTCCGACGGAAGCGTCATTTGGATTTGAGGAAGATGTCGAGGCCGACGAGCCGGTCGAGCAACGTGATCGCGATACCGGCGCAGACGATGAACACGACGGAGATCGCGGCGAGATCAGGCGTGATGATCGACCGGATCGAGTTGTAGATCTGGACCGGCAGCGTGACGCTTCGGGCGTCGACGAGAAGCAGGCTGACCAGGAACTCGTTGAGGGCGAGGATGAACATCAGCAGCGAGCCGGTGATCACGCCCGGCAGGACGGCGGGCAGCGTGATGTAGAAGAAGCGCTGGAGGGGCGGCGCGCCGCAATTGGCCGCAGCGAGTTCGAGATCCTCGTTCAGGTTGCTCGCGCTGGCCGTGACCGCCCAGATCATGAAGGGCAGGTTGATGACGCAGCAGGCGACGCCGACCGGCCACAATCGGCCGAGCACGCCCATATTGCCGAATACGAGCATCATGCCGATGCCGGACCCGATCAGCGGGATCGTGAAGGGCAGCAGGAGATAAATCTGGATTGCCCTCTCGAAGCGCACTTTGTATTTGGCGAGCGCGATACCCGCCAGGGTACCGATCGGAATGGATATCACGGTGCAGATCGCCGAGACGATCAAGGAACGCACGAATGCCTGCCGCAGGTCGGAGGCCCCGAGGATCGATCCGTACCATTTCAGCGAAAGGCCCTGCGGCGGGAATGTGATGATGTTCCCGGCGGTGAAGGAGGCGCCGAGGACGACGATCGTCGGGGCCGAGAGCAGGATCAGGGAGATCGCGACGAACGTCCAGATGACGATATTCTTGCTGCGGCTGCCGATCATCTGCGCTCTCCCGTCATGGCAAGCGTTCCCGCGCCGAACACGGCGAACACCACGCCAACCATGATCGAACCGACGGCGACGAGCATGAGCGAGAGCGCGGCTCCGAGGCCCTGGTTCGAGGTGCGGAAAAACTGGTCGTAGATGGCGTTGGCGATGAAGTCCTGCGAGCCGCCGCCGAGGATCGCCGGGATTGCGAAGTCGGTCAGCGAGAGGGTCATGACCACGAGGCCCGCGCCGACCAGACCGGGCCGTGCCAGCGGAAGGACGATATGCCCGAAGGTGCGCATCCAGTCGGCCCCGAGCGATCCGGCGGCGGATTCGAGCTCCTCCGGAATTGCCGTGAGGGCGGGGGCGAGCATCAGGACCGCGAAGGGCAACATGTACTGGACGAGGCCGAAGAGCACGGCCGGATAGTTGTAGAGAAGGCGCAGCGGCGGGACTCCGACAAGGCCAAGCGCCTCGTTCACCATGCCCTGGTTGCCGAGAATGATGAGCCAGCCATAGGCGCGCACGACCTGGCCGATGAAGAAGGGCAGGAACAGCGCGACCAGCAGGAACTTGCGCAGGCCGGAGGATCTGGTGCGAACCATGAGATATGCGTAGGGAAACGCGAGGATCAGGGTGATCACCGTGACGATGACGGAACCGATAAGACTCCGGCTCGCCACGACGGCAAAGAAACCCGACGTGATCGCCTGCCTGTAGTTCTCCAGGCTGTAGTCCTCGGAGAACAGGAACGTGCTCGTATCGAGGACGCGCAGGCTGGCGTCTCCTATCTGGAACATGCCGAGCACAAGCAGCCCGACGAGCACCACGGCGGGAAGGAGCATGAGATAGGGCAGCGACCCGTGCAGACTTGCGGGCCAGACTCGGGCGCAGGCGTTCTCGAGCACATCCATGACACGCCAGGTCAAGGGATATGCGACACGGGAGTTTCGCATGACGGTCTACCTTGTTTGAAGAAACCCGCCGCCGACAAGGCCGGCCGGCGGCGGGTCGCGCAGGATCAGCCCTGCATGATTTCCTTGAACTTGGCGAACCAGGCGCTTTCGTTTTCGACCTGCACCTGCGAGGAGATGCGGATCAAATGCTTGAAGGCCTCTTCGGTCGTCGGATAGGACGGATCGTTCACGAGGTCGGCGGGCGGCGTGAGGCCGGGGACGACGCCCGGAAGGCCGAGGCCGTCGAGCCATATCTGCTGCGCTTCCTTCGTGAGGGCGTGGTTGATGTACTGCTTGGCCCAGTACAGTTCGTTTTCGGGCAGGCCTTTCGGAATCCAGAGGCCGTCCGTGTCGAACTTCGCCCCCTCCTCCGGCACGACCCAGGCAAGCTCGATGCCGTTCTTCTTGGCTT
>JAGRLJ010000037.1:0-6991 GCA_020441805.1 Rhizobiaceae bacterium
GATGAAGATCTTGATCGGCGCGTTATACTGCACCGCGCAGCTCATCTCCTGCATCGTCATCTGCACCGAGGCGTCGCCGGCGATGTCGATGACCAGCGCATCGGGATGGGCGATCTGCACGCCGAGCGCCGCCGGCAGGCCGTAGCCCATCGTGCCGAGGCCGCCCGACGTCATCCAGCGGTTGGGCTTCTCGAAGCCGTAGAGCTGCGCCGCCCACATCTGATGCTGGCCGACCTCGGTCGTGATATAGGTGTCGCGATCCTTGGTCAGTTCGTAGAGCCGCTCGATGGCATATTGCGGCATGATGACGTCGTTGCTCTTCTTGTAGGCGAAGGAGTTGCGCGCCCGCCATTTGTCGATCTGCATCCACCAGTCCTTGAGCTGGGACTTGTCGGCCATCCGGGCGTTGGCGCGCCAGACGCGCAGCATGTCCTCGAGCACCGAGGCGCTGTCGCCGACGATCTTGACGTCGACGCGGACATTCTTGTTGATCGACGACGGATCGATATCGATATGGATCTTCTTCGAATTGGGCGAGAACGCGTTGATCCGGCCGGTGATGCGGTCGTCGAACCGCGCGCCGATGCAGAGCATGACGTCGCAGTCATGCATCGCCATATTGGCCTCGTAGCTGCCATGCATGCCCAGCATGCCGAGCCAGGCCGGGCCGGACGCGGGATAGGCACCGAGCCCCATCAATGTCGAGGTGATGGGGAAACCGGTGAGCTCGACCAGTTCCCGCAGGAGCTTGGTGGCCACGGGACCGGAATTGACGACGCCGCCGCCCGAATAGATGATGCCGCGCCTGGCGCCCGCCATCAGCGCCACCGCCTTCTCGATCTCCGAGAGGTCGCCCTGGATGCGCGGCTGGTAATGCGCCTCCATCGGCACGTTGTCGGGCGCCTGATAGGTGCCGGTCGCGAACTGGACATCCTTCGGAATGTCGATCAGGACCGGGCCGGGCCGGCCGGACTGAGCGATGCGGAAGGCTTCGTGAATGGTTTTCGCAAGCTCGTTGACGTTCTTGACCAGCCAGTTGTGCTTGGTGCAGGGCCGGGTAATGCCGACGGTGTCGCATTCCTGGAAGGCGTCGGAGCCGATCAGCGTCGAGGGAACCTGGCCCGTGATGCAGACGAGCGGGATCGAATCCATCAGCGCGTCCTGCAACGGCGTCACGGCATTGGTGGCGCCCGGCCCGGAGGTGACGAGCATCACCCCGACCTGACCGGTGGATCGCGCATAGCCCTCGGCGGCATGGCCCGCGCCCTGCTCGTGACGGACGAGGATATGCTCGATCTCTTCCTGCTGGAAGATCTCGTCGTAGATCGGAAGGACCGCGCCGCCCGGATAGCCGAAGACATGCTTGACGCCATTGTCCCTGAGCGCCCGGAGAACGATCTCGGCGCCCGTCATCTGATTGTCCGGCATCTCGTTGCCTGCTTTGTCCGTCATCGTAAGGTTCCTTCCCGTTGGCCGTCGCGATTATCAAGTTTCAGGACATAAAAAAAGGCCCCCGGAGGAGCCTCGATCTGCGCATGGGTGGCTGTCGCCGGATGGTTACACCATCCCGCCCATGCGCCGTCCCACTACGAGAATGTTTGCGAAGTGATTTTTCATGGCGCGCAGGTTTAGTCGCAAAGCCATCCGCCGTCAATCGAAAAGTCGGAGCCGCCGGAACATGGCGAAAGGCGGACGATTTGCCAGTTCAACGGTTGACTTCACCGACCGCAAGTTAAATCTAATGGGTGGAATGAGGCATGCATGACAGGCAGAGATACCATTGTCGATCGGATATACGAGGCTTCCCTCGTCCCCGGCCAATGGACGAAGCTGCTTGGCGACCTCGCAGAACTGTCCGGCTGCTCCGGCGGCATTGTCGTGTCGGCCCGCGACTTCACGCCCAACAGGACCATCCATACGGCAAGCCTCGACGAAATCTGCGATCACGCGACGCGGGACGGATGGTGGGCGAGGAATGTTCGCGGCGACGTGCTGCTGACCCTTCCGTCGACGGAATTCCATTCGGACGCCGACTCCTTCTCCATGCAGGACATGTCGCGCGAGCCGCTCTACCGCGATCTGCTGTGGCCGCACGGCTTCGGTTACGCGACCGCGACCCATGTCCAGGTTCCGAACGGCGACACGCTGATCCTCTCACTCGAACGGCGGCGGGACGCGGGCCCGGTCGAACGCGAGGCGGTCGCCCGCCTGACCGCGCTTCGGCCACATATCGCCCGCTCGGCGCTCCTCGCCTCCCGTCTCGCCTTCGAAACCATCCGCAGCGCCAACGAGGCTTTCGGCATGACGGGCATGCCCTCGGCCGCCGTCAGTCCGCGCGGCCGGATCATCGATTGCAACGCGCTTTTCAGCCAGCGCTTCGAGGCGACGACCGGCACCGGGGACCGGCTCAGGCTCGACAGCCAGGAAACCAACCGCGTTCTCGACGAATGCCTCCAAGCCATCCGGTCCGGGAACGGGGGCAAACCGTTCGCCAGCCGCTCGATCGCCCTTGCGCGCGGCGAGGGCAGCGAGGCGGCGGTGCTGCATCTGGTTCCCGTCGCCGGCTTTGCGCGCGACATTTTCGCGGCCGCCGCTTTCTTCGTGATCCTGACGCCGCTCGATGCCACGCGCCTCGCCCCGGTCGAACTCATCCAGGGCCTTTTCGACCTGACGACCATGGAGGCGCGGGTCGCGCGCGCGCTCGCGGCAGGCAGCGACGTGGACGCCACCGCGGCGCGCTTCGGCATCGCCCGGGAAACCGTCCGCGCCCATCTCAAGAGCATTTTCGCCAAGACCGGCTTTTCCCGCCAGACCGACCTCGCCGCGGCCATTTCGCTTGTCAGAACGGTCGAGTGATCCCATCTATGGGTCACGGGGCTCCGCGTCCCGAGGGAAACAGACTGGAACATGGCGAAGATCAACGAACATCTCTCCACCGACTGCCGGCCGATCGCGCAGATTCTCGCGCGCGTCGGCGATAAGTGGTCGATCCTCCTGCTCAATGCACTGGGCGAGGAAACCATGCGCTTCAAGGATCTTCACCGCGCCGTTCCCGGCATTTCACAACGCATGCTGACGGTGACCCTGCGCAATCTCGAACGCGATGGCCTGGTTTGCCGCACCGCCTATCCCATCATACCGCCCAAGGTCGAATATCGCCTCTCCGAAAGCGGCCGGTCGCTGCGTTGCGCCATCGTTCCGATCGCCCGATGGGCGGCGGACAACCGACAGGGCATCGAGGAAGCGCAACGCCGCTTCGACAGCGCCTGCGGGGGAGCCTCATGCTCCGACGACCCGTCCTGCCTCGAAATGGAGCGATAAATCCTCGCGCCGGCCGGCGCACCCGCGCCAGGCTGCGCCATCCCGGCACAATCGACCCGAAATGGCTTGTTAACCCGGCATTGATAGAGTTTGCCGTCTGCGCCTCCGGAGTCATGCGTTGTTCAGCAGAGATATGCAAATTTCCCCGTCGGCAGGCGTCCAGGAAAGGCGGGACGCGCGGCAGCCGACGGAGCGGTTCATCGGCTACGTCGTGGCCTGCGACGGCGCGCACGCGACCGTCGCCGCCTGCATTCGCTCGCGGGAGGAAGCGGAGGCCGATCTCTGGGCCGTCGGCCGCCTGGTCACGATTCTCGTCGGCGGGAACCGCGTCGTCGCGCTCACACGATCGATGAAGACGGCGTCGGCGCACTGGGCCGAGGACGCCGCCAACGATTTCCGGGTCGATCTCGAACTCCTGGGCGAAATCCGGGTCTATCCGGACGGACGCGAGCAGTTTTCGACCGGCATATCGAGCTACCCCTATCTCGGCGCGCGCGCGCACCAGATCCGCGCATCGGACCTCGTGAAGATCTACGATCGCGGCACCGTCGAGACCAGCGTGATCGGCAGGCTCAGCCAGGACGATTCGATCGACGCCGCCGTCCACATTCCCTCCATGCTGTCGAAGCATTTCGCGCTGGTGGGCTCGACCGGCGCCGGCAAGTCGACGGCCGTATCGCTGCTCATGCACAAGGCGATCGAGAGCGATTCCAGGCTGCGCATTCTCATCCTCGATCCGCACAACGAATTCGCGGCGGCCTTTCCCGACAAGGCGGTCGTGATCGACACCGATTCGCTCGACCTGCCGTTCTGGCTCTTCCGCCTGGAGGAATTCGCCGAGGTGCTCTATCGCGGCCGGCCGCCGGTCATCGACGAGCTCGACGTGCTGCGCGACCTGATACCCGAGGCCAAGCGCGCCTTCCGCGGCGCGGAGGGCATGACGAGCCGCCGCCAGAGCGAGCGCAACGGCTTTACCGCCGACACGCCCGTCCCCTATCGCCTCGCCGACCTGCTCGCCCTGATCGACGAGCGCATCGGCAAGCTCGACGGCCGGTCGGAGAAGCCCTATCTGCGGGCGTTGAAGCTGCGTCTCGTGGCGGCGATCAACGATCCGCGCTATCGTTTCATGTTCACCTCGAACACGATCAGCGACACGATCAACGAGACCATTTCCCAGATCTTCCGAATACCCGGGGGCGATCGGCCGATCGCCACGCTGCAACTTGCCGGCATCCCGTCGGAAGTGGTCAATTCGGTCGCCTCGGTCCTGTGCCGGATGGCCTTCGAGATCTCCCTGTGGTCGAATGGCGCGGTCCATCTCCTGGTCGTCTGCGAGGAGGCGCACCGTTATGTGCCGTCCGACCCCAGTCTTGGCTTTTTCCCCACCCGACAGGCCATCGCCCGCATCGCCAAGGAGGGCCGAAAATACGGCTGCTCGCTCGGCATCATCACCCAGCGTCCTGGCGAGCTCGACCAGACGATCCTGTCGCAGTGCTCGACCATCTTTTCGATGCGCCTCTCCAACGAGATCGACCAGGATATCATCCGCAAGGCCATTCCCGGCTCGTCGGTTTCGGCGCTCGATTTCATCTCCTCCCTCGCCAATGGCGAGGCCATCGCCTTCGGCGAGGCCCTGCCGGTGCCGATGCGACTCAAATTCAACCGCGTGAACGAAAGCGCGTTGCCCCGCGCGCATGGCTCGGAGATACGCGACGCCGCCGACGATCCCTCGACCCTCAACCTCATCGGCGTCGTCGAACGCATGCGCCAGGGCGGCGGCCCCGACATTTCCGACTTCCAGTCGCGCGTGACGGCGGCCGAGGCCAGCGTCCACGACGCGGTCTTCTCTACCGGCGGCCAGGTCCACGACGACGAGCCGAAGACCGTCCGGCAGCCGGCCAACCCACCCGCGCCGGATCTGGAACCCTACAATCCCGGAATGCTGCCCGGGGCCGCCCGCACGGTCGCGACGGACGACGAGAGGCGGCTCGACAACCGCTTCGACCGCTACGACGCCCTGTTCAAAAGCGCCAACCCCGCCGGCCCAGCGCCGAGGCAGCCTGTCACGACGGAGGCCGGCGGCACGGGCTACCCGCCCGGCCAGTCGCTTCGCGAACGGCTCCTTGCCCGCACGCCCGGCTCGACGCTCCTCAAGCGGTAGCCCGTCCCGCCCGATCCACGCGCCGCCAGCTCTCGTCCATCTGGTTCCGGAACCAGGTCATCTGGCGCTTGGCATATTGCCGCGTCGCCGCCGAGGCTTGCGCGATGACCTGCTCGCGCGTCAGTTCTCCGGCAAGCATCGCCGCGATCTGCGATACGCCGATCGCCTTCATCACCGGCCTGTCCTTCGGCAAGCCGAGCCTCAGGAGCGCGTCCACCTCCTCGACCGCGCCCGCTTCCAGCATGCCGGCGAAGCGGTTGTTGATACGCGCATGGAGGACAGGGCGCGCGGGATCGACGACAAGCTTCATTGCCCGTGCGGGATCGACAAGCGCGCGCGCCTTCCGTGCCTGAAACGACGCCAGGGACCGTCCCGTCGCGTCAAGAATTTCGAGCGCCCGCACCAGCCGCTGACCATCCGAGGGACCGAGCTGGTCCGCCATCTCGGGATCCCGCGCGCCGAGCTCGGCATGCAAGGCCCATGGCCCATCCTCCGCGAGCCGGCGGCGCCACCGGGCGCGAATTTCCGGGGGCACGTCGGGTATCTCCGACAGACCGCCGGTCAGGGCCATGAAATAAAGACCGGTGCCGCCGACGAAGACCGGCACTTTGCCGCGGCTCCGGATCGCCTCGACCAGCGGCCCGGCGGCGCGGAGCCATGCGCCGGTCGAGAAGGTCTCTCCGGCCGGCACCGTGCCGTAGAGATGATGCGCGACACCGCCCATGTCGGCCGCGTCCGGCCGGGCCGTCAGAACCCTCAGCGTATCGTAGACCTGCATGGAATCGGCATTGACCACCTCGCCGCCGTAAGACTTCGCCAGTTCGACCGCCAGCGCGGACTTGCCGCTGGCGGTCGGCCCGGTTATCAGGATCGTGTCCATCGTCTCGTCGGGAATTTTCTTCATGGCTCTCGTTGCCACGCTTATCGCCGATCCGTCAAACCCGGTTCTCACGCCAGCGCTCGGGGAAGCCGCCGCCGACGCCGTCCGGAGCCGCTCCCTCTACTGGCTGGCCGATGGCGTGGCGTGCGACATACCCCTGCCCGACGGTACGGGCGCGGAGGAACAGCTTGTTCTGCTGCGCGCGGCCATCGCCGGCCAACCGGTCGATGTCGCCGTGCAGGATGTGGAAACCCGGCGCAAGAAGCTGCTGATCGCCGATATGGATTCGACCATGATCGGCCAGGAATGCATCGACGAACTCGCCGCCGAGGTCGGTCTGAAGGACATGGTCGCCGCCATCACGGCCCGCGCCATGAATGGCGAGATCGCCTTCGAACCGGCGCTGCGCGAGCGCGTCGCTCTTCTCAGGGATCTCGAGACCTCCGTCATCGACCGCGTCGTCGAAAGCCGCATCACGCTCACGCCGGGCGGCATCGAGCTCGTCCGCACCATGAAGGCGAACGGCGCCTATACGGCGCTCGTTTCCGGCGGCTTCACCAGCTTCACCAGCCGCGTCGCCGCGACCATCGGCTTCGACGAGAACCGCGCCAACATCCTCCTGGAAAAGG
>JAGRLJ010000037.1:7094-27902 GCA_020441805.1 Rhizobiaceae bacterium
GTCGGGGACGGCGCCAACGACCTCGGCATGCTCCATCTCGCCGGCTCGGGCGTCGCGCTGCATGCGAAGCCCGCCGTGGCGGCGGAGGCGAAAATCCGCATCGACCACGGCGACCTGACCGCGCTGCTTTATCTGCAAGGCTATCGGAAAACGGATTTCGTCCGTTGAAGTGAGCGCAAGCCGCCGAGCGGGCGGCTCCTTACTCGATCGGCACCGCCACCAGTCGCAGGTCGCCCTTCCCGTCCGCGATCATCAGATAGGCGTTGCGGCGGTCGTCCCGCTTGAGCTCCGCGATCTTGTCGGCCACGTCCTCGGGCGAATCCATGAAATCCTGGGCGATCTCGACGATGACATCGCCCTTGCGGATACCCTTCTCGTGGGCCGCGCTGCTGGCGGGCACGTCGAGCACCAGCACGCCCTCGACGCTTTCCGGGATCGAGAACTGCTTGCGGTTCTCCGCCGTCAGCGGCGCGAGCGTCATTCCCATCGTATCGGCCGGCTTGACCGGCTGACCCTTGGGCTTCGAATCGTTGGGATCGGCCGGGTCCATTCCCTCCGGCTTGGCAAGGCCGTCATTGTCGAGCTGCTCGGCAAGCTTTTCCGCGTCGCTCTTCTTGACGTCCTCGACCTGCCGCTGGAGCGTGACCTTCAGCGGCATCTCGCGGCCGTCGCGAAGCACGACGACGTCGATCGGCTTGTCGACGGGACTTTCGGCGACGATGCGCGGCAGGTCGCGCATCTCGACAATGTCCTGCCCATCGAATTTGAGCACCACGTCGCCCGGCAGGATCGGCCCCTTCTCGACCGGACCGCCCTTGACGACGCCGGAAATCAGCGCGCCGCGCGGCGCATCGAGCTTGAGGTCGTTCGCGATCTCCTCCGTCACCGGCTGGATGCGCACGCCGAGCCAGCCGCGCCTGACCTCGCCGAATTCCCGGATCTGCGACACGACATGCGCCGCAAGCTCCGTCGGCACGGCGAAGCCGATCCCCACCGAGCCGCCGCCCGAAGGCGAATAGATCGCGGTGTTGATGCCGATCACCTCGCCATACATGTTGAACAGCGGCCCGCCGGAATTGCCGCGGTTGATCGCGGCGTCGGTTTGCAGGAAATTATCGTAGGGCCCGGCATTGAGATTGCGGTTCCGCGCCGAGACGATGCCGACCGACACCGAGCCGCCGAGACCGAACGGATTGCCGATCGCCATCACCCAGTCGCCGATACGCATCTTTCGGGAATCGCCCCATGCCACCGCCTTGAGCGGCTTCTTCGGCTCGACCTTGAGCAGCGCGATATCGGTCTTGGTGTCGGTGCCGACCAGCCTGGCCACCAGCTTGGTGCCGTTGGCGAAATTGACCACGATCTCCGAGGCGCCCTCGATCACGTGGTTGTTGGTGACGATATAGCCCGCCGGATCGATGACGAAGCCGGAGCCGAGCGAGCTGACCTTGCGCGACGTATTGGCGCCCTCATCGTTGCGGTTCTTGAAATAGTCCTCGAACAGATCCTGGAATGGCGCGTCCTTGGGCAGGCTGGGCGTCGGAACGCCCTCGTCGCCTTCCGCCTTGGCGTTCTGGGTGATCGAGATATTGACCACCGCGTCCATGAGCGATTCGGCGAGATCGGACACCGATTCCGGCCCGTGCTGCGTCCGGTGGCCATGGGTCTCGGACGCATCCTGCGCCAGAACCGGCATCGCGACGCCCGACAGCAGCGTCATGCCCAGAGCGATCGTCCCGATCCCGCCGGCCAGCTTTCCCATGCGCAACGCCCTTTCCTTCCTTTTTCTCATCCTCGGATCAGCCATATGCCGAACACGCCGATTCCCATGGCGACGATGCCGAAGATCCGCAACTGGCTCTCAGG
Organism: Rhizobiaceae bacterium; assembly: GCA_020441805.1. Classification (GTDB taxonomy): domain Bacteria; phylum Pseudomonadota; class Alphaproteobacteria; order Rhizobiales; family Rhizobiaceae; genus Rhizobium_E. The sequence goes on from JAGRLJ010000037.1 coordinate 8,961, forward strand.
AAATTCGGGCAGCATGGCGGCAAGCCCCTTCACAAAAGAAGGAGCCGCCGCATAGAGCAGCCCCTCGATGATCAGGAAGAACGCCAGCCCGGCCAGAAAGTCGTTCATTTCGCCTGGGCGGGCGCGGCGTCCGTCGTGGCCGGTTTCGGAACCTCACTGTTGAAATACTGGAAGAATTCCGAACTGGGCGACAGGATCAGGGTGGAGTCGCCCTGGCCGAGCGCCTGCACATAGGCGGTCATCGAACGATAGAAGGCGTAGAACTCGGCATCCTTGGCGAAGGCCTCGCCGAAGATACGGTTGCGTTCGGCTTCGCCTTCACCGCGCAGGATCTGGGCATCCTTGTTGGCCGCGGCGATGATTTCGATACGGCCTCGGTCGGCGATGGCGCGCCGGCGCTGGGCGCCTTCATTGCCGCGCGCGCGGATCGCCTCGGCTTCGGCGAGACGTTCGGCCTTCATGCGGTCGTAGGTCTGTTGCGAGACTTCCTTGGTCAGGTCGGTGCGGCGGATGCGGACATCCGTGATCGTCAGACCCAGCGATTCGGCGTCGCCGGTAATGTCCTTGCGCACGTCCTGCATCATCGAAACCCGCTCGGCCGACAGCGCCGCTTCGAAGCCCCTCAGGCCGTAGACCCGGCGCAACGCCGAATCGAGACGTGTCCTGAGGCGCGATTCCACCTGCGCCACGTCGCCCGCCGCGATCTCACGGAAAAGGCGGGGATTGGTGATGCGGTAGACCACGAAGGCATCGACCTCATAGAACTTGCCGCCCGAAACCTGCACGCGCATGTTGTCGATATCCAGCCGGAGCTCCTGGTTGGAGATATACTGGACTCGATCGGCGTCGAGGAAGGCGAAGGGCAGCTTGAAATAGATTCCCGGCTCGGACTTCACGTCGGTGATCTGGCCGAAACGGATGACGATCGCCTGCTGGCGCTGATTCACCACGAAAAAGGACGAATAGCCGGCAAACAGCAAAGCGAGAATGGCGAGGCCTGCAATCGCGAAACGGTTGCTCATTTCTGCGCTCCCTGGATATCCTTGGTCCTGGCAAGATCGTTGAGCGGCAGCAGCGGGAGCACGCCGTTGGCGGACTTGTCGGAGTCGGTGATCACCTTCTTGGAGCTGGTCAGCACCTTTTCCATGGTTTCGAGATAGAGACGCTTGCGGGTGATTTCGGGCGCCTTCTTGTACTGTTCGTAGACGCTCAGGAACCTCTGGGATTCACCCAGCGCCTCCTGCACGATCTGGTTCTTGTAGGCGGCCGCGTCTTCGCGGATCTGTGCGGCCTGACCGTTGGCCTCGCCGCGGATCTTGTTGGCATACTGGTTGGCCTGCTCGATCATCTTGTCTTCATCCTGCTCGGCGCGCTGCACCTCGTCGAAGGCGCTCGACACCTCGCGCGGCGGCGAGACGTCCTCGATCGACACGGTGTTGACCGATATGCCCGCCTTATAGCGGTTCATCGTCGCCTGGATGGCGTCCTTGACCTCGAGCGCGATCGCCTGTCGGTTGTCACGGAAGATGTCCTGGGCCGGCCGGCGGCCGACGACCTCGCGCATCACCGAATCCGACACCTGGGTCAGGGTTCGGCCCGGCTCGGCGACATTGTAGATATAGGAACGGGGATCGGTCACCGAGAACAGGACCGAGAATTCGACATTGACGATATTCTGGTCGCCGGTGAGCATCAGCCCTTCATTCTGCTGGCCGCCGGTGGCGGTGCCGATCTTCTGCTGCTGCTCCGTGACATTGACGAGCTCGACATTCTCGATGGGCCACAGCATGAAGTGCAGGCCCGGCTCGGACACTTCCGTCTTGGGAACGCCGAAGAAGGTCTCGACGCCGCGCTGGTCCGGCTGGACCGTATAGACGGCCTGCATGGCCCAGAAAACGACGAGCAGCAACAGCCCGATGATCACGACTCCGCCATTGAGGCCGCCGGGCATCATGTTCCTCAAGCGGTCCTGGCTGCGGCGAATGATCTCGTCGAGATCGGGAGGGCCGCCATTGTTGCGCGGGCGGTTCGGCCCCTGCCCCCACGGGCCCTGGTTCCTGCCGCCGCCATTGCCGCCGCCGCCCCATGGGCCGCCGCCGCCATTCTGATTACTCCAGGGCATCCATACCTCTTAATCGAAAACCGGCGGGAAAGTATGCCTTCCCCGCCATCCCGGAACCGTTATAGGTATCCCGTCATGCGGTTTCAACGGAAGCCGCCATCGATCATCGCTTTTTGATCAAAATATGTTTGTTATTATCGGGGCTTGCGCCGATAGGTGACGAAGCGCGTCGCATAATCGTCCTTCTCGCCGGTCGGAACATGCTCGGCGGGCCCGGCGTCCCAGATGGCGGGATCGATGGCCGGGAAAAACGTATCGCCCTCGATGTCCGCCTCCACATGGGTGACATGCAGCAGCGTGGCGCGATCCAGCAGCTCGCGATAGATGACACCGCCGCCGATGACGCAGATCTCGCCCACCCCGAGCCGACCGGCCTCCCGTTCCGCCGCGGCGAGCCCCTCGTCGGGCGAATGGGCGACGACGACGCCCTCCGGCGCGAAATCGGCATTGCGGGTGATGACGATGTTCGGACGGCCCGGCAGGGGCCTGCCGATCGAATCGTAGCAGACCCGCCCCATCACCACCGGCTTGCCCACGGTGAGCGCCTTGAAGCGCCTGAGATCGGTCGACAGCCTCCAGGGCAGGCCGCCGTCGCGACCGATGACATTGTTGCGGGTAACGGCGACGACGAACGAGATTTCCATCGTCAGACCGCCACCGGCGCCCGGATGGTGCGATCGGCCTCGTAGCCGACCAGTTCGAAATCCTCGTATCGGAAGGAGAAGATGTCCCGGACCTCGGGATTGATCCGCATCACCGGAAGCGGTTTCGGCGTCCGTTCGAGTTGCAGCCGCGCCTGCTCGAAATGGTTGCAATAAAGATGCGCGTCCCCCAGCGTATGGACGAAGTCGCCCGGCTTCAGCCCGGTCACCTGCGCCACCATCATCGTCAGCAGGGCATAGGCGGCGATGTTGAAGGGGACGCCGAGGAAGATGTCGGCGGAGCGCTGGTAGAGCTGACAGGAGAGCCGGCCTTCCGAAACATAGAACTGGAAAAGGCAGTGGCACGGCGGCAGCGCCATCTCGTCCACCTGCGCCGGATTCCAGGCCGAGACGATATGGCGGCGCGAATAGGGATTGGTCTTGATGCCTTCGACCAGGTTCCGGATCTGATCGACGGGCGCGCCGCCCGGATTGGGCCAGGATCGCCACTGCCGGCCGTAGACCGGCCCGAGATCGCCGCTCTCGTCGGCCCATTCGTCCCAGATCGTCACGCCGTGGTCATGCAGATACTTGACGTTGGTGTCGCCCTTCAGGAACCACAACAGCTCATAGATGATCGACCTCAGATGCAGCTTTTTGGTCGTCGTGACCGGAAAGCCCTGCGCGAGGTCGAACCGCATCTGGTGGCCGAAGACGCCGCGCGTCCCCGTTCCCGTCCGGTCGCCGCGGTCGATACCATGCTCCAGGACATGGGAGAGAAGATCGAGATATTGCTTCATGGATCGCCGCCGTCGGATTCGCGCTGGTCCGTATTATGCACCTTCCGCGCAGGGAAATGAACGGGCAACGGAGATTATCCAAGGCCGAGTTGCCGCCGCCGGCGGACCGGAAGAGCCTGCGGCTTGATGGCGACCGCGCGAAACCGCGCCGCCGCCCCTTTTCAACGGCGCATGCAAGCCCTATATAGAGGATGCCGGCTTGCCGGCTATGGTGATAAACGGGCGGTGAAATAAACCCATCGGACCCGGGGGCGGTACCCGGCGCCTCCACCAGAAACCGTTGAAGCGCAACGGCTTCTGATGGGGGCGAAACAGGATCGACAAGGGCGTAAAGATCGACTTTTTACCCGGCATTGTACCACCGTTATCGGGCTAACCTTATAGTTGCAAACGACAACTATGCTGAAGCACGTCTCGCTGCCTAATCGCAGTGCGACACTTCAAATCAAGCCCTTGCGGGTAGCACCGTAAGGCGGGGTTCGAAGGCACCTGGCAACAGAAGCCTTCACTTTCTCCCTTTCCCGGTTATGCTTCTTGACGCTCGCGGCATGGCCCGCGCCGCATGAAAACCTTTGCCAAGCAGGCATAAAGTGGCATAGTTAGCGCCAACTCACGGACATGAATACGGGAATCGACATGGCGCAGGACCATATCCGCTACGACATCTTGGCACAGGACGCGCTTCGCGGCGTCATCCGCAAGGTGCTGTCGGAAGTCGGGGCCACCGGCAGCCTTCCCGGCGACCATCATTTCTTCATCACCTTCCTCACCAGGGCGCCGGGCGTCAGGATCTCCCAGCATCTCAAGGCGAAATATCCCGAACAGATGACGATCGTCGTCCAGCACCAGTTCTGGGACCTCAAGGTGTTCGACGGCTATTTCGAGATCGGCCTGTCCTTCTCCGACAAGCCCGAGAAGCTGACCATTCCCTTCGCCGCCGTGCGCGGCTTCTACGATCCCTCGGTGAATTTCGAACTCGAATTCGACGTCGCGACGCCGGAGGAAGGTAGCGGCGACCCGGCCGCCTATCCCGATCCGCAGGCCGCCGAAATCCAGGTCGTCGCCGTCGAGGACGCCGATGGCGAATCGAAGCCCGCCGGCAGCGGCTCGGTCGTATCGCTCGACGCTTTCCGCAAGAAGAACTGAGGCGCCATGGCCGCAGACATCGTCAATCTCCGACAGGCGCGCAAGCAGAAAACGCGCGCCGAAAAGGAACGGAAGGCCGCGGAGAACCGCGCCCATTTCGGCCGTACGAAACATGAGAAGACGTTGACGCTGGCGCTGAAGGACAAAGCCGACAGGACCCTCGACCAAGGCCGGCTGGAAAAGGCGCCCGGCCCTGCGGAATAGCGGGATCAAGCATCGCGGCTGCGCGATCCATCCGCGACACGACCGCCCTTACCGCCGCCTGATGCCCAGCGTCCGTCCGACATATTTCGGGCGCGGCAGGGATTCGTGGTAACGAAGCATCGTCTGGACATCGGCCTGGACGGCTTCGGACATGCGCACGACCTTCGGACCTTCTCCCGCTCCGAGATCGACATGCAACAACAGGCTTTCCTGTGTCGCCGCCAGCCATCCCTCCGCGTGATAGAGCTCCTGGTAGACATGCAGGCTCTTGGCATCGGCATCGAGCAGGCGGAAGGTCGCGCGCAGTTCGGCGTCCTGCTTGAGCTCCCGGATATGGGTCGTATGCGCCTGGGCCGTGACGAGCGCCTTGTTTTCCCCGCGGCGATAAGCTTCCCCCAGATTGAGGATATCAACGGCCGCTTCCGCCGAACGGTCGAAGATCAGCGTGTAATAGGCAACGTTGAGGTGATCGTTGTAATCGATCCATTCCGGCGACACCCGCATGGCCGGGCCGATGACCGGAGTATCGAAGCGCTTTGGTTCGGATGGCATTCCTGGCTGGCTCTCAGGCTGGACAAGGCTGGCTATCTGGCACATTAGTCGGTCGAGTTCCAAATACAAGGCTTTGACGGGTAACGTCTTATTTTCGGACAGATACGATGGGCATCAGCAAGATTCGAACCGGCGCTCGCAACGAGGATGGCCTGAAATCGGCCAGCGCCGTCCTGCGCCAGCGCTTCGGCGAGCGCTTCCAGACCGGGGAAGCCATTCGCGCGCAGCATGCGCACACCACGACATGGGTCCCGCCGCAGCCGCCCGACGGCGTGCTCTTCGTCGAATCGAAGGAGGATGTGAAGATCGCCGTCCGGATCGCGACCGATCATCGCGTGCCGATCATTGCCTTCGGCACCGGATCGTCGCTCGAAGGCCAGGTGAATGCCCCCTCCGGCGGCTTTTCGCTCGATTTTTCCCGAATGGACCGCGTGCTCGACGTCAATCCGGAGGACCTCGACTGCACCGTCGAGCCCGGCGTCACCCGCGAAGCGCTCAATACCCATCTCCGCGACACCGGCCTTTTCTTTCCCATCGATCCCGGAGCGAATGCCTCGATCGGCGGCATGACCGCCACCCGTGCCTCCGGCACCAATGCCGTGCGCTACGGCACGATGAAGGACAATGTGCTGGCGGTCACCGCCGTCACCGCCGATGGCGAGGAAATCCGCACCGCCCGGCGCGCGCGCAAATCCTCCGCCGGCTATGACCTGACCCGGCTGTTCGTCGGCTCGGAAGGGACGCTCGGTATTCTCACCTCGGTGACGCTCAGGCTTCAGGGCATTCCCGAGGAGATCGCCGGCGGATATTGCAATTTCCCCACGCTCCAGCAGGCCTGCGAGGCGGTGATCGCGACCATACAACTCGGCATCCCCGTCGCCCGGATCGAGTTGATGAATGCTCTCCAGGTCAGGGCATGCAACGCCTATTCCGGCCTGTCGCTGCCCGAAGCGCCGTCGCTGTTCCTCGAATTCCACGGCTCGCCCGCCTCGGTGAAGCTGCAATCGGAAGCCTTCGGCGATATCGCCCGGGAGAGCGGCGCCGACGGCTTCACCTGGTCGGCCAATCCCGAGGAGCGCTCCCGGATCTGGAAGGCGCGTCACAATGTCTACTGGTCGGCCAAGGCGCTGCGTCCGGGCGCCAATGCCATTGCGACCGATGTCTGCGTGCCGATCTCCCGTCTCGCCGAATGCGTCACGGCGACCGAGGCGGATATCACGGAACACGGCCTCGTCGCGCCGATCGTCGGCCATGCCGGCGACGGCAATTTCCACGTGTCTATGGTGCTCGACGACACGGACCCCGCGGAAGTCGCCCAGGCCGAAGCCTTCATCGAGCGGCTCAATGCCCGCGCGCTCGCCATGGACGGAACCTGCACCGGCGAGCACGGCATCGGCCAGGGCAAGCAGGAATTCCTCGAGGGCGAGCTGGGCGGCTCGGTCGAGATCATGCGGCAGATCAAGCGGAGCCTCGATCCGCTCAACATCTTCAATCCGGGCAAGATCTTCCCGCTCGACTGACGGCGGCCGCATCCTGATGGACCTTTCGGGCATGGAGCCCGCCGGCAGGCCCTCATCCGGGGCCTGGTTCACCGCCGGAACCCGACCCCGCATTCCCCCTTCATCAGCCCTGAAAAGCACCCCGACGCCGGGTGCCGCCCCATACATGCCCGGCGGCAAGCCAATTCCCGGCCGCCTTCTGCGCCACCTGTCCTAACCGAGGTGATGCGGCGCCTCGACCTTCAGGCGGCGTCGAATGGCCAGCCATTCCAGTTTGCCTTCATATCCGTACCAATCGCTGGCAGCCATGTCGGCCAGGTGACGCCGGATTTCCTTTTCGGGTATTTCGCGGATTGTCGCACCGCCGGCCGCGGACATCTGCACTTCGAGCTGCACGGCGCAAGCCTGATCGAGGTAGAAGGAGCGGAAGAAGGCCTCGCCGGCGGTCGCGCCGAAAACAAACGCGCCGTGCCAGGCTTCGATGATCGCTTTCCTGCCGGTTCCCGCTTTCAACAGACCCGACAGAAAGTCATCCGTGCATTCGAACTCGTAGTCCGTATAGCCGATCACGTCGCCGCCGCCGATCATCAGATAGGCCTGGCTGAGCGGCTGGAGCCCCTCCTTTTGAGCGGAAACCCCCATGATCGCCTTGGTATGGACATGCATGATACAGTTGATATCCGGATTGGCTTCGAAGAACAGCTTGCCGATCTCCGTCGCCGAAGGATTTGGCTCGCCGTTCCCGGGGTTGTGGTTGGTGCGGTCGAAGCCGACCTTGATCAGGTTCGAGGCGGTGACTTCCTCGTGCATCCAACCGTAGTGATGGGTCAGAAGCGCGTTTTCGCCGGGAACGCGGATCGCGTGCCACTGATTGGTGATGTCCGTCAGCCGGTATTTCACAAGCGCGTTGTAAATGGCCGCCAGTTCGCAACGGGCCTCCCATTCGGCGTCGCTGCATCCGGCGGGACGTTGTCCGGCCTGTGCCGGGGTCATGATGTTCATGCGATCTCTCCTTGATTTCCCGGCCAGGATACCGCAAAGCGAATTGCTTACTTGTCCGGAAACACCCGGAACTGCGCGAGAACTTCCCTCCATGAGAAATGTGTCGTTCGTGCTTTTCCCCGAGTTTCAAATGCTGGCCTACGTGCTGGCCACGGAAACCTTGCGCCTCGCGAACAAATGCGCGGGGCGGGAGGTCTTCCATTGGCAAACCCGCACCGCCACGAACGGACCAATCCATGCATCGAACGGGGCTTTGATCGCACCCGATACGCTGAGCTGGACGAACGCGCCCAAAGCCGACCTCGTTCTGTTTTGCGCGGGCTACCACCCTCTGGACCATCTCACGTCGCGCGTTCGCGCCTATGCGTGGCGCGCCGCCACGGAAAACGGCGTGATTGGTGGCGTGGACACCGGACCGGTAATTTTGGCCGAGCTCGGCTTGCTGGACGGCCGCCGGACTGTCCTGCATTACGAAGCCGAAGCCGCATTCCGCGAACGGTGGCCCGATATCGAGGTCGTGGATCAAATATTCTGTCTGGATGGCCGGCGATTGACCGCGGCCGGGGGCACCGCGACCGGAGATGCGCTTCTGGCATGGATTGCCCGGGATGTTGACGAAAACCTTGCCGAGGCCGCGTCGACGGGCATGATTCACGGACGGCCGAGGAGCGGTGACACATCGCAACGCATCCTCAACAGCACGGACCCATTGCTGTTGAGGATGCACCATCTGATGACGGAAAACCTGTCTTACCCAGTCTCCATCCATGCGCTTTGCAGCCAGTTGGGACAGTCCTCGAAGCAATTGCGGCGGCGCTGCATGGAGACATACGGGCAGACACCGTCAGCCTATTACCGCAACTGCCGGCTGGACGCCGCTCGTCATCTGATCGTCAATTCAGGCCAGCCCGTGACGGAGATCGCGATCAAATGCGGCTTTGAATCCCTGTCCGGTTTCTCGCGCGCGTTTCGAGCGCGGTTCGGCCTGTCGCCGAGGCAGATCAGAAAGCAGACGGTTCGGGTGCGATCTTGAGAGGCCGCCTGGCGACGGCACGGCAATCGGGTGAAAAAGACTCCCAGGCATGCCGTTTTCATTTGGAAGCCATGCTGTTGACGGAGCCGGATGGTCTGCGGAACGGCTTCCAAATGAAAACGGCATGCACTAACTTGTCGCCGAAATTCGGGAGTTCTGATTGTGCTCGGGCGCATCTTCGTCGTCATCGGTGGCCTGCTCGTCGTCGCCTTGTTCGCCGCGCTGCTGGCGCCCTATTTCATCGACTGGACGAATTTCCGCCGCGACTTCGAGATCCAGGCGAGCCGCATCATCGGCAAGAAGGTCGTCGTGCATGGCAAGGTCGATGCGCGGCTCCTGCCCTTCCCTTCGGTGACGATGAACGATGTCCGCGTCGGTGAGGACGGCACGGGCGAATCGCTCGTTACCGCCGAGAGCTTCTCGATGGAATCGGAACTCGCGCCCTTTCTCTCGGGCCAGGCCCTGATCTACAATATGCGGATCGACAAGCCCAAGGTCCGCCTGAAGCTCACCGGAGATGGGACGCTCGACTGGGTCCGGACCGGAAATCCGGATATTCCGGCCTCGACCGTCATTCTCGAGAATGTCACGGTAACCGGCGGCGACATACTGTTCATCGACGAGCAGACAGGCAGGAGCCGCCACCTGACCGGGCTCGACATGGCGCTGTCCGCCAAGACGCTTGCCGGACCGTGGCGCGTCTCCGGAAAAGGCGCGATCGACGGCATCGCCGGCAGCTTCGTGCTGTCGACCTCCATCCCGGACAAGGGCGCGGTTCCGCTCAAGCTCCGTCTCCTGCCCGACCAGCCGTCTCTCGTCGCCGAGCTCGAAGGCGTGATCCGGCTCGCCGCGCTGCGCCCCGAATACAAGGGCCGCTTCAGCATTCGGGAAAAATTCCGCAGCGAGACGGATGCGAGCGATACCGCGTCGGACACGACGAAATCCACGGCGCCGCGCATCGCCGGCGCTTTCGAACTGATGAACGACCGGCTGCGGATCCCGGAATACGAATTCAAGATGGGCGATCCCGACGATCCCTATACGGTCAAGGGCGAGGCCACGATCGACGTCGGCCGCAATCCGGAATTCCTCGTGACCGCGGAGGGGCACCAGATCGACATGAGCCGGTTCGGCGGCAATGGCGAGGGCATGGCGGATTCCGAGGCCGTGCCTCTCATGAACCGGATACGGGCCTTCCTGACGCTTGCGGCCGACATGCCCATTCCGAACCTGCCGGGCCGCGCCAGCATAAGGCTGCCCGCCATCGTCGCCGGCGACACCACGCTCCGCGATATCCGGCTCGAAATGTCGCCCGCCGGCGACGGCTGGCAGATCGACCGGGCCGAGGCGCAGCTTCCGGGCCGCACGACGCTGTCCGCCAGCGGCAAGCTTACCCTTCTCGGCGCCCAGAGCTTCGAGGGCGACCTGCTCCTCGCCTCGAACCAGCCTTCGGGCTTTGCCGAATGGATCACGGGTTCGGTGCCGGACGCCATCCGCCGGCTCAAGACGGCGGGCTTCGAAGCCAGGGTGAGCCTGACCCCGGAATTGCAGCGTTTCGAGAATCTCGAAATCGCCTTCGGCCCCGCCAGCCTGCGCGGTCGGCTCGAACATGAGCTCATATCCGGCCAGCCGCCATCCCTGTCGGTGGATCTCGCCGGCAATGCCTTCGATCTCGATACGATGCTGGCGCTCGGCTCGCTGATGACGGGAGAGGCGACGACGGCGGCACTTTCCGACAATCGAATCGCCGCCCGGCTCAAGGTCGATCATTTCCGGGCGTTCGACCTGGACGCGACCGGCCTCGACGCCGCCTTCTCCGTCGCCAACGGCGCGCTCGGCGACGTCCGGGCGACGATCGGCGACTTCTATGGAACGGCGCTGGACATCAAGGGCGGCTTCGCCGACATCGCCGGCCAGCCGAAAGGCGGCATCACGGCGAAACTCAAATCGGCGGACCCCGCCGCCTTCCTCAGGCTCCTGTCGGACCGGCTGCCGCCGCATCCCGCGCTCCGACGCCTTACGGCGAGCGCGGCCTATTACGCGGACACCGAACTGACGCTCGGCCTCAAGCTCGGCCTCGGCGACTGGCCGGTCGAGGCGACGCTGGACGGCACCGCCAACGGTAGCCGGCTCACGGCCCGGCTCGCAAGCCAGGAATTCGATTTCACCGATCCGGACGGCTTGACGCTCGACGCCAGCATCGAAAATCCGAAGGCCTGGATCATGCTCGGCCAAGCCGGCCTGCCGACGATCGACCTCGATGCCGACGAGGACGGCCTGCTGTCGCTGAAGATCGAACAATCAGCCGATGCCGAACCGCAGGTGACGCTCGACTATTCCTCCGGCACGACGACGGTGAATATCGAGGGCGCGGCTCATCTGGCATCGGCCGGCTTCCTGGACGGCTCCTATCAGCTCACCGTCGATAGCGGCGATATCGCACCCTATCTGATGATGACCGGCCTGACGCTGCCGCGCCTGATCGACGGGCTTTCGCTCAACGCGACGGCGAATATCTACGCCTCTCCGGACGGTATCAGCATCGACAGCCTCAAGGGTCACGCCGACAGCAACAGCTTCAACGGGGTGCTGAACTATCCGCGCCAGACGCCCGATCCGCGTTTCGAGGGCCGGCTCACGCTCGGCACGCTCGATCTCGGCTGGCTCGCCGACGCGGTCTACGGGCCGGTGACCGAGCCGCTGACGGAGCAGCTTTCGCGCATCGACATTCCCAGGAACGCCGGCCTGCCCTTCAATGTCGATCTGGCGCTTGCGGCGGGCGAGTTCCATCTCGGCGCGCTCGGCGACGTCAAGCGCTTCAACGGAAAGCTCCGTTCGACCCCCGGCAAGATCGAGATCGACGAGGCCTCCGGCCAGCTCGCCGACGGCAATTTCACCGGCCATGCCGAACTCGGCAATATCGACGGCACCGCCTTCCTGCGAAGCCAGATGAAGGTGACGGGCGCAAGCCTCGCGACCACATTCTGGCGCCACGACGGCAAGCCGGTTGCCGCGGCCCTGTCCGATCTCTCCTTCGCCATCGACACGACCGGAAAAAGCGCCGTCGATCTCCTGGAAAGCGCAACCGGCTCCGGCACGTTGACGCTTTCGAACCTGACCGTGACCGGCTTCGACGGCGGATCGCTCGACACGATCCTCAAGCTGGCCGACGGCGTCGATGGCGAGCTCAACGAAGCCGCGCTGCGGCCCGGCATCGAGAAAGAGATCCTGAGCGGCGCCACCCGCATCGACAGGCTGGAAATCCCCTTCAACATCGCCGGCGGGCGGCTGAGGGCGGCCAATGTCGCCGGCCAGAACCGCGATATGAGCTTCGCCGCCGATGCCGATATCGGCTTGCTCAACGGCGACATCACCGCGACCCTCACGGCCGAACTGAAACCCGGCGAGGAACAGATCGCCGGGGCGGAACCGTCGGTCAGCCTGCACTGGCAGGGGCCGCTGGCGGCTCCCGACCGGACGGCCGACATCACCGCGATCGACAGTTTCCTCTCCCTTCGCCGCTTCGAGCAGGAGCGCCGCCGCGTCGAGATCATGCAGGCCAATATCGCCGAAAAGCAGCGCCTGCGCCGCGAGGCCGCGCTCTACCGCTCGCTCGATGCCGAACGGAAGCGCCTGGAGCAGCGCGCCCGAGACAACGAACGGCTGCTGAAAGCGGCACAGGAGGCCCTGAAGGCACAGGCGCGCACCGAGGCGGAGGCCCGCCGCCGGGCGCGGGCGGAAAAACAGAAGAAGGAAGACGGCGCCGACATGCTGAAATTCGACACGACCCCCGGTCTCATCAACCAGTGACATCGTCTCCGGGCGCGATCCGGGCCTGCAACGCCTTGAGAACGAAGACGCGCAGCGCCGAAGACAGGTTGGCACCCTCGCCGCGCGTCTCATCCACCTCCGCGATCAGCGACGCGAGCGATTGACCCCGCGTTTCCGCCATCTTTCGCAGCGCGGCCATGAACTCCTCCTCCAGGGAGAAGCTCGTTCGATGGCCGTGCAGGGCCACGGAATGCTTGCGGACCACGGGGGCTATTGCGCGGCCTCGGGGATCAGTTCGTCCTCGAGGCTCGCCTTGTTGGTGTTCGCCGCCGCCATTTCCCGGTCGAGCCGCTCCACGTCATGCGCGTGCGGCTTGGACAGGCCAGCGAAGAGCAGATAGGCGACCGGCGTGATATAGAGCGTCACCAGCGTCGCGAGACCCAGGCCGCCGACGATGACCCAGCCGAGCGCGACCCGCGCCTCGGCTCCCGCGCCGACGGCGAGCGTCAGCGGCACGCCGCCCAGCACGGTGGCGATCATCGTCATCATCACCGGCCTGAGGCGGATGCGGCAGGCATTGCGGATCGCCTCGCCGACGCTCTCGCCCTCGTCGCGCAGCTGATTGGCGAATTCGACGATCAGGATGCCGTTCTTCGCCATGATGCCGACCAGCATGACCAGGCCGATCTGGCTGTAGATATTGATCGTCTGGCCCGTCAGCAGCATGGCGAAGACCGCGCAGGCCAGCCCCAGCGGCACGGTCGTCATGATGATCAGGGCCGAAACGAAGCTCTCGAACTGCGCGGCGAGCACCAGGAAGATGATGATGACCGCGAAGCCGAACACGGCGCTCATGCCAGAAGAATTCTCGTCGAGCGTGGCGGCTTCCGACAGAGCCAGGATATTGACGCCCGGCGGCAGGATCCTGCGGCCGGTCTCCTCCGCGAGCGCCAGCGCGTCGCCGAGACCGGTCCCCTGCTTAAGGACACCGGTGATCGAGACGGATCGCGTCTGGTTCTCGCGCGCGAGCTGGGGCGGGATTGCCCGCTCCTTGAGCGTGGCGACCGCCGACATCGGCACGAAGCGGCCATCCTGGGTCTTGAGGAAGATATTCTCGAGGTCCTGCGGATCGTTGATCGGATTGTCGGAGGAGACCAGCGTGATATCGATACGCCGGCCGTTGACGAAAACGTCGCCGATGCTGGTGCCGTCCAGCAGGGCCTGCAAGGCCGAGGCCAGCCCCCCGATATCGACGCCGATATCGGCCGCCTTCTCCCGGTCGATATCGACCGAGATCTGCGCCTGCGTCGGATCGTTGTCGAGGCGGACGAGATCGAACTTGCCGCTCTCGTTCAGCGCGTCGATCATCTTCTGCGCCTGGGCGTAAAGCACATCGTAGTCGTTGCCGGTCAGGGCGAAATTCAGGCCGCTGCCCGCGCCCCGGATGCCGAGGCTGTTCGGCTGGATGATATTGGTCTGCAAGGCGGGCGCGGCGCGCAAGGCCTTGCGGACATCGCCGGAAATCTCGGCCTGTGTCCGAACCCGTTTTTCCCAGGGCGCCAGGGTGAGGACCATGAAGCCGGAATTGGACGAACCGCCCTGGCCGCTGATGGTGAAGATATTTTCCACCTCGCCCGAATCCACGAGCGGCCTGAGCGCGTCTTCCACCTTGCGGAGCTGCGCCTCGGTATAAGCGAGGCTCACCCCCTGCTGCGCCTTCGCCCGGATCAGGACCACCGAACGATCCTCGCGCGGCGTCAATTCCTGGCCAAGCGAGAAATACACGGCAACGGCCGAGAACACGATCAGCACCGAAACGGCGATCACGATTCCCGGCACGGCCAGCGCGGCGGCGAGCGTCTTTTCATAGACCGCCGCGAAGCCCTTCCCGACCAGCGCCAGCACCCCGCCATGTTCTTCCAGATCGTGCGATCCGAGCATGCGGGACGCGAGCATGGGACACAAGGTCAGCGCCACCACGCCCGACAGCAGCACCGAAATCGCCAGGGTGAAGCCGAATTCGCGGAACAGGCCGCCGGCCTGGCCCGGCAGGAATGCCAGCGGAACGAAGACGGCCGAGAGCGTGATCGTCGTGGCGACGACCGCGAAGAAGACCTGCGTCGTCCCGACCACGGCGGCGGCCCGCGCGCCCATGCCGTTCGCCCTGTAGCGCACGATGTTCTCGAGCACCACGATCGCGTCGTCCACCACCATGCCGGTCGCGAGCACGATGGCGAGCAGCGTCAGGATGTTGATCGAGAAGCCCGCGAGATAGACCGCCGCAAGCGTGCCCACCAGCGCCACCGGCATGGTGACGGTCGGGATCAGCGTCGCCCGCAGGTTCCGCAGGAACAGGAAGATCACGCCGACGACGATGACCACGGCCAGCGCCAGCGCGATCACCACCTCGTGGATCGCGCCGCGGATGAAGGTCGCGTCATCGCTGGTGATGCGCATCGTCATGCCTTCGGGCAGGGTCTTTTGCAGATCGGCGACGACGGCGCGCACGCCCTGGGAAATATCGAGCGTGTTGGACTGCGCCTGCCGGACGATGCCCAGGCCGACGCCGGAAACGCCGTTGGAGCGCATGGTCGAGGTGCCGTCCTCCGCCCCCAGCGTGACATTGGCGACATCGCCGAGCCGCACCTTGCCGTTGATGATGACGGCCTCGAACGCCTCGGGCGTCGTGATGTCGGAGCTGGCCCGGACGACGATATTCGTCGACGAACTCTCGATCGAGCCGGCCGGCACGTCGAGCGCGGCGGTCGAGAGCGCGGTCTTTATGTCGGCCACCGTCATGCCCCGGCTCGCGAGCTTGGCCTGGTCGAGATCGATGCGGAAGGACTTTTCCTTCTCGCCGAAATACTGCACGTCAGCCACGCCCTCGACGGAGGCCAGACGGTTCTCGATCACATCCTCGATATAGACGGTGAGGTCCTCCGCCTTCATGGTCGAGGATGTCACGGCGAGCCGCATCACCGGCTGCGAATCGGCATCCGCCTTGATCACGCGCGGCGCGGTCACGCCGGCCGGCAGCACATCCGTCACGCGGGCGAGCGAATCGCGGACATCGGCCGCCGCCGTGGCGAGATCGGTCGTGTCGGAGAATTCGAGGGTCACCCGGCTGTTGCCGAACGCGGACACCGACGACACGGATTTCAGCCCCGTGACACGGGCCACCGCCCCCTCGATCGTATCCGTCACCTCGCGATCCATGGTCTCGGGCGCCGCGCCGTCGAGCTCGGTGCGCACGGTGATGACCGGACGGTCCACCGAGGGCAATTCCCGGACCTCGATGCCGCGGAACGCGGCAAGGCCGGCCACGACGATCAGCGCGTTGAGCACCAGCGCGAGGATCGGCCTGCGGACGAAGAGCGAGGCGGAAAACGCCTGCTTGATGCGTCCCGCCGCGCTCATGGAGCCATCCCGGCGGCATTCGCCACCTTTTCCGGTTCGGCCTTCCCGCCGAAGATCTGCACCGTGGCGCCGTTTCTCAGCCGTTGCAGCCCTTCGACCACGATCCGATCGCCCGGCCTGATCCCGGCATCGATCAGGACGTCGTCGGGATTGCGCTGGATAATGGCGGCGGCGACGCGCTCGATCCTGTCGTCCGCGCCGACGCGCCAGACATAGGAACCCTCGCCGTCCCACTGGATCGCGAGCGGGCTCACCGACGGCCAGGTGTCGCCCGGAAGGCCGAGGACCACCTCGAACGACTGGCCGGCGCGCAACGCGTCGCCCTCGTTCTCGATCTCGGCGCGGACATGCAACGTGCGGCTGGTCGGATCGATCCGGTTGTCGATCGCCTCGATCTTGCCGGGATAGGACTTGCCGGGGCGGGCGATCGGCTTCGCCTCCACGGCCTGACCCGGCCGCAGAAGACCGGCGAAGCGCTCGGGCACCCAGAAATCGACCAGCAGGCGCGAACGGTCGTCCACCGTCACCAATGCCGTGCCGGCCGTCACATAGTCGCCGGTATTGACGCCGACGATGCCGGCGACGCCGTCGATCGGCACGCGCACCTGGCGGCGCGACAGGGCGATCTCGGCGGAAGACACGGCCAGCCGCGCGGATTCGACGGCGGTTTGGGCGTCCTGGTATTCGGCCCGAGAAATGATCTTCTTGAGGTCCTCGTTTCGGTTGAGCTTGGCTTCGGCGGCCTTCAGCGCCACCTTGGCCTGGGAAACGGCGACCTTTTCCACCTCGTCGTCGAGCCGGGCGATCACCTCGCCCGCCTTGACATGCTGGCCGGGCCTGACGAGAAGTTCCGCGATCTGGCCCGCCACCAGCGGCGTCACGCTGACCGAGCGGATCGCATCGCCGTCGCCGATGGCGCGGAGACGGTCGTTGATCTTGCCCTGTCCGGCGGGCTTGACCACCACGGTCAGCGTCTGGCCGCCGTCGCGGCGGCGGTTGCCCTCGCCGGGCGGCAGGGCCGTCGGTTCGGGCCGGGCGACAAGGGCGACGATGCTTTCGGGCACGCCGATGCTGCGCGCCATTCCGGCCGATCCCGGCACGAAATGAAGGAGAATCAATCCGCCGATGACGAGAAAGACCGATCCTGTGAGCAGCTGGGTTACGATTCGCATACGCTTCTCCGCTCGAGCCCGTGATATCGCCCCCCAGACTCCTTATCTGTGATTACGTTCGAGGCGGCAAGTTTGGATTGGCGACATGGATGAATTGTAATGCAATCGTGATGCAGGACCCTGAACAAATCGTGGACAGGCTTTGCCAAACAAAGCCGAATCATGCATGGGAAACCCGATGACCAACGGCTTTGACGACATTCCCTTCTTCGACGAGGAGCCGGAACCGCGCGGGCCGAAAAGCGTGTCTCCGGAGCCTGTGCCGCGTCCCGCCTCGACAGGCGGGCTGGCCGCGCGCGCCATGGCCGCCCGCGACGGCAACCGGCCTCAGCCGTCTTACCTCGACGGACTGAATGCCGAGCAGCGCCGCGCGGTCGAGACGCTCGACGGACCCGTGCTGGTGCTGGCGGGCGCCGGCACCGGCAAGACGCGCGTTCTCACCACCCGCATCGCCCATATCCTCGCCACCGGCCGCGCCTTTCCGAGCCAGATCCTCGCCGTCACCTTCACCAACAAGGCCGCGCGTGAGATGCGTGAGCGCATCGCCCATCTCGCCGGCGAGGCGGTCGAGGGCATGCCATGGCTCGGCACCTTCCATTCGATCGGCGTCAAGTTCCTGCGCCGCCATGCCGAGCTCGTCTCGTTGCGATCCGATTTCACCATCCTCGACACCGACGACGTCATCCGGCTGCTCAAGCAGCTCATCGCCGCCGAAGGCCTCGACGACAAGCGCTGGCCGGCGCGCCAGTTCGCGCTGATGATCGACGGCTGGAAGAACAAGGGCCTCGATCCGGACCAGATCCCGGAAGGCGATTCCCGCGCCTTCGCCAACGGCAAGGGCCGCGCGCTCTACACTGCCTACCAGAACCGTCTCAAGACGCTCAATGCCTGCGATTTCGGCGACCTGCTGCTGCATCCGATCCGGATCCTGAAGACCAATCCCGACATCCTCGCCGATTATCAACGCCGTTTCCGTTATATCCTGGTCGACGAGTACCAGGATACCAACACCGCGCAATATATGTGGCTCAGGCTGCTGGCGCAGCGGCCTGGAAAGAAAGAGCCCGCCCCAGCCCCGCGCGGCGATGCTATCCCTCAAAGCCCTTTGCGGGGAGAGGTTGGGGCGGGGTCTTCGTCGAGAGCGCCTGAGCCCGCCGTCAACATCTGCTGCGTCGGCGACGACGATCAGGCGATCTACGGCTGGCGCGGCGCCGATGTCGACAATATCCTGCGCTTCGAGAAAGATTTTCCCGGCGCCACCGTCATCCGGCTGGAACGGAATTATCGTTCCACCGGCCACATTCTCGGCGCCTCGGGCTACCTGATCGCCCACAATGAAGGCCGGCTTGGCAAGACGCTCTTCACCGACGACCACGACCCCGAGCACGAGAAGGTCAAGGTTCACGCCGCCTGGGATTCCGAGGAGGAAGCCCGCGCCGTCGGCGAGGAGATCGAGGCGCTCCAGCGCGGAAAGCACAATCTCAACGACATGGCGATCCTCGTCCGCGCATCTTTCCAGATGCGCGAATTCGAGGATCGTTTCGTGACACTCGGCCTCAACTACCGCGTCATCGGCGGCCCGC
>JAGRLJ010000037.1:27982-40121 GCA_020441805.1 Rhizobiaceae bacterium
GCATCGTCAACACGCCCAAGCGCGGGCTGGGTGACACCACCGTCCGCTTCCTGCACGACTACGCCCGCAAGCGGGACATGCCGATCCTCCAGGCCTCGTCCGAGATTGTCGAGACCGAGGAGCTCAAGCCCAAGCCGCGCAAGGCGCTCTACGACGTGGTGCAGAACTTCAGGCGCTGGGGCCAACTGCTTGAATCGACTCCGCATACCGAGCTTGCCGAACAGATACTTGAAGAGTCCGGCTATACCGACATGTGGAAAGCCGACAAGACGGCGGAAGCGCCAGGGCGGCTGGAAAACCTCAAGGAACTGATCCGCTCGATGGAAAGCTTCGAGTCGATGCGCGGCTTTCTCGAACATGTCTCGCTGGTCATGGACGCCGAGCAGAACGAGACGATGGACGCCGTCTCGATCATGACGTTGCATTCCGCCAAGGGCCTCGAATTCGACACCGTCTTCCTNNTTCCTGCCCGGCTGGGAGGAAGGCCTCTTCCCGCATCAGCGCGCTCTGGACGAAGGCGGCCGCGCCGGGCTGGAGGAGGAACGCCGCCTCGCCTATGTCGGCCTGACGCGCGCCAAGAAGCGCGCTCATATCTGGTTCGTCTCCAACCGCCGCATCCACGGCCTCTGGCAGTCGACCATTCCCTCGCGGTTCCTCGACGAGCTGCCCGAGGCCCATGTCGAGGTCGCCGAGGTCGAACAAACCTATGGCGGCTATGGCCGCAGCCCCTATGGCCAGTCCCGCTTCGACCGCCAGGAGCCTTTCCAGTCCTCCTATTCCTCTCCCGGCTGGCAGCGCGCGCAGCAGAACAAGACCGACGCCACCCGCAACAACTGGGGCAACCGCTCCGGCTACCAGGTCGAACGCATCGGCTATGGCGAGGCCGGTCCGCAGGGCAAGGTCATCCAGGGCGAACTGGTGGCGAAGTCGAAGGTCGATACGCCGAGCGCCTTTTCGGTCGGCGACAGGGTGTTCCACATCAAATTCGGCAACGGCAATGTCGCGGCCATAGAGGGCAACAAGCTGACGATCGATTTCGACCGGGCCGGGCAGAAAAGAGTGTTGGACGGGTTTGTGGAACGGGTGTAGATCGCGCCGACCGCCGATCATCGTTGCGCATTCGCCGCAGGATGACCGGTCACGGCTTCGCTCTACGATTGAGGAGGATCGTCGATGCATTACGCCATCCTTGCCTATCATGCCGAGGGCGTGGTCGAATCGTGGAGCAGCCGGGAGGACGAGACGCTGATGGCGGACCTTCTGAAGGTCCACGACCGCTGGGTCGCGGACGGTCATTTCGGGCCGGCGGCCCGCCTCGGCCCGACCCGGCATGCCGTCACGCTGCGCGGCGCGGACGACGGCATTGTCGTCGATGGGCCTTTCGCCGAAACGCGCGAGCATCTTCTCGGCTTCTATATTGTCGATTTCCCGGATATCGACGGCGCGATCGCCGCCGCCCGCGACCTCCGGCGTGCCAACCCGACGGCCGTCTACGAGATCCGGCCGGTCATGCTCTACCTTCCGGGCACGCCGCTCGCCACGTCTGGCGCGGGCTAGCGGCCGCCGGCGCGGTGCGAGGCGTCTATTTGCCGAGACGCACCGAATGGGTCGCGGCGCCGGCGGGCTCGGCCGCATCGCGCAGCAGGACGAAATCGAAGCCGCGATCCCTGAGCGTCAGGATACCTTCCGCCACGCCAGAACCGGCGGGGTGGCCCGGCTGGTTGATATGGGCGATGATCACGTCGCCGTCCTTCGCGCCGGCGATCCGGCGTGCGGTTTCCTTCGCGCCCAGCAGCGATCCGCCGTCGCCGTTGAGCGAATAGCCGGCGATCCGGTAGCCCATCGCCTGGATCGACGCCACGGCCGATCGCGAATATCTGGCGGTCGCGCCCCGAAACCATCGCGGCTTGCCGAGTCCGGCGGCGACGATCGCATCGGCGCCGCCGCCCACTTCCAGCAGGAGCGCCTCCGGCGAACCGGCCGACCGGACGCCATAAACCGATATCGGCCGGTCGATCGCCACGAGATGATCGCGGCCATGGTCCTCGATCTCAAACAGATCGGGATGCGCCCTGAGCACGGTGACCGCCTCCGGATTGCGTTTCAGCCAGCGCGCGGTGACGAAGATCGTCGCGGCAATACGCTCCCGCACCAGCATATCGAGGATCCGCCTGTCGACCTTGCCCGAACAGGCGTCGAGCGTCAGCGCCACCCTCGGCGCCTCGCCGTCGTGGTTTTGGAGGCCGAGACGCGGCTCCACGAGGCCGGCCGTCTTCCTGGCGGGATCGGCATGGGCGGGCAGCGCGGCGAGCGCGAGGAGGACGAACAGGATGCGACTCATGAGGGGACCGGATAGGGAGAGATTCAGCGAGCAGTAGCGCGAACGGCTTGCGCCTTCCTTATGACGATTGGACGCAGGCCGCCACCCGGTCCCGGCAATGACGGCCGGCTGACGATGTCGATGAGCACCGGCCGGGTGTCTCCGGGCTTGGCTACGCCGACGAAGCACATTACATCTCGGGTCGAAACAGATCCGGAGTATCCGCCTTGCCCTTCGCCAAGTCCCTGCCCGCCCCGCCCCGCGCCGCCCGGAAGCCCATCTCCGACACGCGGCACGGCATTACCCGGACGGACGATTATGCCTGGCTCCGCGCCGACAACTGGCAGGCCATGTTCAGGGACACCTCGATCCTCGACACCGAGATCCGCGCGCATCTCGAAGCCGAGAACGCCTATCAGGAAGCGGCGATGGCCGATACCGAGGAGCTTCGCAAGACCCTTTTCACCGAGATGAAGGGCCGTATCAAGGAAGACGATTCGTCCGTGCCGATGAAGGACGGACCCTATGCCTATGGCACGCTGTTCGTCACCGGCGGCGAGCAGGCGCACTATTTTCGCACGCCGCGCGATTGCAAGGGGTTGAAGGAAGTGCTGCTCAACGGCGACCGCGAGGCCGAGGGCAAGGACTATTGCCGGATCTCCGGCCTCGATCACGCACCGCAGCACGACAAGGGCATCTGGGGCTATGACGACAAGGGCTCGGAATATTTCACCCTGAAGGTCCGCGATTTCTCAACCGGCCAGGATCTCGACGATATCGTCGAGAATACCGGCGGCGGCGGCGCCTGGGCGCCCGACGGCAAAAGCTTCTTCTATTCGATGCTGGACGAGAATCATCGCCCCTCGAAGATCTTCCACCATGTGCTCGGCACGCCGCAATCGGCCGACCGCCTCGTTTTCGAGGAAACGGACCCCGGTTTCTTCATGGGCGTCGGCGGCTCGCTGCTCGACGACTATATCTTCATCGACATTCACGATCACGAAACGTCGGAGAACTGGATCATTCCCGCCGCCGATCCGGCCGCGCAGCCGAAGCTGGTCGCGATCCGCGAGACCGGCATCGAATATGAGCTCGTCTCGGGCGGCGATGTCTTCTTCATCCTGACCAATGACGGCAATGCCAAGGACTTCAAGATCTGCCAGGCCCCGGTGGAAGCACCCGGCAAGGAGAACTGGACGGACATCGTGCCGCATCGTCCCGGCACGCTGATCCTGTCGCATGGCGCCTTCAAGGGCCATCTCGTCTGGATGGAGCGCCACGAGGGCCTGCCGCGCATCACGATCCGCGACCGCGAGACCGGCGAGGAACATGCCATCGCCTTCGACGAGGAAGCCTATGCGCTCGGCCTGGGCGGCGCGCTGGAATATGATTCCGACTGGATCCGCTTCACCTATTCGTCGATGACCACGCCCTCGCAGCTCTTCGACTACAATATGCGGACCCGCGAACGTATCCTGCTCAAGACGCAGGAAGTGCCCTCCGGCCATGTGATCGAGGATTATGTCACCCGCCGCGTCTTCGCCGCCGCCCCCGACGGCGAGAAGGTGCCGGTCTCTCTGCTCTACCGCAAGAATACACGGCTCGACGGCTCCGCCCCCTGCCTGCTCTACGGCTACGGCGCCTATGGCATCTCGATCCCGGCTTCGTTCTCGACCAACGCGCTCTCGCTGGTCAACCGCGGTTTCGTCTATGCCATCGCCCATGTCCGCGGCGGCAAGGACAAGGGCTTCGCCTGGTACGAGAATGGCAAGATGAAGCACAAGGTCAACACCTTCACCGACTTCATCGCCGCCGCCGACCATCTCGTCCGCGAGAAATTTACCTCCTACGACCGGATCGTCGCGGAAGGCGGTTCGGCCGGCGGCATGCTGATGGGCGCGATCGCCAATATGGCGCCGGAGAAATTCGGCGGCGTCATCGCCGCGGTGCCCTTCGTCGACGTGCTCAACACGATGCTCGACGACACCCTGCCCCTCACCCCGCCGGAATGGCCGGAATGGGGAAATCCGATCGACTCCTGGGACGATTACCGCAACATCGCCTCCTATTCGCCCTATGACAATATCGGCGCGAAACCCTATCCGCCGATCCTGGCGCTTTCCGGCCTCACCGACCCGCGCGTGACCTATTGGGAACCGACGAAATGGGTTGCCCGGCTTCGCGACCATTCGACGAGCGGCAATCCGGTGCTGCTCAAGACCAATATGGGCGCGGGCCATGGCGGCGCGTCGGGCCGTTTCCAGCGGCTCGAGGAAATCGCCTACGAATATGCCTTCGCGCTGAAGGTAGCCGGGCGCTCATAGCGGCACGGCCATCCCGAAATGGAACAGCGGCCGGCTGGACCCGCCGGCCCGTTTCGACGCATCCCGGCAATCGTCCGCTTCCGATAAGCTGACCGTTAACCCTGTCCCTCTTCTTTTCGCGGAATTCCCGGCAAAACCGCTCGCTTCGTTGCGTCCCGTCGCGCGATTTACCGGCCTTTAGCCTTTGGGGTGGTTAATTCCTCCAACACCTCACGGGAAAGCAGGCCATGATCGCGCGCACCGAAAATCTCAAGACCCGCTTCAAGAGCGTCTGCCGCCGGTTGGGGGCCGACCGTGCCGGCAACATCGCCATGACCTTCGCCATCGTGGCCGTGCCCCTGCTCGGCGCCGTCGGCGCCTCTATCGATTATGTCCAGTTGGTGAATGCCCAACGCCACCTTCAGGATTCCATCGATGCGGCCGCGGTCTCCGCGGCGGCCTCTCTGGTTGCCAACAAGCACACAGATTCGACCGTCGACGACTACGCGATCAATTTCGTCCTGGCCGAACTGGGAACCACATTGACCGCAACCGAGATAAATCAGCTCAAAGGCAAGCTCAACGTTTCGGTCAAGTCCACGGGCAGTGGCAGCGTCAAGACCTATTCGATCAAGGTGTCAGGCGGATATACGGTGCAATTGAGTCCTTTCGCCCAGTTCCTGGGCTATGGCAGCATGCCCATTTCGGCGGTCAGCAGCACTGAGAGCCAGTCCACGGCCAAGAACGCCATGTCGATGTATGTCGTCCTCGACAGGTCCGGGTCGATGTCCTTCGTAACCGACACAATCGATACGACCACATATAAATGTCAGAATTATACCTCTTCCAATTGGTCGAGCTATCCGAAGCTTTCGAAATCGAATCCCTGTTACGTCAACAAGATGGGGGCGCTCAAGAAGGCCGCCGATGCCCTTTTCAGCGAACTCGACACGCTTGAAAACAAGGATCTGACCGACAGCGTGGTTCGCGTCGGCGCCGTGTCGTTCAACGATCAGATGCAGACGCCGAAGGCCATTACCTGGGGCACAACAAACGCGCGGGGCTATGTCAGCGATTTGCCCGACTATCCCACGGGCGGCACCGACATGACCGATGGCATGAAGCAGGCATACGATGCCCTCACGGCTTCTTCCGAAACCACCGCGCATACAAACAAGGGCAATACGTCTTTTTCCAAGTTCATCGTGCTGATGACGGACGGCGAGAATACCGGCTACAGCAGCGCCTGGAATCCCGCGCTCGACGCCATAACTCTCACTTATTGCGCCAATGCGCGGAAGGCGGGCATCACGATCTATACCGTCGCCTTCATGGCTCCGGCGAATGGCGCAACCCTCTTGAAAGCCTGCGCGGGCGTTACCAGCAACTATTACGCGGCGAAGGACATGACGAGCCTCATCAAGGCTTTTGCCGATATCGGCAACAAGGCCGCCAAACAGGCGACCCGAATCATCAATTAAAGATACGAAACCGAGATTTTCATGCGTTCAGCGGGCGCTCTTGCGCCCGGGGATCGCCTTGAGATAGGCGGCGATCGCTTCGCGGTCGGACTCGGGAAGCTTCGCCATGTTCTTCTGCACCTCGACCATCGTGCCGCCGACGAAATCGAAATCCGGCGTGTTGCCGTCCTTGAGATAGGTGACGATGTCGCTCTCGCTCCACGACGCGATCGATCCCTCGGGCGTGATGTTGGGAATCCGGCCCTCGCCTTCCGGATTGGGAGCGCCGGCCAGCCACAGATCGGACAGGAAGCCGCCGAGCGCATTGCGCGGCGTGTGACACTCGCCGCAATGGCCCGGCCCCTCGACGATATGCTGCCCGCGCCGGACCTTGTCGTCCGCGCCGGCAAGCGTCACGCGCGGCCGGTCGTTGAAATAGAGAAACTTCCACCCGCCGAGCGCCAGCCGGATATTGAAGGGAAAGCCGATTTCGTGCGGCGGGGCGACATTGTCGCTTTTCGGCAAGGTCTTGATATAGGCGAAGAGATCGCCGACATCCTTGGCCGACATGCGCGAATAGGATCCATAGGGCAGCGAAGGATAGAGATGCTCGCCGTTCGGCCCCACGCCGCGAGTCAGCGCATTGCCGAATTGCGCCAGCGTCCAGGCGCCGATGCCGGCCTTCTCATCGGGGGAGATATTCGGCACATGGAACTTGCCGAAGGGGCTGTCGATGGCGATGCCGCCGGCCAGTACCAATTCGGCCTCGCCCTTGGCGCCCGGCGACTTGTGGCAACTCACGCAGCCGCCCATGGAAAAGACGAGTTCGCCGTTCTTTACGTCCGGGGTCCCCGCGCTGTTCCAATAAGCTTCGGATTCCGGCTGCGGCCGGGTCACGACGAGGAACATACCGGCACCGATCGCACCGAGCGCGACCAGCGAACCGACGATCTTCGAAAGCTTGCCCGCCATCAAGAACTCTCCGACTTATCCCCTCACGGTCCGGTTCCAGGACCGATGCGCGCGGGCGACGGCCACGGGGGCAGCCGCCCGCATCGCGTCATTTCTTGATGCGATAGGACTCATGACAGCCCGAACAGTCCTTGCCGAGCGTCTGGAGCGCCGCGCCCACGGCCGCCTGGTCCGCCGGCAACTGCGCGAGCAACTCCCCGGCATCAGCTGAAAGCTTTGCCGCCTTGGCCTCGAAGTCGGCTTTGTTCTCCCAGATCTTGGGGCTCGCGCCCTTATCGTCATTCTCCGAGCCGACCGGGAAATAGGTCGGGAAAACCTTGATCGTTTCGCCGATCGTGCCGAGCGACGTCTTGACGACTTCGGCGTCATACGGTTTCTCGCCCTTGGCGATCGCCGCAAGCGCGCCCATCGCGCCGCCGATCTTCTTCATTGTGGCTTCCCGATTTTCGCTCTGGCTCTCCGCCGAGACGACCGAGGTCGCGGTGGCAAGACAGAGCGCGACGACAGCGAGACCACGTTTCAGCACCATTCTCAACTCCTCTCCAGGTTCGGCCGCGGCAATCCCGGCGGCATGCGAATGCGCCACAATCCCATAGTGACGGCGGATTGAAAATAACTTTTCGGTGATCGCTCCGTCTCCGGATAAGTCTCCGGATTTGTTGAGACTTCCGGCGCTGATATTGACAATCCGGAAATCTGGATCGCCAGGAGCGGCGCTCCAGCGAAAAACCCCGCAAGGTCGGGACCTTACGGGGTTTTCCGGAATCAGGACGGAAGCGGCTTACTTCGTCGCGGCTTCATACATTTCAAGGACATAGTCCCAGTTGATCAGGCTGTCGACGAAAGCCTCGAGATATTTCGGGCGCAGGTTGCGGTAGTCGATATAGTAGGAATGTTCCCAGACATCGACGCCGAGAATCGGCTTGCCGCCATGAACGAGCGGGTTTTCGCCGTTCGGGGTCTTGGAAATCTCAAGCTTGCCATTCTTGACCGAGAGCCAGGCCCAGCCGGAGCCGAACTGCGTGGTGCCGGCATTGATGAAGTCGGCGCGGAACTTGTCATAGCCGCCGAGGTCGGAATCGACCGCCGTCTGCAACGCGCCCGGCAGGCTCTTGCCGCCGCCGCCCTTCTTCATCCACTTCCAGAAATGGATATGGTTGTAGTGCTGGCCGGCATTGTTGAACAGGCCCGGATTCTTGCCGAAGGACTGGACGACGACCTCTTCGAGAGAGAGACCGGCCATGCCGGCTTCCTCGGCCAGCTTGTTGCCGTTGGTTACATAGGCCTGATGATGCTTGTCGTGGTGGTATTCGAGCGTTTCCTTCGACATATAGGGCGCGAGCGCGTCATAGTCATAGGGAAGCGGCGGCAGTTCGAAAGCCATGGCGGTGTCTCCTTCTATCGAATATTGTCAGGGCAGGATGGGTTGGAACATAGGTTTGCCCAGACTACATAGCAACGGGTTTCCGCGAATAAATTCCGCCACATCGGCCGTCCTGACGACATTGGCGCCGATCCGGCTGTCACCGGGGAAACGCCATTGGCAAATGGAGGTTCAATAATGAAGTCTGCTCTTCTGTTCGCGGCCGCCGCCGCAACCCTCGGCGCGACGGGCATCGCCCATGCGTCGAGCCCCGACGCCTGGAAGGAATTCAACGCCGAGGTCGAGCAAAAATGCAGCGATGCCGCCAGGGACATGTTCCGAAAACCCCAGGTGGCGGTCGATCCGGTCGGCAGCGAAAGTTTCGGACTTGCGATCGTCTATGGCCGTTCGAAGGAAGTGAAAGGTCGCGCCGCGATCATCTGCGTGGTCGACAAGAAGTCGGGCGAGTTGCAGCTCGGCACGGAGATGGGCAACGATATCGTCCGCGTGCGCAAGCCCAAGGATGACAGCAAGGAAGACGACGACAACCAGAGCGGCTCGGACTGAGCCCTCCTTCCCGTGCACGGCAATGCGAAGTGCGGCAAAGCCGCGCTTCGCCCATTCTTTTCGAAGTTCAGGCCTTCATCTCGACCCGTATGCCATGCAGCGTCATGTCGGAACCGTTCAGGACGCGGCCCGCGGGCTGCGGACTCATATGCACCACGAGACACCCGTTTCCGTCCCAGGCCTGCACGGCCTGGATGACATCGCGGTTGGGTGGAAGCATCGTCCCATCGGGCGCCATGTCGTGAATGGGACCCTTCACCTGATCGAAGACGAAGACGGAAGGCCATCGATGATGGTGCGTCGGCTCCTCCTCGTTGGGCTCGAGGATGACCTCGAGCACGCGAAGCCTGTCGTTCTCGAAAAGAACCCTGTGGTTTCCAGGCGCCGCGATCACGGCGTCCAGACGCGGATCCCAGTGAGCCGGATCCGATGGTTTCAACATATCTGATGCCATTGAGACGTCTCCTTCGACGGCCGGCCTTGCCGGAACCTGGCTGCTGACTGGCATGCATGCTCTCTCCCGCCGCGGATCGATGTCGAAGACCGAACCAAACGAGCGGGAATGACTTCAGGCGATGCGAATTATCGAAATGCCAACAATTGGAGCGTTCCAAACAAACGTTCCTCCTTATTTCACCAGGAGTCAACAGAAAACTTGGAGCGTTCCAAGAAATGACCTAGAAAGGGGAATGAACAAGTCCCGGATGCCGACCCTTGCCGATGTCGGACGGGTCGCGGGCGTCTCCCGCGGCACGGTCTCGAACGTCTTC
Source organism: Rhizobiaceae bacterium (assembly GCA_020441805.1). Classification (GTDB taxonomy): domain Bacteria; phylum Pseudomonadota; class Alphaproteobacteria; order Rhizobiales; family Rhizobiaceae; genus Rhizobium_E. Next base: position 37,738 of record JAGRLJ010000037.1, read on the forward strand.
AACCACCCCGATATCGTTCGGCCCGATGTTCGGGAGCGTGTCCGCGCGGCCGCGCGCGAACTCGGATATGATGGCCCGGACGTCAGGGGAAAGGTCCTGCGCGAGGGCAAGTTCAACGCGCTGGGCTTCGTGCCGCCCGGCGCCTATTCGATCTCGGAATTCGTCAGAAGCCCCTACGGGCGCGAACTGATACTCGGCGCGGCGCTGGCCTGCGACGAAGCGCGCGCGACGCTCAGCCTCGTCAACGGCACGGCCGACAGCCGCGCCTCCGCCATCCGGGAAGCGCTGGTCGACGGCTTCCTGCTCGGTCAGAGCCTCGATATCGATCTGATCACATCGGCCCAGCGCCGGCGCCTGCCGTTCGTGATCATGGACAGCGAGGCCGGGCCGGAAATCAGTTCCGTCCGCGTCGACGGAAGGGCCGGTGCACTGATGGCGATCCGTCATCTGGCCGAACTCGGCCACCGGAAGTTCGCGATCCTGTCGGTCCAGCGCACCTTCGGCCCGCCGATCGTCCATCTCCCGGGCGAAAACCGGCGCGGACATACGACATCCAGATCGCAATTCGACCTGGAAAGACTCGAGGGATATGCACAGGGCCTTCGTGAAATCGGCGTCTCAATCGACGATATTCCGATCGTCGAAACGATGCCCGGCGATGCCACCGCCGGCGGCGCCGTCCTCGATCGGGCGCCCGACGCGACGGCGATCGTGACGATGTCGGACTGGCAGGCCATCACACTGCTCGACGAGGCAAGGCGGCGCGGCATCGACGTTCCGCGTCGATTGTCGATCGTCGGCTTCGACGGCACCCAGGAAGCCGCGCGTGCGACACCGCCCCTGACCACGGTGGCGCACGATATCGTCGGCAAGGCGAGGCTGGCCGCCCGCATGGTGTTCGAGAACGGGCCACCCCGGCAGGTCCTGCTGCCCGCGACCCTAGAAATCAGGAGCACGACCGCGCCTCCGTGCCGGTGACCGGTTCTGTCTCCGGCTCAGACGAACTGGCTGAGCCCAGGGATCGAAGCGACGACTTCGTCCACCACGTCCTCGCCGGCATATTGCTTGGCGACCGCGATCGTCTGCTTGGCAAGCGCCGTGATTTCCCCCATGCCGAGACCCGCGCCCATCAACTGCTGCCCGAGGCCCATGATGCCGCCGCCGGCAAGCCCCGAGAGAAATCCGCCCGAGCCGTCGCCGCCATATTTGGAAATCAATTCCTTGGCGCCGGGAATGGCGGCGAGCATCTTCTGCACCGGGCCGTCCTCGCCTTCCTTTTCCAGAAAGCCGAGCATGAGGCCGAGAGCCTTCTCGGCGACACTGCTCTCGATACCCGTCGCTTCGGCGATCTGGCGGATGATGTCGTTCATGGGTGCCTCCATTTTCTTCCCCGCACTGCCTATTGGATGGCGGCGCCCTTGGCAACAACGCCGGCCAAACTGCTGAAAGATTTGCGCGGCCGGCGCCCCCGACGACGGTTGTCGCATCCCCGCGCACACCCTATAACAGCGCGATGAAATATCAACGAGGCCGTCCCGCCGCGGGAGACGGCATGGGAGAGCCAGCATGCTCGAAGAAGGCAAGATCTATCTCGGAACCAGCCGCAAGCCGGACGATTCGATCAACAAGCCCGAATATCTCGAACTCAAATACGGCAACCGCCACGGACTGGTGACCGGCGCGACCGGCACGGGCAAGACGGTGACGTTGCAGGTCATGGCGGAAAGCTTCTCCAATGCCGGCGTGCCGGTGTTCTGCGCCGACGTGAAGGGCGACCTCTCCGGCATCGCGGCGATGGGCGAATTCAAGGACTTTCTCGACAAGCGCGCCAAGGAGATCGGCTTCACCGATTACGAGTTCCAGGAATTCCCCGTCATCTTCTGGGACCTCTATGGCGAGAAGGGCCATCGCGTCCGCACCACGCTGACCGAGATGGGGCCGCTCCTGCTCTCACGGCTGATCAATGCCTCGGATGCGCAGGAAGGCGTGATCAACATCGCCTTCAAGATCGCCGACGAGGGCGGCCTGCCGCTGCTCGACCTCAAGGATTTCCAGGCGCTGCTCAACTATATGGGCGAGAACGCCTCGGAATTCTCCAGCAAGTTCGGCTTCATCTCCAAGGCCTCGGTCGGCTCGATCCAGCGCGAACTGCTGATTCTCGAGCAGCAGGGGGCGCATCTCTTCTTCTCCGAGCCCGCGCTCAAGATCAGCGACATCATGCGCACCACCAATGACGGCCGGGGCGCGATCTCGGTGCTCGCCGCCGACAAGCTGATGATGAATCCGAGGCTCTACGCCACCTTCCTGCTCTGGCTGCTCTCCGAGCTCTTCGAGGAACTGCCGGAAGTCGGCGATCCGGACAAGCCCAAGCTGGTCTTCTTCTT
>JAGRLJ010000038.1:0-3972 GCA_020441805.1 Rhizobiaceae bacterium
AGCGCGTTGACCATGTTGTTGTTGGCGATGCGGATGATGCCCCGCGCCACGTCGTCGTTGGAGACGCCGAGCCGCGCGCCGACATCGGACAAGGCCTTCTCGGTCGCCGCCATGTCGGCGACAACGGAGCCGCCGCAGAAATAATCGCGGTTGATGCGGCCGAGCCAGAGATTGGCATCCGTCGTCGTCGCATTGGTGCCGCCGCGGCCGTAGGCGGCCGGGCCTGGCATCGCGCCGGCCGATTGCGGGCCGACATGCAGCTTGCCGAAATCGTCGACCCAGGCGATCGAGCCGCCGCCGTTTCCGATCTCGACCAGGTCGACGACCGGCACCATGATCGGATAGCCGGCCGAGGTCCTGTCGCGCTCGATCCAGTAATCGGTCATGATCCGGACCTTGCCGTCCTCGATCAGCGAGCATTTCGCCGTCGTTCCGCCGATATCGAGGGCGAGCACGTTCTTCTCGCCGATCAGCTTGCCGAGCTCGGCCGCGCCCCAGAAGCCCGAGGCCGGGCCGGATTCGACCATGGTGATCGGGATCTTCGACACGCTTTCGAGGGAATCGACGCCGCAATTGGACTGCATGATGAAGAGATTGCCGCCGAAGCCCTTCGTCCCGAGCCCGTCCCGCAGGCGGGTGAGATAGCGCTGCGCCGCCGGCTGGACATAGGCCGAGAGCACCGTGGTGCTCGTGCGCTCGTATTCGCGCCATTCGCGGGTGATCTGGTGGGAGGAGACGACGGAAACTTCCGGCCAGAGCTTCGCCACTTCGGCCAGGGCGGCCTGCTCGTGGGCGGGATTGGCATAGGAATGCAGGAAGCAGATCGCGACCGCCTGCACACCCTCGGCGCGGAAATCGTCGATGATCGCCGGCAGGCCGGAGAGGTCGAGCGGCTTGAGCTCCGCGCCATGATAGTTGAAGCGGCCCGGCAGTTCGCGGCGCAGATGGCGAGGCACGAAGGGCGCGGGCTTCTCATAATGGAGGTTGAAGAAGTCGGGCCGGTTGCCGCGGGCGATTTCGAGCGAGTCGCGGAAGCCCTCGGTGGTGATCAGGCCGACCTTGACGCCCTTGCGCTCGGTGAGCGCGTTGATGACGACGGTCGTGCCATGCGCCAGGAAATCCACCGTGGCCGGATCGACCCCGCCCTTTTCCAGGACGTTGAGCACGCCCTTCTCGAAATCCGGCGGCGTCGTGTCGGATTTCGCGGTGACGACGCGGGATTGCCCGGTCGCGCTGTCCGTCTCGAAGCAGACGAGGTCGGTGAAGGTGCCACCCACATCGGTGGCGACCCGGATGGTCTTTGCGCTCATGTCCTCGATTCCTCCCTGATCCTTTCGAGCAGCATCATGCAGGCGGCGGCCGGCAGCTTGAGTCCTTCCGCGGCTCTCACGCGCTCCTCGGTGTAATAGCCCTCGTCGTGGAGGCAGTTGATCGTGCCGATCACCGCGCCGTCGACGATGATCGGCACGTTGATGACGGATTCGCAGCCGAGCGACAGGATGAGTTCGTGGTCGTCGAAGACCTTGGCGATATCGCCGATCGTGTTGGCGACGAAGGTCTGCTTGTTCTTCAGCGTGATCTCCGACCAGTGCGTCTCGTTATAGGGCTTCGTCCCGGAGACGGGATAGGCGTCGGGCATGTTGGAATAGACGCGTTCGGATTCCTTCCGGCGGGTGTCGCTCGTCATCACCGTGAAGAGCTTGACGCCGACGAGTTCGCGGGTCATCGCCTCGAGCGCGGCGAAGGCCCTGTCGGGCTGGCCGCCCCCTTCCTCCAGTGCCGCGACGAATTTCTGGTAGTCAGGCATTTCCATTCTCCATGATGCGGTCGCGCAGCGCCGCTTCCTCGTGGCTCACGACCGGAACCGCGCCGATCAGCCGGCGGGTATAGCTGTTGCGTGGACCAGCGAAGAGCGCTTCCGTCTCTCCGATTTCGACCAGCCTGCCGCGCTCGAAGACGGCGACCCGGTCGGCGATGTTGCGCACGACCGAGAGATCGTGCGTGATGAAGATGTAGGTGAGGCCGCGCTTGTCCTTGAGCGCCTTGAGAAGCCTGAGCACGCGGGCCTGGACGAGCACGTCGAGCGCCGATGTCGGCTCGTCGAGCACCACGAGCTCGGACTGGCATGCGAGCGCGCGGGCGATGGCCACGCGCTGGCGCTGGCCGCCGGACAGCGCCGAGGGTGAGCGCGTCCGGAACTCCTTCGGCAGGCCGACCTCTTCGAGCAGTTCCTCCGTGCGGCCGGCGCGGCCCGCCTTGTCGCCGATGCCGTGGACATCGAGCGCGAGGCGCAGCGAGGCGCCGACCGGGCGGCGCGGATTGAGCGAGGAGAGAGGGTTCTGCTGCACGAGCTGGATCGCGCGGCGATGGTCCTTCGTCCGGGCCGCCGTCAGTTCCGTTCCCTTGAAGGCTAGGCTGCCGGCGCTCGCGCCATAGATGCCGAGAATGATGTTGGCGATCGTCGACTTGCCGGAGCCGGATTCGCCGACGATCGCGAGGCATTCGCCTTCCAGCACGTCGAACGAGACCCCGTCGAGCGCCTGGACCTTGCGGCCGTTGACCGAGAATTCCTTCGACACGTCGCGGATGGAGAGAAGCACGGTCATGAGAGAAGCTCCGTCTCGCTGGCGCCGGGATGGGCGACGAGCGGCGCGAGGAAGGTGGACGGATCGTCCTCGATATCGGGAATGCCGCCGCCGGTGATGCGCGGCACCGCCGAGAGCAGCGCCCGCGTATAGGGATGGAGCGGATTGGCGAACAGGGCCTCGGTCGGCCCCTGCTCGACGATATTGCCCTTGTAGATGACATAGACCCGGTCGGCGAATTCGCGGACCACGCCGAGATTGTGCGAGATGAACAGCACGGAGGTGCGATGCTTTTCCACCAGGTCGGACATCAGCCTGAGCGTCTGGGCCTGCACGGTCACGTCGAGCGCTGTGCCCGGCTCGTCGGCGAGCAGCAGGGTAGGATTGTTGACCAGAGCCATGGCGATCATCACCCGCTGATTCATACCGCCCGAAAGCTGGAAGGCATAGGAATCGAGAACGCGTTCCGGCTCGTTGATCGAGACGTCGGCGAGCGCCGAGATCGCCTTGCGCCGCGCCTGCTCGGCGGTAATGCCGGCTTCGGCGCGCCTCAACACCTCGTGGAACTGAGTGGAGATCGTATAGACGGGATTGAGCGAGGAGGTCGGGTCCTGGAAGATCATCGACATCCGCGTGCCGCGCAGCACATGCCGCGCGGAGGGCTTCAGGGCTTCGAGATCGGTGCCCTCGAATTCCACCGTGCCGGAGATGCGGGCGGATTTGAGCTGTTGCAGCATGCCGAGCACGATACGGGCGGTCACCGACTTGCCGGAGCCGGATTCGCCGACCAGCGCCACCCGCTCGCCTTTCCGGATATGGAGCGAGACGCCGTGCAGCACCTCGACCAGGCCGTGATGGCCCTTGAAGCCGAGCCTGAGATTGTCGATGCGAAGGGTGGGTGCGGTCATTGGTCGGCCCCCAGGATTTCCCGCAGCGCATCGCCGATCAGGTTGAAGCCGAAGACGGCGATGAGGATGGCAAGGCCCGGAAACACGGTGAGCCACCACGAGTCGGGCAGGTATTTCGCGCCTTCCGCTACCATCGAGCCGAGGTCGGGCGTCGGCGGCTGGACGCCGAGGCCGAGGAAGGAGAGCGACGAGGCGATCAGGATGACGAAGCCGAAATCGAGCGTCATCTTGGTGACGATCGACGGCACGCAATTGGGCAGGATCTCGCGGAACATGATATGCGTCTTCGAGGCGCCGATCACCTCGGCGGCCAGCACATAACCCTCCTCCTTCTCGGAGCGGGCGATATTGTAGACGAGGCGGGTATACCAGGGCCACCACATGACGGTGACGGCGATCATTCCATTGGTCAGCGTCGGCGCGAGCAGGCCCATCATCGACATGGCGAGCACCAGGGGCGGGATCGACAGGAAGACATC
>JAGRLJ010000038.1:4068-21816 GCA_020441805.1 Rhizobiaceae bacterium
AGCAGCGAGATGCGATAGGCATAGACGACGCGGGTGAAGAGATCGCGGCCGACGAGATCGGTGCCGAAGATGTTGGGCCAGTGCGGCGGCTTGTTGTTGTTGGTGAAATCCACCACCGCCCCGACATGGGCCGGAAAGGGCGTGATGAAATCGGCGAAGACGGCCGCGAACACCACCAGCGCCACCAGCACGAGGCCGATGAGCGAGAGCGGATTGCGCGCGAGGATCGACAGCGTCTTCATGCCGATGCCCTCTGCGACAGCCGGATGCGCGGATTGATCACCGAGACCAGGAGGTCGACGACCAGGTTCATGATCAGGAACATGGCCGAGATGACGAGGACGGTGCCGACAATGGCGTTGAGGTCCTTGCGCAGGATCACCGCAACACCGTAGCGGGAAAGGCCCGGCCAGGCATAGACGGCCTCCACCAGGAAGGCGTTGCCCAGCATCGCGGCGAAGTCGAGCCCGATGATCGTCAGCGAGGGGATGAGGGACGGGCGGAAGGCATAGCGTTTGGCGATGCGCTTCTCGGGGAAGCCGTAGGCCTCGGCCATTTCAATATAGGGCTTGTCGTAGGTCTCGACCATGTTGGAACGGACGAGGCGCGCCGCCTGGCCGATGCCGGAGAGCGCCAGCGCGAAGGCCGGCAGGATGATGTGCCAGGCCGCGTCGGCAAAGGCCTTCACATTGCCGGCGACCAGTGTGTCGATCAGCATGAAGCCGGTGACCGGCGGGATCGCGTAGACATCCGAGAGGCGGCCGGCGATCGGGAAGAGCCGGACGAAATAGGCGAAGACCAGCATCAGGATCACCGCCCAGACGAAGCCGGGCGCCGAGACGCCGAGCAGCGTGACGAGCCGGACGGAATGATCGATCCAGGTTCCGCGGTAGCGGGCGGCGAGCACGCCGAGCGGCAGGCCGAACGCCACCATCATGATGCCGGCGACGATCACCAGTTCGAGCGTCGCAGGCAGGAACTGGGCGATGTCGGCCATCACCGGACGGTTGGTATAGAGCGAAATGCCGAGATCGCCCCGGAAGAGGTCGCCGATGAAATAGGCATATTGCAGGAAGAAGCCATCGTTGAGATGCAGCCTCTCGCGGAGCGCGGCGATGGCTTCCGCCGTGGCATTCGGCCCCAGCGCGATGCGGGCGGGGTCGCCCGGGATGACGCGGGCGATGGCGAAGATCAGCAGTGATACCCCGATCAATACGATGAGCGAGGTCCCCAGCCGCTTCGCGAGAAGGCGGACGATTGGTGGCATCTCAAGGTCTTTCTTCGATCGTTATGGAGGACAGGACTCCCCCGGGCATCTCCCGGATCGGGTGACCTCCCGGCTGGCGATTTGCCCCTCATCCCGCTTGCGTCCCTCGGACCCTTCTCCCCGTGATGACGAGGAGAGGGACCTTGCGGCACTGTCGGCGCTTCCGTCGTCCCCTCTCCCCGTGAGCGGGGAAAGGGTCAGGGTGAGGGACGGGCAACGTCAGCTCCGCCTACTCGTTCATTTCCATCAGGCGGAACGTGAAGCCGAAGCCGGCGAGCGCGAATGCCTTGGACGGATCGGAAAGCGCGGGGACCGAGACCCGCTTCGACGCCGCGAAAACCGCCGTCTGGTCCTGCGCGAAGATCGAGGGCGCGAGATCCTTGATGCGCTTGTTCGCCTTTTCGTAGATCGCGGCGCGATCGGCCTCCGATGCCGCGCGGCCCTGGTCGAGCAGCGCATCGACCTCGGCGTCCTTCAGGTGCTCGGGCGACATCCAGGTGCCGGCCGAGGCGGAATGATACATGCCGTAGAGCAGCGTGTCGGGATCGCCCGTCATCGTGTTGACGAAGACCTGGGAAATATGCGGCGTATTCTCGGGCTTGGTGACCTGTTCGGTGAACAGCGCCCACGGAACCTTCCTGACCTCGGACTTGATGCCGAGCTCGGAGAGATTGGCTTGCAGGAGAAGGGCGAACCGCTCCTCGAGCGGCACTTCGCCGATCCAGGTTAGCTCGATATTCATCTCCTCCGGCTTGTATTTGCACTTGGAGAGATAGTCTTTCGCCTTCTCGATATCCTTCTTCATCGCCTGGTCGGCGGGCAATGCGCCGAGCATGCCGACCGGCAGGGCGCCGGTGGCCGGCGCGCCCTGCGACACGTCGTCGGTGATCGCCACCATCTGGATGCCGGCGTCGTAGTCGAAGGCATAGGAAATGGCGAGGCGGCAATTGACGTCGTCGAAGGGCGGCTTGGCCGTGTTGATCTTGATGTAGAATTCCGAGGTGCCCTTCTCGGTCAGGAGCTGGGCGCCGTCGGCGGCGAGCGACTTCAGCACCTCCGGCGGAAGCCATTGCGAGGAAATGTCGTGTTCGCCCTGCGCGATCAGCGTGCGCACGGTGGCGGCCTCGAGGCCGTAGCGGAAGCGGACGGTATCCGGCGCCTTGGCGGAAACCGGCAGGAAATAGGCCGCGTTCTTGGCCATCACGGTTTCTTCCTGCGGATTATGCGAGACGACCTTGTAGGCGCCGGAACCCGCGGCATGGGTCGAAAGATAGGCCTGGCCCCAATCCTTCATCTCGCCTTCGCCGTCGCCGAGATTGTCCATGACGAGTTTCTTGTCGATGATCGGAAGCCGCGTCAGCGTCGAGATGAAGGGCGCATAGGGTTCCGTCAGCGTGAACCTGACGGTGGCGGCATCGACGGCCTCCGCCTTCTCGGCCTTCTCGAAGAGATAGGACAGGCCCTGGCCCAGCGCCTTCATGCGGTCGAAGGAGAAGACGACGTCTTCCGCGGTCAGCGGATTGCCGCTCTGGAACTTGACGTCCGTGCGCAGCTTGAACGTATAGGTCTTGCCGTCGCTGTCCCATCCGGTCGCCAGCGAAGGATCGTAGCCGGGCTGGCCCTGCTTGGGAATGACCAGCGTGTCGTAGAGATTGAACATCAGCACGCTGTCGGCATAGTCGGACGCCTTCGCCGGATCGAGCTCGCCGACCGGCACCTCGTCCAGGCGCAGCACGGTCTCGGCCGCCGCATGGGAGTGGATGGAGGCCGCCGCGAGAAAGGCGGCGGCGATGAGCTTGAGACGGGTCTTCATGACTGCTTATCCCCCTTGATGAGTCTCGGTTTTCTGATTGCGTTCCGACGATCGGCCGCCCGGGTGACGGCAAGGCTCGTCTTCGGATCCCCCTCCGGCTCGCCATCGCCGAAGACATCCATCGTGCAGGTATGGAAGATCGTGGCCGGCTCCGCCGTGTGGTTCCAGGTGACATGGATACGGGTGGACGGAAAATGGACGGTGTCGCCCGCCTCCAGGATCATCCGTTCGCCATCGAGTTCGAGCGTCAGGGCGCCCGACACGATATAGAAAATTTCCTCGCCCTCATGGCTCATCGGCTCACTGCGGAAGCCGGGTGGTTCATGGATCAGCGTCGAGCGCAGCACATTGCCGGGAAAGGCGGCGGAAAGCCGTTCATAGGTCACCCCGTTCTGGCCGTCGCGCGCCAGGCCGTAGACTGGGCGGCTATCGTGACGGGTGACTGGGTCGCGCCCCGCGGGTTGACGGAAGAAGCTGGAGATCTCGACATTCAGCGCTCGGCAGACCGAGACGAGGGAGACGAGGGAGGGAACGGTGATGCCGCGCTCGATCTGGGAGATGAAGCCGACCGAGAATCCGGCCTTGTCGGCCACTTCCTGCAAGGTCAGCTTCAATTCCTTGCGCCGTTTGCGCAGCCGCTCGCCCAGCGGCGCCAGATCCGGCTCCGCAGCGGGCGTCGCGGGTTTGGCCTGGCTCGTGTTCAAGCTCCATCCCCATTTTTTAGTATTACTTCAATTTATGGAGGGGCGGACTTTTGTCAAGCGAGTTTTTTAGTTTTGCTAAAATTCCGAGGCCGTCGCGTCCGGGTCCGGGCGTTACGAGGACACGGCCTTTCGGCAACCCGCGAAGACGTCCAGCCCGGGGTCGTACACTTTGGTCCGGACGTTCATCATGCCGAGCACGCTGTGGAACAGGTTGTCATGGGACGCAGGCTTCCCGGCGGCCGCCAGCATGCAGGCGCGGTCGAGCCCCGTCGAGCGCATGAAGGCCGGGTCCATCCAGACGAGGAAGGGAATATGGGTCTGGAAGTCGGGCGCCAGGAAATAGGGCGTGCCATGCAGGTAGAGGCCGTTTTCGCCCAGCGATTCACCATGGTCCGACATGTAGATCATGCTGGTCTCCAGCGTCCCCGACCGGGCTTTGAGCGCGTCGATGATGGTCGAGAGCACATGATCGGTGTAGAGAATGGTGTTGTCGTAGGCGTTGACGATCTCCGCATCGGTGCAGTTGGCCAACTCCGCGGTCCGGCAGTCGGGGGTGAAGCGGCGGAATTCCGGCGGGTAGCGCAGGTAGTAGGTCGGCCCATGGCTCCCGATCGTATGCAGCACCAGTACGCTGTCCTTCTCGACGCTGTCCAACCAGGCGTCGAGGCGGTCGAGCAGGACCGAATCCTGGCATTCGCCATCGGCGCAGAAACGCGGGTCGGCGATCTTCACGAGATCGATGAAGGTGACGCGATCGGCCACGCCCTTGCTGCCGGTATTGTTGTCCCACCAGGCGACATCGGCGCCGGCATGGGATAGCACGTCGAGCAGGCCTTCATTTTCGAGCCCCTTGCGATGCGAATAGCGTGCGCGTGGAAACATCGAGAACATGCAGGGAATCGAGGTCGCGGTGGCGGTGCCGCAACTGGTCGCCTTCGGGAAATAGACGATATCCTGGCGGGCGAGTTCCGGATTGGTGTCGCGCGCATAGCCGCCGAGTGAGAAATTCGCCGCCCGCGCCGTTTCGCCCGCGACGATGATGGTGACGCGCGGCTTGCCCGGCGCGCTCGCCACGATCCGGGCATCGGTGCCGATCGGCTGGGCGGCGATATAGGCCGTCTCGCCCGCCTGCATCAGGAACTTGATCGTGCCGTCGATGGGGGTCGCCGGATTCAGGCTCTGGAGAATGTCCTTGTGCTGCCGGATCGCCGTCGCATAGGATTTGGAAAAGCCGAGCGCGACGCCTCCGGCCACCAGCAGGCATGCCGCGATCACCACGGCCTTGCGCATCGCGCTTTGCAGGAACGGCCGGCGGATCGTTCGCAGCCAGAAGACCAGCCCGATGGGCAATGCCGCGAACAGGAGCATATGGACGAGAAAGCCGGTGGTGATCAGGTGCCCCGCCTCGGCGGGCGTGGTCTGGAAGGCGTTGCGGACCATGTCCGCGTCGATCACCACGCCGAACCTGTCGGTGAACCAGGAGCCGATCGCGGCCGCGACGATCAGCAGGCTGTAGACGGGTTTCGCCAGCGGGCCGACGGACAGGAGCGTGACGGCGGCGGTGAACAGCGCGGCCATTCCGAGATAGAGCATCCAGATCGCCGCCGGCTGTGCCGCGAGATAGAGATGGATCTTCGACCAGAAGGTGCGGTTGGTCAGGAGGAGCAGGAAGATCGAGACCAGCAGGCCCAGACCGATGCGGTCTATCCGGGGCCGGTAGAAAATACGCGCTTTTTCCATTCCAGTTCTTCCAGTTCTCGACCGGCTGCCGACTTCTGACTCCGCCGGAAATGCGGCGTTTTCATGCGCGGCCGGAGCATGCGGCCTCCGGCCGTCCTATCAGAAAACCGACGTGAGAAGATAGAAGGCCGCCGAGATCGCCGCCGCGGACGGCAGGGTGACGATCCAGGCGATCAGGATATTGCTCGCAAGTCCCCACCGAACGGCGGAGACGCGCCTGGCCGCGCCGACGCCGATGATCGCACCGGTGATCGTATGCGTGGTCGAGACCGGAATGCCGAGCCAGGTCGCGCCGAACAGGGTCAGCGCGCCGCCCGTCTCGGCGCAGAAGCCCTGCATCGGATTGAGCCGGGTGATCTTCGAGCCCATCGTATGGACGATGCGCCAGCCGCCGAAAAGCGTGCCGACCGCCATCGCCGCCTGGCAGGATATCACCACCCAGAAGGGGACATGGAACGTATCGCCGAGATAGCCCTGCGAGAACAGAAGCACGGCGATGATTCCCATGGTTTTCTGCGCGTCGTTGCCGCCATGGCCGAGCGAATAGAGGGAGGCGGAGAGGAACTGCATGACGCGAAAGGTGCGGTCGACAGCGAAGGGCGTCTGGCGGACGAAAATCCACGAGACCACGAGCACCAGGACGAGCGCGAGCAGGAAGCCGATCATCGGCGACATGAAGATCGCCAGCACCGTCTTCAGCACGCCGGAAAAGACGATGGCCGAGCCGCCGGTCTTGGCGACGCCCGCGCCGATCAGTCCGCCCACCAGCGCATGCGACGAACTCGACGGAATGCCGAAGACCCAGGTGACGATGTTCCAGATGATGGCGCCCATCAATGCCGCGAAGATCACCTGCGGCGTCACGATGCCGGGATCGATGATGCCTTTCCCGATCGTCTCGGCGACATGCAGCCCGAAGAACAGGAAGGCGATGAAATTGAAGAAGGCCGCCCAGGCGACGGCATATTGCGGCCTCAGCACGCGCGTCGAAACGATGGTGGCGATGGAGTTGGCCGCGTCGTGCAGGCCGTTGAGAAAATCGAAGAACAACGCCACGCCGATCAGCGCGACGAGCAGGGGAAGGGCGAGCGTCGCTTCCATCAGACGTTCTCGATCACGATGCCGCTGATCTCGTTGGCCACGTCCTCGAAGCGGTCGACCACCTTCTCGAGCTCGGCATAGATCTCGCTGCCGATGAGATAGGCCATGGCGTTGCCGGCGCCGTGGGCGCGGAAGAGATCCTTGAGGCCCTGCTCGTAGAGTTCGTCGGACCGGCCCTCGACACGGGTGATTTCCTCGGCGATGGCCGAGAGGCGATGGGCGTTGGGGCCCATCTTGTCGAGAAGCGGGATCGCCTCGGAAATGAGGCGCGCGGCCTCGGCGATCAGCACGCCCATCTCCTTCATGCCGGGATCGAAGGTCCGCTGCTCGAAGCGGCGGATGGTCTTGACCGTCTTGTGCATCATGTCGATCGCATCGTCCATCGACTGGATGAGATCCTTGATGTCGCCGCGGTCGAAGGGGGTGATGAAGCTGCGGCGTACGGCCAGCAGCACTTCGCGGGTGATCTCGTCGGCCTCGTTCTCGAGGTCCACGATCCTCTGGCAGAGCGCATCGATGTCGCCCTGCCCGCCGAAAATGTCCCGCATCGCCTCCGCCGCGCCGCGGACCGTGCGGGCGTGATTCTCGAAGAGGTCGAAGAATTTGTCCTCGCGCGGCATGAGTTTCTTGAACAGGCTGATCATGGGGGCGTCCGCTTGGTTCGTGTCACGAAATTGTCATAGACTGCGCGCCGCCCCTGTAAAGCAGCGATCCGGCCCAGGCAAGGAAAAGCTGTGGGTGGATGGCCGGCAGTCGTCGCTGTCCTGTCCCCGGTCAAATTTTATATTGCCAGTGAGCTCATAAAAAGCTAGCTTCCGCCATCGAAGACGTGAAGCGGGCCGCATCGGGCCAGGGAGATTGCCATGCCTGTCGCATTTACCGGATTTCTCGGCACCGAATGGACCGCGACCATCACCGGCGACGTCACCGCGAGCAATTTCGACGGCGGGGCGCTGCCGGGCGCGGGAACGGATGTGGTGGTGGGCGGCACGGGGATGGCTCAGGTCGCGGATATCAGCGACTCCACATACCAGAACTATTCCGGGGTCCCCGTGGCGACCTACAATCTTGAAATTCTCGCCGGCGCCACGGTCAATGCCAATGCCTCTCGGATGACGATCCATGGCGCGCTGGTCAACCACGGCGCGTTCAATGTGAACACCGATGTCGTCAAGGTCCTCGGCGCCATCGACAATGACGGGCTGCTGACCGTCGATGGCGATCACGGCGCTTCCTTCCTGCTGCTCGACAGTGGCGACTTCACGCTTACCGGCACGGGCAACCTCCGGCTGGCGAGCGAGACCGACGGGACGGCCTACCTGTCGGGCCGCGACGGCGAGTTGACGATCCTGACCAACCAGAGCCGGATTTCCGGCACCGGCTATATCGGCCAGAGCGGCCAGATCTATTATCCCGGCGGCCCGCTCGCGATCCACAATGAGGGGATCATCGACGCCAATGTCAGCGGCCGCGACCTCGTCATCGCCCAGGGAACGAGTGCCGCCAATCCGATGCTCAACAGCGGTTCGCTCGTCGCCAATGGCGGAGGACGGCTGATCATCTCCGAGGCGCAGATCGAACAGAGCGGAAGTGGCGTGATCGGGGCCTATGGCGCCGGTTCCTCCGTCCAGCTTGCCGCCGCCATCGTGCAGGGCGGGTTCCTCGATTCCTCGGACGGCGGAACGATCGAATTGCAGGCGGGCGGCTATGGCGGCGGCGCCTATTTCGTCGGCACGCTGCTGGACGGCTCTTCCTCCCACGGAGCCGTTACCATTACCGAGACCGCTCTCGTCCGTATCGGGCTGCCCGACCGGGGCGGGCAGGCGGGTGCGATCAAGGGATCGATCGTCAATCTCGGCGAGATCGCCGTGAACGGCTACCAGAGCGATCTCTATGTCGGCGAAGGCGGCGCGACGCTGAGCGGCGGCGGCGAGGTGCATCTCTCGGAATCCGCCGGCGGTGGCGGGAACGACGGCGGCGCGCGCCTGCTCGCCGCGCCGGGCACGGAGGAGACCGTTCTTACCAATGTCGACAACCTCATTCATGGCGCCGGCACCATTGGCAAGTTCGTCTACTGGACCTATTCCGGTGGCTGGGAGATCAGGGAACTTTCGGTGGTCAACCAGGTGGGCGGCACCATCCAGGCCGATCATGCCAGCCATGCGCTTGTCATCAGCCAGACCCTTGCATTCGACAACAACGGCCTCCTGCGGGCGATCGACGGCGCCAGATTGCAGGTCGGCGACAATGTGCTGGCGGTCGATACGACCGATATAGACAACCAGGGCGGCCGCATTCTCGCCGATGGCGCGGGGTCCACGGTCGATCTGTTGACGGGAACGATCCGGGGCGGAACGGTCGGAACCGCCAATGGCGGCGCCTTCCGGCTGTTGAACGGCGATGGTTCCGTGCTCGACGGTTCGACCGCGCAAGGTGCCGTCACCGTGACCGGAGCGGTCGAGATCCATCGCGGCATGCTGCGCGGCGACATCATCAACAACGGCCGGATCGAATTCGATGATGAGCGGAATGCGCAGCTGATCATCGCCAAGGAAGGCGCAACCTTCTCGGGCGGCGTGATCGCGCTCGACAGCACGAACAGCGTCAACCACTTCATCATCGGCGAAAATGCCGAGGCCACGGCCCAGCTTACCAATGCCGGCACGATCGAGGGTAGCGGTTATATCGGCTCGGCGCCGGCGGGTGGCTGGGAAACCAATTTCCTCACCCTCAACAACACCGTAAACGGCGTCGTTCGCGCGCTTGCGGGCGGCACCATCGTTATCGACACATCCGGCACCATCGTCAATGAAGGCGTGTTGCAGGCGGATGGCGGCACGCTCGAAATTCGCGACCTGGTCACCGGGAACGGCGTGATCTCGGCGACGAATGGCGGCACGTTGAAGGTCCAGTACGACTGGAGCGGCAAGGTAGCCTTCCAGGGAGCCACCGTCGAGACGCTGACACGCGGCGCCAGCGCTTCCGCCTGGGCCGCCGGCGCCATCGCGGTCGACGGTTTCGGGATCGGCGACATTATCGACCTCGGCTATGCGAACGGGCTCTATCTCGGCTCGCCCAACACCTTCCGTTGGACGCAATCGGGCGGGGACGGCACGATGAGCCTCGATCTCTTCGGCGGGGAGGTGCGCGACTTCAGCTTCGCCGGCCTGACGCAGACCCATCTCGAACTCGTGGACAATGGCATGGGCGGCTTCGCGCTCATAGGCCGTGCCGTCACCGAGGGCTCGGCCCAGGCCGACACGTTCAACGGGACCGGCGGCGACGACCGGCTGGTCGGCTATGGCGGCAACGATCTCTTCAGGGGAACCGCCGGCGACGACATATTCGACGGCGGCGACGGCCAGGACAGCGTGACCTACGCCGACGCGACCGAAGGCGTCGCGGTCAATCTCGGCAATACGGGCGTCGCGCAGCAGGTCAGCATCAACCAGGGCAGCGACATCTTCCGCTTCATCGAGAACATTGTGGGCTCGAACTTCGCCGACACGATTCAGGGCGATGCGGCCGGCAATGCATTGTCCGGCAACAAGGGCAAGGATATCCTGATCGGCGACGCCGGAAACGACAGGCTGATCGGCGGCGCGGGCGCCGACGACCTGACGGGCGGCGCCGATGCCGACAGGTTCGTCTATCTCAGTGTCAAGGATTCCACGGTCAAGCAGAAGGGGCAGGACATCATCCACGATTTCAACCGCGCTGAAAAGGACAAGATCGACCTGAGCGCCATCGACGCCAACAGCAAGGCGTCGCACGATCAGGATTTCAGCTTCATCGGCAAGAAGGATTTCAGCGGAAAGGCCGGACAGCTCCGTTTCGAGAAGACCGACGACGGCAGCTATGTCTATGGCGACGTCAACGGCGACCGGAAGGCGGACTTCGCGATCCATTTCGACGATGCGCTCAGCTTCAAGGGCGCGGATTTCATGCTCTAGACCGAAACGGGGGAAAGAGGGGCGATGCGGATACTGGTTGCCGACGACGTGGAAGTCATGCGTATATCGCTCGATCACGCCCTGAGATCGGCGGGCCATGACGTGTCGCTCGTCGGGACCGGAAACGCCGCGCTCGCCCTGTTGCAGGAGAGCCGTTTCGATGCTGCCGTCCTCGATCTCTGGATGCCTGACGGCGACGGTTTGAGCGTGCTGCGGCGCATTCGCGACAAGCAGCCGGAACTGCGCATATTCGTCATTACCGGCGGCGGGCCGCGCCTGCCGATCGAGGCAGCGGCGCTGATATCGGAAATCTGGGGCGCCGAGCGGGTCTTCATCAAGCCCTTCGACGAGGAGGAATTGCTTGCCTCGCTGAGGAGGCCGCTCTAATGAACGGCAGGAGATCCGCTTCCCAGGCGAGGGCGGCGTCCGATCGTGGCGCGATGGCCCGGACGGGGATATTTGCAGGACGCACCGCGCCTGCTCCGGCGTTCAGGCATGTGATGGAAAACGACACGCGATCCATTTCCGCATTGTGCAGGCTGTTCGAACTTGCCGCGAGATCGCTGCATTCGGCGGGGTTTTCGCACGGCCTCTATCCGGCGCAATGGACGGCGCTGCGATATCTGTCGACGGCCGGCCCGCAGGAGCGGACGGCGGCCCGGCTCGCGCGATTCCAGCAGATGGCGGTCGGCCCTGTCACCCGCACCGTGCGGACGCTGATCGCCAAAGGCCTCGTCTCCGAGGGGCCGCCGGCCGGTGGCCACCACCGCTCCAAGCAGTTGAACATCACGCCGGAGGGCATGCGCACGCTGACCGAGGACCCTCTCCTCGCGCTCGACGCCGAACTCGCGGGCCTGCCCGAGCGGGACGCGCGCCTTCTCGGCGCGACGCTCGGCAGGGTTATTTCCGTCCTCCATGCGAAGGATGCGAGCGACGACACGGCCGGCCTGCGTCTCGACGACGAGGCTTGATCCGGCGAAGGCGTCAGGCGGCTTGCTGCCGGCGCTCGGCGAATACGATGCGGATCGCCGTGCCGCGACCGGGCGCCGAGTCGATCTCGATCTCTCCCTCCCAGGCCGAGACGATGCGGCGGACGATCGAGAGTCCGAGTCCGGTTCCGCCTGTCGAACCCGTCACGAATGGTTCCATCGCCCGATGGCGTATGCTGTCCGGCATGCCCGTTCCGCTGTCGGTGAAGATCAGCACCGGCCTGCCATGCTCGGAAATCAGGCGCACCGACATATCGCCTACGCCGCTCATGGCCCGGATCGAGTTGCTGGCAAGGTTCGACAGGACCTGTATCATCTCGCCGACCCGCACCTGCGGCGTCGTGATCGGCTCGATCTCCACTTCAAGCCTGCAACTTGCGGGCAAGGTGGCGCGCACGGTGTCGATCGCATCGCGCAGAGCGGTATCGAGCGGCACGTCGGCGCCGGTGAAGCTCTCGGGCGAATAGGCGCGCAGCACCGATTTCACGATCTCGCCGGCCCGTATCCCGGAGGTCACGACGAGATCGAGCAGCCTTTTGCCGTCCTGGTCCCCGACATGCCGATCCGCGACGCGCCGCGACAGGTTGATGATCGGGTGGAGAAGATTGTTCACCTCATGCGCGATGCCGCCCGCCAGATGCCCGAGCGCCGCCAGCATGTTGCGCCGGGCTTCGTTCTCGCGCTCGGCGACATTCGCCGAAATGTCGCTGACCACGGCGCGGAAGCCGTCCGGCTTGCCCGCTTCGTCGACGATCGGCACCGAGGACAGGCTGAGCCAGCGTTCCTCGCCGGTTTCATGCTTCGCCGTGAATTCGATGGCGCGGCGCGGCTGGTCGTTGAGGCCGGTCGCGACCGGGGGTGCGAGCCCCGGCAGGCCCAAGGCGAAATCGTGCCCCGGCTGGAGACGGAGTTCCCGCGACAGCGTGCCGGCGGCGGCGCGGATCGTGCCGTCCGGGGCGACCTCGAAAACGGCGTCGGCGGTGATTTCGGCATAGTCCCGGAAGCGCAGTTCGTTGCGCCGCGCCTCCGATTTAAGCTGTGCCTCGCGCCGCTGGATGTCGAGCACGACGACGATCGCCAGCAGCGTCATCGTCGCCACGACGTCGGCGAAGCCCTCGAACAGGAAGACCCATTCCGGTTGCGAGGTGGGCAGGAGATAGAGGAAGAGCCGGATGCTGGTCGAGATCACGATCGGCGTGAAGCATGCCAGCAGCTGCATCGCCCGCCGGTCGCCCCGGATCGAGAACCAGACCAGTAGAGAAAGGCCCGCGACGATGCCGATCAGGACGGGCGTGCCATTGTCCGTCAGGAACGGGATGGGATAGCCGAGATGCGTCGCCACCGTAAGAATGCCCTGCAACGGCAGGACAAGGGCGACGAGCGCGAGAAGGCCGGCGGTGACGGGCGCCCGGCGGGGTAAATCCAGATAGGCCACGACCAGCAGCACCCAGAAGGTCATCATCACCGGTTGCGTCGAATAGAGCAGCGCATCGGCGAGATGGGGCGAGCCGGCGAAGGCGACGGTATGGAAATAGCCGCCGACCCCCGATATGAAAATACCCGCGAAGAAGCTGAGCCCGGCCGCGAAGACCAGGCTGCGTTCGCCGATGCGGGCGCCGATCACCAGGAGGTAGACGGCGAGCGCCATCAGGAACCCGATGAGCAGGCCGTATTTCAGGGCCTGCCGCAATTCATGCGCCGCCGATGCGCGGGCCGTCTCGACATAGACGGCCGCGCGCATCGCACCGAGCGAATTGAAGCCGAGCAGGACCCGGGCGCCCTCGATATCCGAACGCGTGAATTCGAAGATCGGCACGCGGGTGGAAAGGCCGGCCCTGCGCTCCGCCGAATCGTAGCGCCAGCCGCGTTCGACGATCGCGCCGCGATTGACCACGGCGAGGCGCGCCTCGCGCACCCGGCTGTTTTCCAGCCTCACGACCCAGCGATCCTGGCCTGCCGGGAGGGGCGGGATCTCGAAGCTCAGCCACAGCCTGGCGCCCTCGTAATACCGGAGGCCGACGCCGGGCGCCGCTCCGTCATTCGGGGTCATGCGGGCAAGGATGCCGGGCAGCGTCTCCGCATCGATCGTCCCGATCTGTCCGCGATCGAGAAGATGGTCGGCGGTCTTGCCGACGAAATAGGATTTGTCGGGGAGACGGTTTCCGCTCGGAAAGACGTCCAGCAGGCTCGCCTGATAGGCGAGGACGGCGATCGACAGGACCAGAAAGGCGGCCAGCCCATAGCTGGCGCGCATCCACACACGCGCAAATCCCGACATTCCCCCATCCATCCCCCGGAAGCCCCGCTGAAGTTTCCGCTGGTTTGGGAGAAAAGTTAAGAGGGGGCTCCGCTTATTTTATCGCCGCAGTCGGCATGTTCGTCGGCTAATAGGCGGCCCGGTAGATCGCCAGCGCATCCGCCTCGGTGACGGGCCGCGGATTGTTCACGAGCAGCCGCCCCTGGTTCATCGCATCGCTGGCCAGGCGCGGCAGCCAGTCCTGGCCGATCTTCATGTCCCTCAATGTCTGCGGCAGGCCGCAGTCCCGCGACAATCGCGCCAGCGCGTCGCAGAAAGCCGCCACCCTTTCCTGGCCTTCCAGGCGCGCCAGAGCCGGAAAGGCATGCGGGGCGAGCGCCGCATAGGCCTCATGCGCCGTCACCGCGTTGAAACGCAGCACATGCGGCAGGACGAGCGCGTTGGACAGTCCGTGCGGGATGTGGAAATGCCCGCCCAGCGGATAGGCGAGCGCATGGACGGCGGCGACGGGGGAATTGGCGAAGGCCTGTCCCGCCAGCATCGATCCCAGCAGCATGTCGGCGCGCGCCCCGGTGTCGCGGCCGTCGGTCACGGCGCGCAGCAGCGAAGCGCCCATTAGTTGCAGCGCCTGGATCGCCAGCATGCGGGACAATGGATTGTTGTTGGCGCTTGCCGACGCATAGGCCTCGATCGCATGCACCATGGCGTCGATGCCGGTGGCGGCGGTGACATGCGGCGGCAGGCCGTAGGTGAGTTCCGGATCGAGCAGCGCGACATCGGGCAGCAGCACCGGCGAGACCACGCCCATCTTCTCCGACGCGCCGGTGGTGACGATCGAGATCGGCGTCACCTCCGAGCCGGTTCCGGCGGTGGTCGGCACGAGGATCAGCGGCAGCCGGGGTCCTTTGGCATTGCCGACGCCATAGACGGATTTCAGCTCCTCCCGGCCCATCGCCAGCAGCGCCACCAGCTTCGCGACGTCGAGCGAGGAGCCGCCGCCGAGCCCGATAACGGCCTGGACATCCGAGGCGCGGGCCGTGTCGGTGGCGGCATGGACCACGGTTTCGGGCGGATCGGCCTCGACATCGGAAAATAGCGCGACCTCGACCCCGGCGCCTGCCAGGATCTGTCGCGCGCGGTCGACGATGCCGGTCGCCAGCATGCCGGGATCGGTCACCAGCATCACCCGCGTTCCCGCCGCGGCCTTGACGAGATCGCTCAGCCTGCCGAGCGCGCCGGCGCCGAATTGAATGCTTTTCGTGGTGTTGAAGACAAAGGGCGGCATGTGGCTTCCTCGCGAATAGCTGGTCAACGGCCGAAGCTGAGCGCGGTGAGCACGACCAGCGCGAAGCCCACGGCGGCGGTGACGGCGAGCACCCGCAGGCGCTGGCGTTCGGCCTGACGCTGGTCAGGCCGCAATCTGGGTGGCGGATGATAGGGAGGCACTTCGCCCGTCAGCGGGCTCGCCATGTCCATCTTGTAGGACAGGAACCAGACGAGGCCGAGGCCTGCGATCCAGAAGAGCAGGCCCCACGCCCAGAGGGAAGGCATGCCGAGCGCCCAGCCGCCATCGGCGCGCAGGAAGGCATAGTTGCCGAAAACCAGGCCCGGTCCCACGGCGAGGAACAGCCAGGCGAGCGTGATCGACCATGCCGTCGAGCGCAGGGCGCTGGCATTCGGCCGTCCGCGCAGGATGCCGTGCAGCAGACGCCGCGCTTCCTCCGCCTCGGCGCCGAAGCCGCGCCTGCGGGTGAAGGCGGAGACGAGCAGCGTCACAGTCAGATTGGCGGCCATGCCCCAGGCGGCGGAGTGGAGGGTCCATGGCGCCCGGCCCCAGGGCAGGTCGAGGCCGAAAGAGGAAAGTACGGCAATGCCGAAGGGCTCGGTGAGCAGCACGCCGGCAATGCCGAAGCCGACGCCGGTCGCGACGGCCGGCGTGGTGAACCAGCGGAGCCAGGTCATGCCGAGCAGGGGCGTCCAGAGCTGGAAGGCGAGCGGCAGGGCGAGCGAGGCCAGCATGGTCAGCGTGATCGGGGTCAGGTTCTGCATCAGCACGGAGGCGAGCAGCAGGAGCCCGATGACGATGCGGGTCACGTTCACCGTGCCGCGCCGGCCGAGATCGCCATGGAACCACGGCTTGTAGAGATGGCGGACCAGCCCTTCGCCCGCCGTCAGCAAAGCGAGCCCCGCCACGAGCTGCACGCCTGCCAGCAGGCCGATGAACAGCCACGCGCCGAACCAGGGCGACAGCGATTGCAGGAGGCCCGCGACGGAAAAGGCCGGATCGATCAGGGATGCCGCGCCGATCGAGGCCATGCAGAGGGCGATCAGCCCGCCGAAGGCGCCCGCCATGACCCAGGTCTGGCCGGCCGCGACGCCGCGCGGGCTGCGCGTGGAGAGCACGACCTTCATCGCAAGCGGGCTCGCCTGGAAGCCCATGAGGGCAAAGGCGACGGACAGGCTTGCCAGCGCCGTCCCCTCATGGCCGGCGGCCGCCTCGCGCCCCGCGCCGGCGGTGAACTGGACGACGCCGCTGACGATGAAGGCGCCCGCCCTGGCGGGATCGGCGGCAAGGACCGCGAGCCGGTCGTTCAACGCGCCGAAGCCGCCGAGACCGATCAGCGCGAAGGCGGCGAAGCCCACGATCGCGGCGCCGGCCAGCACTGTCTGGATCGCGCCGAGATAGCCGACGGCGCGCATGCCGCCGATCACGACATAGCCGAGGAGAACGATCGCGACGACCACGGATGCGACCGTCGCAGAGATTTCGCCATTCGTCAGCAGGGCGATGAGCCGCGAGAGCGCGGCAAGTTGCAGTCCGGCGAAGGCGACGGCGAACAGCGCCGCCACCGCCGAGGCGAAGGCCACCAGGAATTCCGACGCATAATAGGCGCGCAGCAATTCGCCCAGCGAGGAAAGCCGGAGCCGCTGGCCGACCAGCCAGATCCGCTTGAAGAAGAAGACCCCGGGCAGAGCCAGCGCGACGCCCGCCTGCAAAAGCGCCGGCAGGCCGAAGCCGCCCGCGCCGATCCGCGCCGCGCCGTCGAGCAGGACCCAGCCCGACAGGCTCGCGCCGGCAAGGACCAGTGCCGAGATCCAGGGCGACAGGCTGTGCCCGGCGGAGAAATAGGTCTCGACATCTCCATTCTCCCGCGCGGCGATCCGCGCCCAGTAGAGCGTGATGGCGGCATAGAACAGGCCGTAGAGCGGCAGCCAGATCATCGCGCCGCCTCCCGGCCCGAGGCCGGCTTTATATGGAATTGCGAAAAGGCCGTGCGCAGCCCGTGGCGCGTCAGGAGATAGGCGAGGAACCCCGCCGCCAGCACGCCGAACAGCGTCAGGCCGGAATAGTAATCCGCCGCGGTCATGTCCCCGCCCGCCGCGCCGGCCACGAAGACTAGGCCCAGCGCGCCATAGGCGCCGATCCCGAGCGCGGTCTCGCCGGGCGTGAAGCCGGTTGAGAACAGGCCGTTGATGACGATATGGGCGCCGAAGGCCAGCACGATCGCCGCCACGCCCAAGGCAGAGAGCGGCCAGAGATCGCGGGCCATGCCTTCGAGGAAGATGCCAAGCCCGAGAAAGCCGAGCACGGCCCAGACCGAAAAGATCAGGATGCTGCGTTCGACATTCGGGCCCTTCTGGGACATGGGTCAGGCTTTCCGGTTTCCGACGGGATGCGGGTGGGGCGCGGACGGAGGATACCGACCGCGCTCGGCTCAGTTGGCGCGGGGCTTGTCGCGACCTCGGTTCTTTTCCGGCGCGGACGGCTCGGTATAGACGATCTTCGACAGGTCGCTCAGCGTGTGCGCCCGGTGGACGGTGTCGCCCGAAAGGCCGATCTCGCCGAGCAGCGTATCGACGAAGGGCGCTTGCGTGCGGTAGCGCAGCGCCGAGCTCACGACCTGCTCGGCGAGATTGCCGTCG
>JAGRLJ010000038.1:21856-24161 GCA_020441805.1 Rhizobiaceae bacterium
GCCCGACAGTCCGGGCAGGCCCTCGACATGCATGATCTTGATGCCCTCGATCTTCTCCATCGGCTTGACGCTCTCGCGGATGATCGACGGCAGATTCTCGACCAGCGCCTTGTGCAGCGACGACTTGCGGGAGGCGTCGGAGCGCAGGTTCTCGGCCGCGTTGAGCTTCTCCTTGCCCGCCGCCTCGACCCGGAGCCGTTCCTCCAGTGCCGCGACCGCGATCCGGTCGGCGTCGGCGCGGTCCTGGGCGGCGGCCTTCTCGGCCTCGGCCAGGATGCGGGTCTTCTCGGCTTCCGCCTGGGCGACGCGCTGCGCCTCGATGAGTTCGACGGCTTTCTGGCGGTTGGCGATCTCTGTGTCGCGGATCGTCTGGACCCGTTCCTGCGCCTCGACCATCGCCGCCCGGGCCGACTCGGCCTCGGCCTGTGCCTCGGACCGTTCCTTCGACTTCATCGAAACCGCGATCTCGCGCACCTGCTCGCCGATCTGGATGGTTTCCCGGCGCTTGATCTCCAGCGACTCGACCTGCAATTCCATGTCGATGCGGGCGCGCTCCACGGCTTCGCGTTCGCGCAGCTTGACGGCCTCGATCTCGCGTTCGCGCGTCGCGTTCTCGGCGGCGATCTTCGACTTCTTCGTGGCCCGCTCGATGGAGACCTCGGCCTCGTGGGCGAGACGGGCATATTCGCTGTCCCGCTGGATTTCGAGGCTCTTCTTCTCGGCCTCGAGATTCTTGGCGCGGATCGCGACCTCGGTATCCTTCTCGATATCGTTGCGCTTCTTCTTTCGGCTTTCGATCTGCTCGGTGAGGCGGGTCAGGCCTTCGGCGTCGAAGGTGTTGGAGGCGTTGAACAGCTTGATGTCGGTCTGGTCGAGCGAGGTGAGCGACACCGATTCCAGTTCGAGGCCGTCGAGCGCCAGGCTTTCGGTCACTTCCTGCTTGACCTCCTTGACGAAGGCCTGGCGGTTCTCGTGGATCTGTTCGAGCGTCATCTTGGCCGCTGCCCCGCCCATCGCGTCGACGAAGCGGCCCTGGATCAGGTCCTTGAGCTGTTCGGCATTCATGGTGCGGTTGCCGAGGCTGCGCGCGGCGGTCGCGACCGCCTCGACATTCGGCGCGACGCGGACATAGAATTCGACGGTGAGCTCGACGCGCATCCTGTCCTTGGTGATCAGCGACTTCTCGCGCGCCCGGGTCACTTCGAGCCGGAGCGTGTTCATGTTGACCTCGGTGAGGTCGTGGAGGATCGGCAGCACCAGCGCGCCGCCGCCCATGACGACCTTTTCGCCGCCGAAGCCGGTCCGTACGAAGCTCACGTCCTTGGTCGAACGGCGATAGAGCCAGTGCAGAAGATAGGCGGCGACGGCGATGACGATCGCGGCCAATATGATGATGGCAATGACGTCTGCACCCTTCATGGACGTGTACCTCTTGAATGAGCAGGGATTGAGGGCATGGACTTGGGATCAGGCATGTCTCGCCTCGTCGGAGAGGAGGATGCCCGTCGCAAGGACGGCGACGCCGAAAGCCATGCGATTGAGAATGTCGGCCAGGTTGTAGGTGACGGACAGGCTGCCGTCGTCGACCATGCCGGCGAAGGCGGTGAGGAAGTTGCCGAGCGGATAGATCGCCCAGCCGATGGTGACGATCAGGCGCAGCCAGAAATAGCCGCGGCGCAGATGGTCGCCGGTCGAGGCGCGGATCACCTCGTCCATCCGGCCGAAATAGAGCTCGCCGAGAATATAGAGCCAGAAGACCAGCCCGATCAGGAAGGCGAGCGTCGCATGCATGTATTGCGCCTCGCCGAGATAGCGGACGAAGACCATCAGGACCGAGACGACGACCAGCCGCCAGAACAGGCCCGCGCCCAGGCGGCCGGCGGTGTTGGCCATGAAATAGAGCGCCAGCACCTGAAGCGGCATGGAGACCGACCAGCCGACATAATGATAGACGACCGGGACGCCGTGTCCGGCGAGCCAGGCGGCGCGCGCCTCATGGGCGGCGCCGACGCCGATCAGCGCCGCGACCGCGCAGAGCGTCACCGGCAGGCGCCAGCCGCGGCCGACCCAGGTCGTGCCGATCAGGAGCAGGATCGCGGTCGCGGCCAGGCCGAACAGCGCGACGGAATAGCTCGCCGCCGTCAGATCGGTTGTCTGATAAACCGCCATTTTACTCTCTCCCTTTGCGGAAATAGGCCGACATGTGGTGAAATCCTCAGATCTGCGTTCGGATATGCGGGGACCGGGCATAGAGCGCCACCATCGGCAGGATCAGGAGCCCGAAGATGAATTGCTGCCACTTGAA
>JAGRLJ010000309.1 GCA_020441805.1 Rhizobiaceae bacterium
GATCGCGACGATGTGGGGCGGTTCGCTCGAATTCCGCACGCCCATGGTCTGGGCGATCGGCTTCATCTTCCTGTTCACCGTGGGCGGCGTGACCGGCGTCCAGCTCGCCAATGCGGGCCTCGACCGCGTGCTGCACGACACCTATTACGTGGTCGCGCATTTCCACTACGTCCTGTCGCTGGGCGCGGTCTTCGCGATCTTCGCGGCCTGGTATTACTGGTTCCCGAAAATGTTCGGCTACATGTACAGCGAGTTCCTCGGCAAGCTGCATTTCTGGGTCATGTTCATCGGCGTGAACCTGGTCTTCTTCCCGCAGCACTTCCTCGGTCTCGCCGGCATGCCGCGCCGCTATATTGACTATCCCGATGCCTTCGCCGGCTGGAACTATGTCTCCTCGATCGGCTCCTACATCTCGATGGTCGGCGTCGTGATCTTCTTCATCGGCATCGTCGAAGCCTTCATGAAGAAGCGCGTCGCGGGCAACAATCCGTGGGGCGAAGGCGCCGACACGCTGGAATGGCAGCTCTCCTCGCCGCCGCCCTACCACCAGTGGGAACAGCTTCCGCGCATCAAGTAAGCGCAACCGAAAACCGGAAACCGCCTTCAGGCGGTTTCCCTCCTGAAAGAACAGAGCGATTTCATGGCGTTGATCGAAAGCGAAGCAAGCGTGGCGGCGGAGCCGGTCCGGATCTCGGAAGCGACGTTCCGCGACTATTTCGAACTGCTCAAGCCGCGCGTGATGTCGCTCGTCATCTTCACTGCCTTTGCCGGCCTGATCGTGGCGCCCGGCCATATCCATCCTCTGATCGGCTTCATCGCCATTCTCTGCATCGCCGTGGGCGCGGGTGCGTCGGGCGCCCTCAATATGTGGTATGACGCCGATATCGACGCGGTGATGAGCCGGACGGCCGGACGGCCGATTCCGTCGGGCCGTATCCTGCCCGGCGAGGCGCTGGCTTTCGGCATCACGCTTTCCGGCTTCTCGGTCGCTGTGCTCGGCCTCGTCGTCAACGCGCTGGCCGCCGGGCTGCTGGCCTTCACCATCTTCTTCTATGCCGTCATCTACACGATGTGGCTCAAGCGCTGGACGCCGCAGAACATCGTTATCGGCGGCGCGGCCGGCGCGTTCCCGCCGATGATCGGCTGGGCGGCCGTCACCGGCTCGGTCTCGGTCGAGAGCATCGCGCTCTTCCTCATCATCTTCCTCTGGACGCCGGCGCATTTCTGGGCGCTCGCACTCTTCAAGATGCGCGACTACGGCGCGGTTGGCGTTCCGATGCTGCCGAACGTGGCCGGCGAGAAGGTCACCAAGGACCAGATCGTCGTCTATGCCGTGCTGACCGCCGCCGCCGGCGTTTCGCCGACCTTTCTGGGTTTCGCCTCGCCCCTCTACGGCGTCGTGGTCGGCGTGCTGGGCGCGGCTTTCGTATGGCTCTCCATTCTCTGTCGCCGCATGCCGGACGGCGACAAGGCGATGGTGCCGGCCAAGAAGCTTTTCGGTTACTCGATCCTCTATCTGTTCGCGATCTTCTCGCTGCTCATGGCGGACCACTTCGCCGCCGCCTTCATGGGTGGCATGAGGGGAGGTTTCTGACATGGTCGACCGGATCGATCTGACCGACGCGCAACGCAAGTCCCGCCGCAATCGCAGCATCGCCATCGGCGTTGCGCTCGGCGGGCTCGCCATCCTTTTCTATGCGGTGACCATCATCAAGATGGTGCCGGGAGCGACGCAATGACAGACAGCAGGAATCACGGCAACAGTGGCGTGCTCGTCGCCTGCGTCGTCTTCGTCGGCGCCATGGTCGGCATGAGTTATGCCGCGGTGCCGCTCTACAACATGTTCTGCCGCGCGACCGGCTTCAACGGCACGACGCAGCGCGTCGAACAGGCGTCCTCGGTGATCCTGGACCGGACGATGCGCATCGAGTTCGACACCAACATGGCCTCGGAGCTGAGCTGGGATTTCAAGGCGCTCGACCGTTTCGTCGAGCCGAGGATCGGCGAGACCGTACAGGTCAATTTCCGCATCGCCAATCCGTCGAGCGAGACCCAGACCGGCCGCGCCGTCTTCAATGTCACGCCGATGGTCGCGGGCGCCTATTTCAACAAGCTTGAATGCTTCTGCTTCACCGATCTCACGCTCAAGCCGGGCGAGGCGCGGGACGTTCCCGTCGTCTTCTTCATCGATCCCGAGATCGTGAACCAGCAGGATACCAAGGATATCAAAGTCATCACGCTATCCTATACTTTCTATCCCAGCGACAGGCCCAAGCCTGTCGCGG